>DASVNF010000150.1:0-2491 GCA_036384015.1 Burkholderiales bacterium
CACGTGTGCTGAGTGTTGTGTGCTGGGAAAAGGGCAATAAGGCATTTAATGCTTCCGCCCTGAAATCACCACAACCCTTACCCCGGGCGGGGAAGCGGCCTTTTCTCAGCACCCGGTACTCAGCACCCAGCACCTTTCCGGTGCTGTTCGTGCCCCAAATCCGCTAGAATTCCCCCCTTTTTCGCAGCACTACCGGCAAATGTCCCTGATCGTCCAAAAATACGGCGGCACTTCGGTCGGATCGACCGAGCGCATCAAGAATGTCGCGAAGCGGGTGGCCAAGTGGAAAGCCGCCGGCCATGACATGGTCGTGGTGGTCTCCGCCATGTCGGGCGAGACCAACCGCCTGATCGCGCTCGCCAAGGAAATCCAGGCCCATCCCGATCCTCGCGAACTGGACGTCATCGCCTCCACGGGCGAACAGGTCACCATCGGCCTGCTGTCGATGGCGCTCATGGAGATCGGCGTCAAGGCGCGCTCCTATACCGGCGCCCAGGTGCACATCCGCACCGACCGGGCCTATACCAAGGCGCGCATCCTCGACATCGACGAAAAGAACATCCGCCGCGACCTGAAGAGCGGCCATGTCGTGGTGGTTGCCGGTTTCCAGGGCGTCGACGAGGACGGCAACATCACGACCCTGGGGCGCGGCGGTTCCGATACTTCCGGCGTCGCGCTCGCCGCCGCCCTCAAGGCGCAGGAATGCCAGATTTTCACCGACGTGGACGGCGTCTACACGACCGATCCCCGCGTCGTCCCGGAAGCGCAGCGGTTGAAAACCATCACCTTCGAGGAAATGCTGGAAATGGCGAGCCTCGGCTCCAAGGTGCTGCAGATCCGCTCCGTGGAATTTGCCGGCAAGTACAAGGTGCGGCTGCGCGTGCTGTCGAGCCTGACCCCGCCCGAGCTTCCGATCGAGGAAGAGGCGAAGTCGGGAACGCTGATTACTTTTGAGGAAGACGCGAACATGGAACAGGCTTTGGTCTCCGGCGTCGCATTCAACCGCGACGAAGCGAAAATCACGATCCTCGGCGTGCCCGACCGTCCCGGCATCGCCTACCAGATCCTCGACCCGATCGCCGACGCGAACATCGAGGTCGATGTCATCGTCCAGAACATCGGCAAGGACGGGATGACGGACTTCTCCTTCACGGTCCATCGCAACGACCTGAAGCGGACCATGGACATCCTCAAGAAGGTCTGCGACCACATCGGCGCCCGCGAATACATCGGCGACGACAAGTGCTGCAAGGTCGGCCTGGTCGGCGTCGGCATGCGCTCGCACGTCGGCGTGGCCAGCAAGATGTTCCGCGCGCTCGCCGAAGAGGGCATCAACATCCAGATGATCTCCACCTCCGAGATCAAGATCACCGTGGTGATCGACGAGAAGTACATGGAGCTTGCCGTGCGGGTGCTGCACAAGGTGTTCGATCTCGATCAACCCTAGGCCCCCGCACCGCTGGCGGGCGGTGCAGGGCGCGAACGCCGGCCGTTCCTGCGTTCCGCGGCCGGTACGGCGACGCGATGCACGAAGGCGCTGAATTGCCGCCGCGCCGAACCCGCCGGGGTGCCGGGCCGCGCGGAATTCTTGCCGCGGTCCTTGTCCATTAAGCCTATCCACAGAACGTGTTCCCGCGATTGGCTGTCCGATCCATAGGAAATGTCGATGGAGACCCGGATGGCCCTCTCGCTCAAGCCGCAGCACCTGAAACGCTACAAGGATATTGCGCTCCTGCTGTTCAAGTACGGGCGTGGCGACCTCGTCAACCGTGCCGGCCTCGGCGACCTGCTGCCCGAGGCGCCGGGAAACTCCGACAACGCGCCGGCGGCGAACGAACTGGCGGACGACCTGGAGAAGCTCGGGCCGACCTTCATCAAGCTGGGCCAGCTGCTTTCCACGCGCCCGGACATTGTCCCGCAGGCCTACGCGGACGCGCTGACCCGCCTGCAGGACCGCTGCGAACCGATCCCGTTCACGGAGATCGAGGCCATCCTGCAATCGGAACTGGATGTGCGCCTCAAAGGGTTCGGGTCGATCGATCCGAAGCCGCTGGCCGCCGCCTCCATCGCGCAGGTCCATCACGCAACGCTGCGCGACGGGCGCGAAGTCGCCCTCAAGGTGCAGCGTCCCGCCATTCGCGAGCAGGTGCAGGCCGATCTGGAGGCCCTGGTCGAGGTGGCGCATTTCCTGGACGAGCATACCGGCACGGGGGAGCGCTATGGCGTGGCGCTGATGTTCGACGAATTCCGCAAGTCCCTGCTGCGCGAACTGGATTTCCGCCAGGAAGCCCTCCATCTGACACGCATCGGCCGGAACCTCGCGGAGATCCCGGAGATCGTCATTCCGCAACCGATCGGCGATCTCAGCACATCCCGGGTGCTGACCATGGAATTCATCGCCGGCACGAAGATCACGTCGTTAAGTCCGCTCGCGCTGCTGGACATCGACGGGGAAGATCTCGCGGACGCGCTGTTCCGTGCCTACCTGAAG
>DASVNF010000151.1:0-3065 GCA_036384015.1 Burkholderiales bacterium
TCCACCGCGCACCAGGCGGCCGGATGCGCATCGATCTCCGCGCGATGGTTTAGAACCCAGCCGGCCAGCGATTCGAAGCCGCGAATTTCGCCCAGCCAGGCTTCCCGGTGCCGGGCGACGAAAGACAGGGCGCCCGCCAGCGTTTCTCCCGTTACGTAGTCGCGCGGACAGCCTTCGCCGAATCCCGCGCTGCCATCCCGCAGGCGTGCCTCGACCCAGAGGCTATGCATGGCGTTGCGGGAAGCCGATGCGTGGGAGAACGCGGTCTTGAACGGGATCTCGAGGGCTTGTGCGTCGATGGATTCGATCATGGCGGGCCGCCCTCGACGAATGCTTCCAGGTCGAACGTGAACTTCCGCTTATAGGCGAGAGCGACCACTTTGAATTGTCCCTCGCGCTGTCCCTGCTGCACGCTGGCCTGTTTGTAGGCGTCTTCCGTTCCCGGTGACAGCCAGGCGGCAGCGATTTCCGGCAGCCGGCCGCTTTCGCGCTTGGCGTCGTACTCGACGTTCAGGGACCGCAATTGCGCATCGACCATCTGCGCCAGGAGAAGCGGCCCCGGTTTCTCCCCGGCATCGGTCTCCACGTACAGCCGGTACCGCTGGCCGGCCTCGTCGGCCAGCATCATGACAAAGCGCGGCGTCCGGCCGATCTGTTCCAGGCTGTGGCGGACCGCCGCGAGCACCTGCGATTCGTAGAGCTTTTCACCAGTGATGCTGGTGACGCCCTTGCCTTTCTGCATGAACTTGAGCAGCGGCATGCGATGCAGGAAACCCGTCACTCGCACCAGGTCGTTGATGAAGTAACGGTAGAGCCCGGAAGGCGTGGTGACGATCACATAGTATTCACCGCCTTTGCACAGCCGGTCCAGCGTCAGGAATTCCGGTTCGCCGCGATCCCAGGCGTCCTTCTCCACGAACTCGAAGAAATGCGTGTCCCAGGTGGGCAGCCCGCTGCCGGCGCGCCTGCCGATGGTGACCGTTCCCCTGAACTCGCTGGAGACGTAGCCCAGCTCGTGAATGCGCGTGCGCGGCGACAGTTCCTCACGCAGGGCGTCGGCCGCGATGCCGGCGCTGGCGCAGGTCCAGGTCACGACCAGCCGCAGTTTCGGCCAGAGGTCGGCAATGCGGCGTCTGGCGCCGGTCGCCGCCAGCTTTTCGATGGCGGCAGCGCGCTGCGGATCCGCGCGCAGGCGCTTTTGCACCGCGGCCAGCACCCCGGCGGGAACACGGCCGGAAAGAAAAAATCCGCCATTGCGAAGGTCCGCAACCAGCGCGGACTCGTTCTCCCGATACAGCTTCATCAGCGCCAGCACCGTGCTGGGATTGGCCGTGCCGAGATAGGTGATGTCCGGGCGCGCAAGCGCAAGACGCAGGACAAGGAGGTATTTGACGTGGCTGTCCGCGATGGTCAGCACCGGTGCCGGAAGCACGAACTTCTCGCGCACCAGGGGCGGCGTGCTGCCCGACACCACGCCCGAAGCGGAACCGTAGGGCTTTCCGTTGCCGAGACGGCCCTCCGTTGCCGGGCTGGTAATGACGAGGATGCTGCCGCTGAAAGCGGCGGGCGAGACGCGATGCTGGCTCGAGACGGACAGACGGTTGATGAGCCGCAAGCGGTGCAGGTGCGAATCCACCAGCGGAATGTCCTTGGGTTTGCCGGTGGTGCCGCTGGTGCGCAGGTAGTGCATGGGGGCTTCTGCGGTCAAGCCCCGCTCGCCCCGTTCGATCTCCGCCTCGACATAGGGGCGCAGGGCTTCGTATTCGTTGACGGGAACACTCCTGGCAAAGCCGGCGTACCCGTCGATGCCGGCAAAGCCGTGCCTGCGCCCGAACGTGGTATCGCGGTTCTGCCTGACGATTCGCGCGAGCAGATCGTATTGCACGCGCATCGGGTCGCGCGCCGCCGCGGCAATGCGGCGTCCCTGGGACAGGCGTGTCCAGCGCAATTGCAGGGCGATGGCGAGGTCGGCCATGCGTTGCTTGAAGCCCTGTTGGGTTGTGCCCCTGCGGAATGGGGTGAACATCTGGGACCAGAAGTCCCGCGGATAGTCGCGGTCGGGAATGCCGATTTCCAGGCTGCGGTCTTTCGGCAGGTACCAGGTGCGGAACAGCAGATCCCATACGATCGTCGTGTTGCCGAAGTTGCAATACGCCACTTTGGGATCGCGGGCGTGGTGCCAGCGATGGGTCTCGGCGCTGCCGACCACGTAATTCAGGAAGCCGTAGCGCAGACGAAGGTTGCTGTGCTGGAAGAAACCGTTGACGGCGTAGAACAGGAAATAGGCGGCGACGACTTCGGGCGCGACGCCGAGCAGCACGAAAGGCACCGTGTCGAGGGAAAAATGCAGCAGCTTTTCGAGCGGATGAAAACGCCCGACGTTGAGGGTGTAAAGGATGTCGGGCGAGTGATGGACCTCGTGCAGGCGCCATAGCGGGCTGAACGTATGGCAGGCGCGGTGCAGCCAGTAGCGCAGGAAGTCCACCGCCAGCACCATCAGGATCGCCTGGCCGAACAGCGGCCATTGGTGCGGCCACAGCGGACTGGGGATGTGCGCATGGGTCCAGGCGGAGATCGCGAGGGCAAGCGCGGCAGCCAGCACCCGCGGCAGCAGCCCCTGGATGAATACCATGAACAGCGCGTCCGACATCACGTCCGAACGGCGCGGTTTCCAGTCTTGTCGCGCCGGGAAAACGTATTCCAGTCCGACGATCGCAATCGCAACCAGCGCGATGGGAACGTACATGGCGGCCAGCAGGTGCGATCCCTGGCCCAGCATCGTCGCAAATATCGCGATCGCCGCGGCGAACAACGCCGGATACCAGAAGTAAGGAAGAACCCGGCTCATGCTCGGGCGGCCGCTTCGGGCGTCCGGGAATGACGCAGGTGGAAGTGGGCGGCGGCCAGGACGAATCCCGCCAGAACGAGGTGGAAGAAGGCCGGTATCCAGGCCGAAAACCAGGCCGGCGCGGAAGGGGCGGCAGTGCCGACGACGATGCGCGCGATCGACCCCGCCATATAAACGCCGCCAAACCAGGCAAGTCCGCGGCCGAGCCTGGGGTCCG
>DASVNF010000152.1:0-21463 GCA_036384015.1 Burkholderiales bacterium
GGCGACACCAATGGAGGAAATGACTTCCGCGTCCTGGGAAATCTTGAAGTCCAGCTCCATGATTTCCGCCACGAAGGGAATCAGCGAGGCGGCGCCGCCGCCCTCGCCCACCAGCACGGCCTGGTCGCGGTCAAGGGCATATTCACTGACCAGGTCTTCCACCACGCCGGTAACCTTGGCGGCGGCTTTCTGCAATACCCGGCGCGCGGCCTCCTCAACCGTGATGCCGGCCCGCTCCGCCAGCGGAGCAAACGCCCGCCTCGCCGATTCGGCGTTGCCATGGGCGTGCCAGCCCGCCTTGGCGTAACCGAGAATGTTCGCCGCACAGGTGTTGGTCAGCGCATAACGCTCGCCGCCGGCACAGCGGATTGCGATGTAATCGTCCGGATCGCCGTCCTTCGGACGGAACAGCTCGATCTGCGGATCGACAATGTCTTCCGGTTTGGCGAACGCTGCGTAGTGCAGGCCGGCGATATGCGCGCTGCGCGGTCCGACGTCATGAATATCGCTACCCCGCATCCGCACCATGCTGCCCCCGGCGATGCCGATCACGCGCACGTCGAGCGAGTTCACGTAGGTATCGTGGCCACCGACGCGGGCATGCTTCACCGTAGGGCGACCGTTGCGGATGACGCCGATGTTGGTGCTGGTGCCGCCGACCTCGAAGTAGATGCCGTCGGAAACGCGCAGGTACATCAGCGCGCCGGCGACACTCGCAGCCGGACCGGAGAGCATGGTCACGACCGGGCGTCGGCGCATTTCCTGGACGTCCATCACCCCGCCGTCACCGCGCATGATCATGAGCGGCGCGCCGATGCCGGCTTCGCGCACGGCCTCCTCGGTCATGTTCGCCGTGCCGATCATTTTCGGGAGGATGCTGGCGTTGATGACCGCGGTGCGCGTGCGCGTGGTCAACCCGTAAAGCTTGGTGATCTCGTGCCCGCCGGTCACCGCGATCCCGAGCTCGACGGCAACCTTGATGACCATCTCCTCTGCGCTTTGATCGTCGACGCTGAATGCGCTGCTGGCGACAACCACTTCCACACCCTCGGCGCGCAACTCCTCAAGGGTCCGGCGCACCAGTACCTCGTCAAGCCTGTCCGTGGTGATGAAGCGATGCAACGGCCGCAGAAATCGTCCCGGCGCCAGTTCGATTTCCTTGATGCTGATCTGGCCTTTCGCCAGGAGGGATTCGACGCGGCTCGCCATGCCAAGGATGCCCACGGCTGCCACATCGCCTTCGAGCAGCGCGTTCGTCGCCTGCGTGGTGCTATGGGCAAGAAATACAACGTCCTGTGGATCGACCCGCGAGCGCTCGAGCACGTTGCGGAAGACCTCCACGACGCCAGCCGCCACGCCCCGCGCATCGCTGTGCGTTGTCATGACGGAAAAACGCCCGACGACTTCGAAACTCGAGTTGTCGATCAGGACCGCCTTGGTGAATGTGCCGCCGACGTCGATGCCGATGCGGTAGGTCTTGCCGTCGCTCATTTTCCGGTCCGGTCAACCGAACATGTAGTAGCAGATCGCCGACGTCACGGCGACCATGGCGCAGCCATAAGGCAATGCCGTCCTCAGGAACTGGCCATGCGGCACCTTGGTATAGCCGATGGTCCACAAGGTCCAGGAATTGGTCGGATCGACGCTGCCTTGCATGACGGTGGGGCCAAGCCACAGCGCATACAGGTACAGCACCGGGATTTCGTTGTTGGACAGGATGATCGCCAGCAGCGCGGCGCCCGTGCCGACCACGACCATCGGTCCGCGATAAATGCTGCCGATGCCGCCCAGCACCGCGAAGAAGACGGCCGCCTGCAATGTCGTGTGCGGCAGGATCGGATCGAAGATCGGCCGCAAGGCGCCGGCGACCTGCGGCATTTGTCCGGTGACGATGATCATGCCGCAGATGGTCCAGAGGGCGGCGATCGTCGCGATGTCCGGAAACGCGTCGAAGAACGTCTTGTTGAACAGGTTCAGCGTGCCCTGGAAGCTGCGCTGCTTCGCGGTCAGCGCAAGCGCAAGCACGATGGACAGGATGAAAGTCGGGATGATCTGCCACTTGAACACCATGATCATGAATACCGGAAAGACCGGCACCAGATAGGTGAAGTAAGGCGTGCGCTTGCGCGCAGGCGGCGGCGCGGCATCGACGGATGCGGCGTGGCGCACGCCCAGCTTGCGCAGGTTGATCCAGATCATCATCCACGCGATCAGGATGTACACCACCATGCCGATGAAGAAGTAGGTCAGCCAGGGCGCCTCGTACTTGATGCCGGGAAACAGCTTTTCAAACGTGCCGAACTGCACCAGGTTCACGAATGCACCCGCACCCACCCCCATGGTGAACACCGGAGCGGCCACCCGGGCGGGAATGCCCTGGCTCAGCATGATGGGCAGCGCGATGACGCCGATGGCGATGGCCGCGCCGACCCCATACATGGAAGTGAACAACAGCGCGGTGACGAGATTGACGGTCATCGCGGTCACGATCGGCCGGTCCCCGGTCAGTTCGACCGCCGAGCGGATCACGCTTTCCGCGATGCCGGTCTGGATCAGGACCTGCGCGAACCAGGCGCCGAATACGATGATGATCACCGCGGAGGCGTATGCCACCCCGCCTCCCTGCAGGATCTTGGACTGGATGTCGTTGATGCTGATGCCTGCCAGCAGCGCCCAGACGATGGCGAGCAGCAACAGCATGATGATAGGACTCTGGCCGCGGACGATGGCCGCGACGACGACCAGAAATGCGACCAGCAGCAGGATGCCGGTAAGAAACTCCATGTTCTTCCTCCCAGTATGTTTTTTTCAGGGCGACTGCGCGCCTCTTGTTGTCAGCCGCCGCGTCCGGCACAGCCATGCTTGCGGAACTTCATGACACGATCCCAACCGACTCGTAGTGCTCCACCACCGGAAAAGGGTCATAGAAATGATGCAGCAGGCGCTTCCATTCCTGATACTCCGGCGAACCGCGAAACCCGATCGTATGGTCTTCCAGGCTGTCCCATTCCACCAGCAGGACATAGCGGTGGCGCGCTTCCAGGCAGCGGCGCAGGTCGTGGGAGAGATAGCCCTTCATTGACGCGATGATGGTCTGCGCCCGGCGGAAGGCGGACTCGAACTCCGCTTCGCGTCCCGGAATCACGTTGAGGATGGCGACTTCCAGAATCATTAATTCAGGACCGACGTTCCGCGGTTCACGGACCGGGTGGGAATTCGCTTTTCCAACATCGCTTTTGACTCGTACCTCGGCCCTCGAACCCCGCTCCTAGCTTTTGACCCTGTCCGTTCCGCGGTAGAGGATCTTGTTCGCCTCTTCGGTGATGCGATTGTGGTCGGCGCGTTCCTGTTCGCCGAAGTCAACCTTCGGGACGGGTTCCGACTCGAAGTGATGGAAGCGGTCGACGCCGCGCACCAGCGTGGCATAGTCCTTCGGGCCTTCGGTCTGGCGCACGTAGGTCGGCACGTAGCGGATGGCGAGGCCCATGCGGCGATAGTGGGCGCGGTTCGGCTCGGAGCCGTGCACGATGCGCACATGGTGCAGCGACATCTCGCCGGGATGCAGCAGCATGTCGACGGCATCGTCGCCGGAAACCTGGACGGCGACTTCCTGACCGCGGGTCAGCAGGTTGTCCTTGGCGAAGGTGTCCTTGTGCGGCAGCTGGTCCCTGAGATGCGTGCCGGGGATGACGCGCATGGCGCCGTTGAGCACGTCGCTCTCGGTGAGCGCCACCCAGGCCGTGACGATATCGGGATGGGACAAGCCCCAGTACGTGGAATCCTGGTGCCACGACACATACGCGGGATCGTTCGGCTCCTTGATGAAAAAGCTGCTGCCCCACACCAGCAGGTCGGGCCCGAGGATGTCCTCGACCGTATCGAGGATGCGTGGGTGCCGGATCAGCTCGTTGGCCCACTTGAACACCATGTGGGGCTTGTTGCGATACGGTGTCTTCATGATCAGCCCGTGCTCGAACTCGAATTCCTCGACTTTCGAGCGACAGGCATCGGCTTCCGCGGCGGAGAGGGCACGCAACGGGAACTGGTAGCCATTGCGGCCGAACGCTTCCACCTGCTCCCCGGAGAGCACCTTGAAAGTCCGGCTCCTGGCGACGGGTTGCACGCTGCTCATGTAAAGCTCCTCCATCAGGAAAAAAGCCGCAGAGACCGGGGTCCCTGCGGCCAACTTGCTACTGCGCGAAAGCTTACTACTTGTTACGGAAGCTGATAACCCTTCTTGGTCACCTTGATGCGATAGAGGCTCTTGCCCGAGGTGATATAGAGAGTATTGGCGAGTTCACCCCGGCCGAAGGCCACGTTGGTCGGCAATTCCTTGCCGGTGGAGATGTGGCCCAATTCCTTGCCGTCCGGCGAGTACACCGTGATGCCGGGGCGGTGTTCGCAGCGCTCGGCCACCCAGGCGTTGCCTTCGCTGTCCATGACCAGCCCGTCCGGACCGCTGCACGCGGGCGTGCGATCCTTGCTGTAGTCCTTGAAGACCCTGCGGTTGGACAACTTGCCGTCAGCGTCCACGTCGTACACCTGCAGGAGGTGGTGGCCGGGGAGCGATTTCTCGCCTTCCTTCAGGTTTTCCAGGGCCAGGAAACCATTGTCGTTGCCGACGATATACATGCGCTTCTGGTCGGGCGAGATGGCGATGCCGTTGCACTTGCCGCAGTCGGTTGCCACTCGCGCCACCTTGCCGTCCGGGTCGACGCGGTACGCGGCGAAGCCGTCCGCCATCACGGGCTCATGGCCCAGGTAGCGAGGATCGGTGAAATAGATGCGCCCCTTCTCGTCGATCGTGATGTCGTTGAGCGCGTTGAACGGCCTGCCCTCGTAGGCGCCGGCGATGATCATGCTACGGCCCGTCTTCATGTCGATCTTGGCAAGCATGCGCAAGCCGTAGTCCGCTCCCATGGCAAGGATCATGTTGCCATCGCGGTCGAACTTGGTGCCGTTCGACATCCCGGACGGGCTGCGGAAGATCTCGGTCTTGCCGCTCTTCGGATCGTACTTCCATACGTGGCCACCCATCGGGAACTTGCCGCCCGGGTCCTTGCAGAACTTGGTGAAGGTGATGTCGCTGAAGTACACCGCGTTGTCGGGTCCGACCGACGGGCCCTCGGCGAAGCAATCGCCGTCGAACAACTTCTCCACCTTCGCACCCGAAGCGGCCACATTGCCCGTGGGCACGGGAAACCCGGCATCGGTTTGCGCAAATGCCACGGCGGCCACACCCAGGCAAACGCCCGCGACTGCGGCATGCCTCAACGCATGAACGGTATTCATCTTCTCCTCCTCGTTATACGGGCGTCGTTGCACCCGTTGATGTAGACGGAACTTCTCGCTTCCCCCAACACCCGGCATCCGGCCTTCCAGCCCGCGCCCCGCTCCGGCAGAATCTGCGTGATTGCCGTCCCTGCTTCGTTGCGGACGCGCATTGCCTTGACCGGCGCCTGCTTGTAATGTGATGCCGCAGTTTATATATAAAATCAGCTTTCAACTATAAAAACCGAGGGGGCGCGTTGTCAACCCGAAAATCTCCCGCTGCGGAGGAATCGCGCTACTCCGCGCCGGCCCTGGAAAAAGGCCTGGACGTGCTCGAGCTCCTGGCCGCGGAGGCCCATGGCCTGAACCTCCAGGACATAGCGCGCAGGCTGGATCGGTCGCCCAACGAGCTGTTCCGCATGCTGGATGTGATGGTGCGGCGCGGCTACATCGCCCGCCAGCCGGACGCCACCTATGTCCTGACCCTGCGGTTGTTCGAGCTCGCGCACCTGCACCCCCCCATCGACCGGCTTCTGGATTGTGCAATGCCGCATATGCAAGACCTGGCGCGGGCCACCAAGCAGTCCAACCACCTGTGCGTGCATCACGACGCGCGGCTGGTGGTGCTGGCGCGCGCGGAATCGCCGGAGCCGATGAGCTACTCGGTGCGCCAGGGCTCGCACTTCGCCTTCCATGACGACCGGGTTTCGGCACGGGTGATCACCGCGTTCCAGGCCGGCACCCGGCGCGACCAGTTCTTCGCGGAGCTGCTGGGAACGGGGAAGCCGCCCGAAGCCCGCCGCCGCGAGCTGGCCGGCCGCCTCGAGGAGATCCGCAAACGCGGCTACGACGAGGGGCCAAGCGACACGATCGCCGGGGTTTCCGACATCTGCTTCCCGATCTTCGACCACTTCGGGGTGGTGGCGTCGCTCAACGTCGTCTACATGCAGCACCGCGATGCGCGGGTGTCGGTGCCGGCCGCGCGCGAGATCCTGCGGCAGACCGCCCAGAACATCTCGAAGGCGCTGGGGTGGTCCGGCGTCCGCCACCTCGAGCACGAAACGCGTGCCACGGACAAAGCAGGCAAGAGAGAAAAGGTGAAAGCGCAAAGGTGACGCACCAGGGCTTCGCACCTTAAGTCTTTATTTCCTCCCTATTCCCTTGACCCTGCTTGTCAGGCGACTGCCTCGACCACGGCGTTGAAGATATAACCCTCGCCGCGTTCCGTCTTGATCAGTTCGGGACGGCTGGCGTCCATCTCGATCTTGCGGCGCAGGCGCAGGATCTGCACGTCGATGCTGCGATCGAACACCTCTTCGTCGTCGCCGTGGCTCAGCTCGATCAGCTGCTCGCGACTGAGAATGCGCTGCGGCGACCCGAGGAAAGCGATCAGCAGGGCGAATTCGGTATGGGTGAGTTCCACCCGGTCGCCCGCGGTGGATGTCAGCCGACGCGACCGCAGGTCGAGTTCCCAGCCCGGAAAACGATAACCCCGCGCCGCCTCTCCCTCCGGCCTTGCACCGGCCGGATGCGCCTGCGCCCTGCGCAGCACCGTACGCACCCGCGCGAGAAGCTCACGCGGGTTGAAGGGCTTGGTCAGATAGTCGTCGGCTCCAAGTTCGAGTCCCATGATCCGGTCGACGTCGTCCTTGCGGCTGGTCAGGATGATGATCGGAATGCTCGACTTGGCGCGCAGTTCT
This sequence comes from Burkholderiales bacterium, assembly GCA_036384015.1. Lineage (GTDB taxonomy): Bacteria > Pseudomonadota > Gammaproteobacteria > Burkholderiales > JACQAP01 > JACQAP01. Next base: position 6,972 of record DASVNF010000152.1, read on the forward strand.
CGCGCGATATTCATGCCGTCGTCGTCGGGCAGTTTCAGGTCGAGCAGGATCAGGTCCACGACGTTCTGGTTCAGCGCCTTCTGCATCGACTGGCCGTCCCGGGCCACGCTCACGCGCAGGTTGAATTCGCCGAGGTACTCGGCAATCAACTGGCGTATGTCGGCGTCGTCATCGACAACGAGGATATGCGGGGCCATACTCGATCCTCTGTGAAACAGGTGTTCCTGAAAATGCTTTCCCCTCAAGAGCGGGAAACCATTGGCAAAGTATAGCCATAGCGCCGGGTTGCGTTATTTCACTCTGTAATAAACACTGTCCCGCCATGCCCCACCAACCCCAGTCCCAGACGCAATTTCGTGCCGAAGCCCCGTCGGCTGCCGGCCGCAAACGCCTGAATTTCCGCCTTGCGCTCTGGATCACCGGCACGCTGGTCATCGTTGCGACGGCGACCGTGCAGGTTTACGACGTCATCCGCAGGCTCGAGATCGTCGTCGAAACCACGCAACAGAGCTACGCCAACCTGGTGCGCACGCTGGCCGAACAGACAGCGGGAACCATGCAGGTGATCGACGTGGTGTTGCAGGACACCGCCGCCAATCAGAGCCTGGACCTGCGCCGCCTGAGCGACCAGGGCCTGAGCCAGCGGCTGCGCGATCGCGTGCTCGCAACGCCGCATATCGACGAACTCCTCGTTATCGACGCCAGCGGCCGCCTCGCTGCCCATTCCGGCAGGGCGCCGCCCCACCGGACCCCCTGGATAGACCAGGACTATTTCCGCGTCCACCGCGACGGGCGCGATGGCCTGCATGTGTCCGAATCCATGCACAAAGGCAAGTCGGCGATAGTCCTGAGCCGGCGCATCGATGATGCCGAAGGGAAGTTCCTGGGCGTGGCCATCGCTTTTCTCGACCTCGAATACTTCCGGGGTTTTTATTCGACGATCAAGCTCGAGCCCGGGAGCGAAGTCGAGCTGTTGCGGCCGAATGGCAGCCTGCTCGTGCGCCATCCGGAGTCGGGACAGCCCAACGACTTCGCCGAGCAGGGGATTTTCGCCGGCCTTCTGGGCAGCGGTCGCGCCGTCTCCATGCTTTCAAACCCGGTGGACGGCAGCGACCAGATTTACGCCGCGCAACCGGTGGAAGGTTATCCGTTCGCGATCGGCGCCAGCGTGCCCCGCTCGGCGGTGATTGCTCCCTGGCGAACCCAGGTCATGCACAGCACGGTCCGCACCACCCTTCTCTGCCTCAGCGTCGCCCTGCTCATGTGGCTGGTGCTGCGCGAACTCAGAAGGCGTGAACTTGCGGAAGAAGGCCTGCGCGTGCAGACGGCCCTGCTCGATGAGTTGTTCGACAGCGCGCCGGAAGCGATCGTGATGCTCGACACGCAGCAGCGGGTAACGCGCGTGAACCGGGAGTTCTCCGCCGTTTTCGGCTATGGCGCCGACGAGGCCGTCGGCCGCTCGCTGGATGACCTGATCGTGCCGGACGACCTGCGGCAGGAATCCGCCCGCATGGCGCGGGCGGCAAGCACCGGGCAGCGGGCAGGCGGGGAAACGGAGCGCCTGCACAAGGACGGACACCGGTTGCCCGTATCCGCCCTCGTCGCCCCGATCATGACGGCGGCCGGGCAGATCGCCACCTACGCGATTTATCGCGACATCAGCGAGCGCCGCCTTGCGGAATCGGAGCGCTCACGCCTGGAACTGCGGTTGCGCCATGGCGAAAAACTGGAAGCCATCGGCACCATGGCCGGCGGCATCGCCCACGATTTCAACAATATTCTCGCCTCGATCCTGGGGTACGGGGACATGGCGTTCAATGCCGCGCCGGATTCGGGTCCGCTGAAGCGCTACGTGGCGAACGTCATGTCGGCTTCGCATCGCGCCCGCTCGCTGGTGGACCAGATCCTGAGCTATGGCCGCAGTAACCGCGGCCGGCATGAGGTGGTCAATGCGGCGACGCTGCTGGAAGAAACGCTGGAACTGGTGCGCGCCTCCTTGCCGCCCAGCATAAACCTGAGCGTCTCCCTCGCCGCAACGGAGGCCTCCGTTGTCGCGGACCCGACGCATATTCACCAGGTCGCGATGAACCTGTGCACCAATGCGATCCACGCAATGGACGGCGGCGGCGTGCTGGACGTATCTCTGGACGAGATATCGGTTGCGGAAACGCGCAACCTGTCGCAAGGCCAACTGCCGCCCGGGAACTACATCGTGCTGTCCGTGCGGGATACCGGCCGGGGAATAGATCCGGCATTGATGGGACGGATTTTCGAGCCCTTTTTCACCACCAAGGAATCGGGCACCGGGACCGGCCTGGGCCTGGCGATGGTGCAGAGCATCGTCAACGAACTTGGCGGCATGATCCACGTATCCAGCGAGCCCGGCAAAGGCAGCACCTTCGAGATCCATTTGCCGCGCTCGGATGCGGAGGCCATGAAGAAGTCGGAACATGACCTGCCGCTGCCACGGGGCAAGGGCGAACGCGTGCTGGTCGTCGACGACGAAAGGCCCTTGATGCTGCTGACCGAGGAAATGCTTGCCGCGCTCAACTATGAACCCGCCGGTTTTACCCGGCCCGCCGAGGCGCTTCAGGAGTTGCAGGCCGGGCCCCAGCGCTTCGATGCCGCGGTGGTAGACCATCTGATGCCTGGCATGACCGGTACCGACCTGGTCAAGCAGCTGCGTGCAATCCGGCCCGATCTCCCCATCCTCCTGGTCAGCGCATACACGGGCCCCGTGCTCAACCAGGAGGCGCTCACCGTCGGCGTGGACGAGATCCTTTCCAAGCCCCTCGATTTCCGCCGCCTTGCGCAGGCGATGTCGCAACTGTCGTTGCGCATGCCTGTGCGCTGACACCCTTCTCTTTTTCCGCGTGCGCGCGGATTTCAGGCGATTGCAAAGCGTACTCAGCCGCGGGCGGGCTGTGGCTGGAAGGCCCCGTCTAGACCGAAGAGGAAAAAGAAAAGAGAAAAGGTAAAAGGTAAAAGGTAAAGAAAAAATTTTGCGCTAACGCGTTTCTCTTTTCCCTTTTCTCTTTTCTCTTTTCTCTTTTCTCTTTTACCTTTCACCTTTCCTCTCCGGCTTCGCGGCTTCGCGCCTACGCGATCTCTCCGCGCTTCTCCGCGCGCCTCAGGAACAGATAGGTAATGCACCCGTGCACTGTCAGAAAACCCGCGAGGCAATACATCGCAGGACCGAATCCGCCCAGCGCCTCCCTGATCCAGCCGATCAGGTACGGCCCCACGAATCCACCCAGGTTACCCACTGCATTGATCAGGCCGATGCCGGCAGCGGCGGCTGCGCCGGTCAGAAACGTCGCGGGCAGGGTCCAGAAGACGGTGTTCGCACTCCAGATGCCGGCGGCGCCAATGCAGATTCCAGCAAGACCCACGTAGGGTGAAGTGGAAACCGCGGCCAGGACAAAGCCTGCGGCGCCGACAAGCGCCCCGATAAGTATGTGCAGCTTGCGCTCGCCGGTGCGATCTGAGTGCCGCGCGTTGACCACCATGGCAACTGCCGCGCAAACATAGGGCAACGTGGTGACAAATCCGATCTGGACATTGGTCATGTCGCCCGCACTTTTCACGATCAGCGGAAGCCACATCGTGATGCCGTAGATCGGCACGACGTTGCATAGAAAAGCCAGCGCCAGCGCCAGTACCTTGCCGTTGCGCAATGCTTCTCCGACGCTGAACCTGCGGATGCCCGCAGTGGCGGCGGCCTCTTCGGCGAGCTTCGCAACCAGCCAGTCGCGCTGTGCCGGCGGCAGCCAGCGGGCATCGGACGGACGATCGGTAAGGTAGGCGAGGACGACGAACCCCAGGAACACCGCCGGAATGCCCTCGATGACGAACAGCCACTGCCAGCCCTGATACCCGCCCAGGCCATCCAAAGAGAGCAGTGCGGTGGAGATGGGCGCGCCAAGCAGCACGGAAATCGGCAGGCCCAGGATGAATATCGCCGTCGCCCGCGCCCGTTCGCTCCGCGGAAACCAGAGACTGATGTAGTAGATCATCCCGGGGAAGAAGCCGGCCTCGGCAACGCCGAGCAGGAAGCGCATGACGTAGAACGAGGTCGTGCCCTGGACGAAGGCCATGCCGGCCGCAATCAACCCCCAGGTGATCATGATCCTCGCGATCCAGCGCCGCGCGCCGACGCGGTGGAGTATCAGGTTACTGGGGACTTCGAAAAGGAAATAGCCGATGAAGAAAATTCCGGCGCCGAGGCCATAGATCCTGGCGCTGAATCCGAGGTCTTCGTTCATCTGGAGCGCGGCAAAACCCACGTTGACGCGATCCAGGAACGCAATGAAGAAACAGACGATCATCAGCGGCAGCAGGCGCCGCCGGACCGTGGCCATCGCCTGCGATCCTGTATCCGCTACCTGCATGCCCCCCTCCCCAAGGATTCGTCGGTGCGTTGGCGGCAGCGCCGCGAATACAGGTATGGAACCGTTTTACACCCGGTCAGGCCGCGCGCGCGGCGGTGCCTGCTTCCTCGTCTTCGATTTTCTTCCAAAGCGCGCGGATCATGTCCTTGAGCATCTGCGCTTCCTGCCAGCGATCGGACAATTCATAGCCATCCGGGCCGGTCATGGCGTATTCCTTCGGCCCGAGTTCGCAGAGGAACGTGAAAGTCGCGTCCTGCGGAGCGCGCCTGCGCCAGCTGCGGAAACCATATTCCCACCAGCCCATGAACAGGTCGAGCCAGTCCTTGTGGTGCGGAAAGCTGATCTGCACCTGCACCTGCTCGCGGCTGGCCACGCGGCCGTGGAAGCCCCAGCAATTGTTGAGGATGCGGTGCATGTAACCGTGGTTCACCTCGCTGATCGGCCACGCGAACTCGCGGCCCACCACGTAGTGCGAGAGGTCGCCCGTGAGCCTCAAGTCGGGGAAACAATCGAGCAGCTGCATGGTAAAGAAAAGATCCGTGGTCATCCGGTCGCGATGGGTCTCGATATGCACCGGGATCTTCGCGTCATGGGCAAGCCTGCGCCAGCCTTCGATGTAGGGAATGCATTCCTGGATCGAATAGGGACGCACATCGGGCTGCAGGTTGATGTGGTCGGCGCCTAATTCCCTGACATGCTCGAGTATGGGCTTGAGGTCGTCCACTTTCTGCGGATAGCACTGCGCCTGCCACGTCATGCCGTGCGCCCGCAGGAAATCCGTGACCTCCTTCGCGTACTTGTAATCGAAGAAGCGCACGCCGCAGCCGTCGAAACCCGCCCGCTGGATCATGTTCAGCTTCTCGTCCATCGACCACTCCAGCCCGTCGGGACGGCGGCGTTCCATGGCCCACAGCGATTGGTATACAAGCAGCTTTTGCATTCGAAACTCCTTAACGTGAACCGCAAAGGCGCCAAGGCGCAAAGGAAACGCAAAGAAACGCCCTCAAGATACCGGATATCGTGCACATACGACGTGTAGCTGTCGATGACTCGTCCGCATTCATCATGGTTCTGTATTCCCTTGCGGCCACTTTGCGTCTTCGAGCCTTTGCGGTTAAGGGTTCAACTGCGCCGCGTGGTGCCGCAGGTGGTCTTCCATGAACGTCGAGATGAAAAAATAGCCGTGGTCGTAGCCTTCCTGGCGGCGCAGGGTGAGCCGCTGCCCGGCGTCGCGGCAGGCCGCCTCGAACACTTCCGGATAAAGCTGATCGACCAGGAATTTGTCGGCCAGGCCCTGGTCGACGAGGATGGTCTGCGGGAACTGCGCCCGTTTCACGAGTTCGCTGGCATCGTATTCGCGCCACGCCTCGTGATCCTCGCCCAGATAGCCCTTGAACGCCTTCCTGCCCCAGGGACAGCGCATCGGCGCGGCGATGGGCGCAAATGCCGACAGGGATTGGTACTGGCCGGGATTGCGCAGCGCACAGACCAGCGCCCCGTGGCCGCCCATCGAATGGCCGAAGATTCCCTGGCGAGTGGTGTCGACCGGAAATTTGTCGGCAACGAAGGCGGGCAGTTCCCTCGTCACGTAGCTGTACATCCGGTAATTCTTCGACCATGGATCGCGGGTGGCGTCGACATAGAAACCGGCGCCTGCGCCGAAGTCCCAGGAATCCGCCTCGCCGGGAATGTTGGCGCCCCGCGGGCTGGTGTCCGGTGACACGAGGATCAGGCCGAGTTCGGCCGCAGCCCGCTGCGCGCCAGCCTTGATGACGAACGTGTCCTCGGTACATGTCAGGCCGGCCAGGTAGTACAGCACCGGCAGCTTCGCGGTGGCCGCCTGCGGTGGCTGGTACACCGCGAAGCGCATCTCCAGCCCGACCTCCTTCGAGGTGTGCGAGTAGTAGCCCTGCACGCCGCCGAAGGATCTATGTTCGCTTATCGTTTTCATGTCTCAAGGTTCGATCCTGCCAACGCAAAGACGCAAAGGAAACCGGAAAACCGAGCCTGCCAAATGCAGATTATGTTGTCCGTGGGCGGATTTCGATCAACACAATTCTTGCTTTCTTCGCGTCCTTTGCGCCTTTGCGGTGAAAGGGTTCGCGCTAGTAGACGACAACCGAGCGAATGGACTCACCGGCATGCATCAGGTCGAAGCCCTTGTTGATGTCCTCGAACTTCAGCTTGTGGGTGATGAGGTCGTCGATGTTGATCTTGCCTTCCATGTACCAGTCGACGATCCTGGGCACGTCGGTGCGCCCGCGGGCCCCGCCGAATGCCGTGCCCTTCCAGACCCGGCCGGTTACGAGCTGGAACGGACGGGTGGAAATCTCGGCGCCGGCGGGTGCGACACCGATGATCACCGAGACACCCCAGCCCTTGTGGCAGCACTCCAGGGCCTGGCGCATCAGTTTCACGTTGCCGATGCACTCGAAGCTGTAGTCGGCGCCGCCCCTGGTGAGATTGACGAGGTGGGGCACCAGCTCGTTCTCGGCCATCTCCTTCGGATTCACGAAATGGGTCATGCCGAATTTCTCGGCGAGCGCGCGCCGTTTCGGGTTGATGTCCACCCCGATGATCATGTTCGCCCCGGCCATGCGCGCGCCCTGCACGACGTTCAGGCCGATCCCGCCAAGGCCGAAGATGACGACATTCGCGCCCGGCTCGACTTTGGCCGTGTTGATGACCGCGCCGATGCCGGTGGTCACGCCGCAGCCGATATAGCAGACCTTGTCGAACGGCGCGTCTTCGCGGATTTTCGCCAGCGAGATTTCCGGCACCACCGTGTAGTTGGCGAAGGTCGACGTGCCCATGTAGTGGTGGAGCTTCGTCCCGCCGAGGGAGAAGCGGCTGGATCCGTCCGGCATCAAACCCTGGCCCTGGGTGATGCGGATCGACTGGCACAGGTTGGTTTTCTGTGAAGTGCAGTACTCGCATTCGCGGCATTCGGGCACGTACAGGGGAATGACGTGGTCGCCCTTCTTCAGGCTCTTCACGCCCGGGCCGACGTCGACGACGATGCCCGCGCCCTCGTGGCCGAGGATCGAAGGAAACAGCCCTTCCGGATCGGCGCCGGACAAGGTGTATTCGTCGGTATGGCAGATGCCCGTGGCCTTGATCTCGACCAGCACCTCGCCGGCTTTCGGGCCTTCGAGCTTGACGGTCTCCAGGGAAAGCGGCGCACCGGCCTTGAGCGCGACTGCAGCGCGAACGTCCATGACACTCCTCCTTTTGTTGTTCTTGTCCTGCCTTGGAACCTGCTGCCGGCGTTGGCGTGCCGGCCCCCGAAAATACGAACGGCGGGCAGAACCCGCCGTTCGTGGATGGGCGCCGCTCAGGTCGCGGCGGCCTTGACCTCGAAGAACCGGTTGCGCAGCGCGGTCTGGTTCTCGTAGATGGAGCCTTGCGCCAGCGCCGGCGGCAGCGGCATGCGCACGGGCACTTTCTCCACGCGCGGCTCCAGCGTCGGCTCGCCGCAAAGCATGCGGCTGTTGAATTCGTCGAGGTCCTTGAAATTCACCAGCGGCCAGGCATCGGCGGCGGTGCATTCGTACAGCAGCAGCTGGCGCGGCTTGTCCGATGTGTTCTGCGCGGAGCCGTGCACCAGGCGCACATGGTGGAAAGAGCACGATCCGGCCTTGCCGACGCAGGGCACGGCCTTCGAATAGTCGAGCTCCGGGGTCTTCGTCGGGTCCATCGCGCCGCAAAAGCGGCCGTCCAGGTGATGGTCCCAGACCTTGTCGATGCGATGCGAGCCCGGCATCACCAGCAGCGGACCGTTCTCGAGCTCGACATCGTCGAGCATCACGCCGATCGCGAGGATGTCGTCATTGGTATGCGGATAAAACGCCCAGTCCTGGTGCCATTCCACCGGCGAACCGTACTTCGGGGCCTTCACGTTGAGCTTCGACCCGTGCAGGCGCACATCCTTGCCCAGCAGCGCCTTGAGGATCGAGATCATCTTCGGTTGCTTCACGGCTTCCAGGAAGAACGGATCGACCTTGTGCGGCGTCTTGATGCGGCGCACGCGCGGATTCTCCGGCGTATGCGTAGGTTCCAGGTCGTAGATCTCGTTGTGCGTCTGGATGCCGGCGGCTTTCTGCACGAGGCCGGCAATCACCTGGCGCATCCGGGTCAACGTGCCCGCATCGAACACGTTTTCCACCACCAGATAGCCATTTTCGCGATAAGACTCGACGTCCTTTTGCGTAATCACTGCGTTCCTTCCACTGGAATACCCCCCCGGAATGCGGGCTGACAGGCTAACTTAACCCCTCCCGTGCGCGAGTGTCAACGCGCTTCAGGCTGCTGATAAACTGCGCTCCGCCGCATGCGCGAACGGATTTCCGCATCGCAGCGTGAGTGCCCAAATAAAACCACGAGAGAGCGAGACACGATGTCCAGCCAACCAGGAACCAGACCGATCGAGACGAAGCGCTTTGCCGCAGGCGCGGTCCTGCTGCTTTATCCGCTGCTCGCCTTCGCCCACATTGGACAGGGAGACATTGGAGGCGGTTTCCTGGCGGGCGTCACCCACCCCGTGTTCGGCCTGGATCATGTGGTCGCCATGGTGGCGGTCGGGATCTGGGGTGCGCAACTGGGTGCGCCGGCCATCTGGGCGTTGCCTGTCACCTTCCCGCTCGTTATGGCCATGGGTGGAGTGCTGGGCGGCCTGGGCCTCCCCATTCCCGGCATCGAAATCGGCATTGCGGTTTCCGCCGTCGCCCTGGGCGGGCTGATCCTGTTCGCCGCGCGTCCTCCCCTCTGGATTGCCGCGATCGTCGTGGGCATTTTCGCGATTTTCCACGGCTATGCCCACGGCGCGGAATTGCCGGAATCGGCCAACGCGATTGCTTATGCCGTCGGTTTCGTCGTCGCGACCGGCAGCCTGCACGCATTCGGCATTCTGATCGGGGTGGCGAACCGCTGGCGCAGGGGCGCACAGGCGTTGCGCGTCGGCGGCGCGCTGATCGCCGCCTGCGGCATCTATTTCCTGTCCGGCCACCTGGCCGCCTGATCGATGCGGAACGTCTTCAGGCCTTTCGCCGCAAAGGCGGCCGCGGGGGCGTGGCTGCTTGCCATCGGAGCCGATGCGCATGCCCATTCCGCGGCGAAAGGCATCGGCGATTTTTATTCCGGCGCCCTGCATGCACTGACCGCACTGGAGCACGTGCTGCCTTTCGTGACGCTGGGAATTCTTGCCGGACAGCAGGGGCAAAAAGCGGAGCCGGTGCTTGGGGTCTTTTGCATCGCGCTGCTGGTTGGCGCGATCCTGGCGTTGTGGATTCCCGGCGTGCCCTACCTCGCCGTACTCAATATCAGTTCCGCAATCGCGCTCGGCGGCCTGGTCGCCGTGGCAAGACCTTTGCCGGCGCCGGTTTTTTACGCCCTTGCCATCGTCTTCGGACTCAGCCACGGCTTCGCCAATGGCGAGGGCATGACCGAAACAACCAAGCCCTACCTGTTCATTCCCGGGGTCGCGCTGGCCGGGCTGGTCGTGACCGCATACGGGCTGATCGTGACAGACTGGCTGCTGCGCAGGAAAACGGGATGGCTGCAGATCGCCCTCCGGGTCGCGGGGAGCTGGATCGCCGCCATCGGCATTCTGGTGCTCGCAGTCAGCGGCAGGACGCTGCTGGCCTCTTGAACGCCGGCATCATGACGGCGTCGGGCGCCCTCAGCCGATTTTCTTCTTCAGTTCGGGCGGATTGCTGAAGGTATTCATGAACGCTTCCTGGGTGCCGGTCGCGAATTTCAGCCCGGCTTCCTTGATCGCCGCGTCGGGCACCTTCGACAACGGCGTGTAAAACGGGTGGTGGTGCTTGATGTAGGGATTGTTGCGCGCCGCGTTGTAGCAGAACAGCAGCGTCCAGCGGCGGCTGGCCGAGCGGTTCTGGTCCGACCGGTGCAACGTGTTGCAGTGGAAGAACAGGCCGTCGCCGGGCTCCATTTCCGCGTAAACCACTTCCATCTGCTTGAGGACCTGTTCGACCCGCTTCGGATCCGCGCCGACTTGCGCGCCCTCCATGACGCCATGGTCGATGCGCCCCAGCAGGTGCGAGCCGCGAACCACCTGCAGGCAGCCGTTTTCCTTCGTGCATCTGTCGAGCGCCACCATGACGCTTGCCATCAGCGGATAAATGCAGCCGTTGTTGTACCAGTAGCCGTAGTCCTGGTGCCACTCCCACGCGCCGCCCTCGAACGGCTCCTTCGCCGTCAGCTTGGAGTGATAGTGATATACCTCGCCGCCGAGCAAGCCTTCCATCGTGTTCACGATGCGTTCGCTGCGGGCAGCAAGGCCGTAGACGCTGTCGCCCGGGTGGTTCCAGGAAACCATCCGGGTCGCGAGGCCCTGCGCATCCTTGCGGTTGTAGCGGTGGCTGAGCACTTCCGGGTCGGCCTCCATGGCCTGCTGCAGGAGCTTGGCCTCTTCCGGGTTGAACAGGCCGCGCACCAGGACGAAGCCGTCGCGGTCATAGGCCGCCTGTTGTTCCGGGGTCAGGATCGAGCGATTCATTGGTTGCGTTCTCCGAAGATTCCGTCATTGCACCGGGCCGGCATGGGTGCGCATGCTAGCCGACCTCCACGAGCCGCACCAGACAGGCGTTTCGCCTTTAAAAACCCGCCGCAACGGCGCCCCGCTGGCGGGCCTCCGATTCGGGCGCGGAAATGAGCAAAACCGCGTGCCGGAATATGAAAGTTACAAATTACCTCCTACACTCAATACCTTGTATCGATTCGGATAGTGAGCGGCGGTTGGGACATCTCAATGACTTGCGGCAGCCCCTCGCGAAGCCCGCCCCACCCCGCATTGCAGATTGAAATGCGCAGGCCTTTATGTCAGTGTAGCCGCCCTGCGAGACGCAAATACGGTTCCGGCAGGTCCGAGATCGCGGAAAGGCTCTTAGAAAAGCCGCACTTGCAGGCAAAACTTCCAAACCAAAAAAGCAGGTCAACGGAGGAGTAAATTCCATGAAGAAACTCAGCATCATTGCGGGGACACTGGGGGCGCTGTGCTTTGCGGCCACGGCAGCGCAGGCACAAACGCTGAAGGGACCCGTCAGCGACAAGCCGATCACCGAGAACTGGGCGCCAAGCAAGTGGGGCAAGGACGATCGCGCCGGCAGCTCCAACCACACCAAGAACCCCGCCAACGTGAAGAAGGCCCTGGCCACCATCAAGCAGTTCAAGACCCTGACCATCGGCAAGTACTACCACAAGGAAGCGCCGGCCTTCGGCCCGCGCGGCTGGAACATGTGGATCCCGGGCACCCCGACGGGCGGCCCGTTCGGCAAGAACGCGCTGACCTACCACGATGAGCTGGTCACCACGCAGATCGGCCAGATCCAGACCCAGTTCGACGGTCCCGGCCACATCGGTGTCAACACTTCCAAGGGCCCGATGTTCTACAACGGCGTGATCAGCTGGGATGCCTACGAGCGCGGCGCCGGCGGCCAGGTGCAGGGGATGGGCCCGCTGGGCGTCGAGCACGTCGGCGAGAACGGCTTCGTTTGCCGCCTGGTGGTGTTCGATGCGCTGGCCTACAAGAAGGGCAAGGGGCTGGTGCCGTCTGCCGCCGAGCAACTGCCGATCCCGACGAAGGCCGGCGACCCCGGCATCGTCACCGCCGACGACATGCAAGGCATGATGAAGGCGATGGGCATTGCCGAACTCGGCTCCGGCGACTGCGCCGCGCTGCACACCGGCATGGGCAACACCTGGAGCAACGCCAAGTACAAGTCGATGACCTCCGAGCAACGTGCCGCCGCGCGCGCCGCATTCGCGCAAGGCGAGCCGGGCTGGGGCATCAGCGCTTGCCAGTGGATGGCCTCCAAGGACGTCGCCCTGATCATGGGCGACACCTCCGCGAACGACGCGCAACCCGGCGGCGAGGAAGACGGCTTTGCCGTGCCCTGCCACACCGAGCTGCAAACCCGCCGCGGCATCTGGAACCTGGAAAACGTCGACACCGACACGCTGGTTCGCGCCGGCGTGAAGGAAGGCGCGTTCTTCTTCGCGCCGCTGAAGATCATCGGCGCCACCGGTTCCCCGGGCAACCCGATCGTGATCTACTAAGAAACAAGCGGTAAGGAAATAAAGACGCTGGACTTGCACTCCCGGCCGGCAGACGCGAAAGCGCCTGCCGGTTTTTTTTGGCATGTGCCAAAAAAAACGAGGGGAAAGAGGAAAGGAAAAGCTTGCCCCCCATCCCGCAAGGGTTGATCTTTCCTCTTTCCTCTTTCCTCTTTCCTCTTTCCTCTTTCCTCTTTTACCTTTTCCCTGCGTCTACCGCGGCTTGTTCGCGGTACACGCCACCCACGCCTGCGAAAACATGCCGTGCGGTTCGCGGCCCCAGCGCCGCCAGGTCGCGGCGCGTTTCGCATCGCCCGCCTCGTCGAAATTCGTTGCAAGAAAATCGCCGATGGTCGTGAGCGGATCGTAGTTCTCGTAACGGGATTGCATCTTCACCTCCGCGAATCCCGCGGCGGAGACGTAGCCGCCGAGCTTGCGTCCGCAGCACACATCGCCGCCGTTCGCATTCTGCAGGCTCTTGTAGGCCTCGAACGCATCGGCCATCTCTTCGGTGGGCGGTGCCACCAGGAAGCCGCCCCAATCGGGGGTGCAGACACCCAGCACCCCGCCCGGCTTCAGTACGCGCAGGAACTCGGCCACCGCTTTCCCGGGCTCGCGCAAATGCTCGAGCAGCGCGTGCGAAAACACGGCATCGAAGCTGTCCGCGGCGAACGGCAGCTCGTACACGCTGCCCTGGCGGAACTCGACATTGGCGAGCCCCTCCGCCTTCGCCTCGCGCGTGGCCCGCTCCACCTGCGAGAGATTGAAATCCAGGCCCGTCGCCCGGCCGGGCGCGATGCGCCGTGCGATGTCGCGCGTGATGGTGCCGGGCCCGCACCCGCAATCGAGGACCGCGATGCCGGGTTTCAGGCAGGGAATGAAAAAGGCGCCGTTGGGCTCGAGCCGGCGGCGCACCATGAAGGCTTCGGCCGCGGCGCTATAGCCGGGCGTGTAGGTTTCTGGCATGGGGTTAATCCGTGAATTTCGTAAATGTCGAGAACAAAAAATACGCCGTTTCAATGCAATCGGATCTGCATTGGCATGCAGAGCTTACGACATTCACGCAATTCACGACATTAACGCGATTCACGACCTTCCCGGTGCTAGACTTCCGGCCATGCACCCCCTCCTTGCCAGCTTGATCGTGCTCCCGGCGCTCGCATCATCGGCAGCCGCGCTTGCCTGCGGCGAGCTGCTCAAGGGCGAGATGATCACGGCGCAACGCGATCTTGGCGCGACGCCGGCCGGCGAGAGCCGCACCTACCACGTGCTGGGTGCAGGCTGGTTTCGAGCCGTGGAAGTCGTCAAGCAGGGCGGAGCGAGCGATGACACGGCCGTCACCCTGGAGCTGGATGGCGTGCCAGTAATCAGCACCACGTTTGCAGCGCTCAAGAACCCGTGGATGCAGCTCGAAACGCCGCTGATGGGCGCCAAGGTGCTCAGCGAGGGCGACACCAGCACGCTTACCGTCTGGTACTCGCAGGAGCTGAAGTTCACGACCATGGCCGCCGTGCGCATCGAGGTGCGGGAAGAAGGCGTTGCCGACCTGCGCACGCGAACGGTGATGAACAAGCCCGCGCCCCACGAACACCTGGCCGGCCAGGCCATCGGAACGACGGCAACGGCGGCATTGCCGGCATTCAAGTAAAGGCCCGTCCTTATTCCTTGTAAGGCTCGACCACGCTCGCCTGCATCGAGTAGCCGATGTCGATGTCGGCGGCGCCATCCACCAGGCTCAGGGATTTCCTTGCCGAGCCGGTCGACATCTTTCCCGTCACCCAGATCGGCGCGAATACCGCCAGGTTGGCGAATGGCTTGTCCGCTTTTACGTGCACGATCTGGTTGGGCGGCGGCGGCGGGCTGTGGATGCAGGCGCCCACATACGGCACCAGCAGGAATTCCGTCACCTCCTTGCCGGAAAACTCCAGCGGCAGGAGGTATCCGGGCATGCGCACGACCTTTCCGTCGAGGTCGGCCACCACCGACCGCGCCCGCTGCTGTCTCTGCTCCGTGATTTCCTTGCGCCGG
>DASVNF010000153.1:0-10123 GCA_036384015.1 Burkholderiales bacterium
AGGTCGTGCTCTGGTTCGAGCACGACCTCTACGACCAGCTCCAGTTGCTGCAGGTGCTCGATTGGATGGGCCGCCAGCCGAAGCTGGCGCCGGTGTCCCTCATTGTCATCGGCACCTATCCGGGCATCGATCGTTTCGTCGGGCTTGGACAGCTCTCGCCGCCGCAGCTGGTCGGCCTGCTCGATATGCGGATTCCCGCGACGCCGGCGCATTTCGCCGGGGCCATGGAGGGGTGGCACGCGTTTCGTCAGCCCGATCCGACCGGGCTTGCCGGGATGCTGAAGCGGGAAGTGCCTGCGCTGCCCTATTTGCGCGGCGCGGTCTTGCGTCTGCTAGAGGAACTTCCAGCCGTCTCCAATGGATTGTCGAGGACGGAGCGCACGGCGTTAGGCAGCGTAAGCCAGGGTATTGTGCATCCCGTGGAGATCTTCGCCGAACTGCAATCGCTGGAACAGCGGCCGTGGCTGGGCGACTGGTCGTTCTGGAAAATTCTCGGCGGCATGACAGAGGGTTCCGAGCCGCTGCTCGAAACGGTGCACGGGCAGCCTTTCCGGCATCCGCCCATGCAGCTCGACGGCCCCGAGTTCAACGCACAAAGCCTGCATCTCACGCGCGCCGGGCGCGAAGTATTGGAGAATCGCCGGGACGCGATCAAACTGCGACCCATCGACCGGTGGCTGGGGGGAACGCACCTGCAACGCGGCGGAGTGTGGCGCTGGGACGAAGAGAAGCAGCAACTGGTTGCCGAAAAATGAACCTTGGACGCTATTCCTGCCTGCCCGTAATGTGCGCGCTGCTGCAAAGCGCGTTGCTGGCGTTCGCGCCGGCGGCCCCGGCCAGTGCGGCCGAGACGCCGGTTGCGGCCGATATCAGCGAGTCGCGGGGCATGTACGGCAGTTACCGGAAGGAAAGTCACAAACGGATCGACAGCGCCCTTGGGGACGCCAGGCCGATGACGGACGCGGAACTGCTGCCGGCGCTCCTGTCCGCGCTGGACCAGCTATCCAAGTACCGGCGTACGTCCTTGTTGCCGGCGCTCCATCGTTTGCCGCCTGCCGAACTGCAGCAGCTGGTTTGCGGCGCACCCTGTCCCGCGCTGGCGACTTACCGGCCCGGCGAGGGCATCTATCTCGACGAGAAGCTGAAGCCCGAGACCAGCCTGTTCGACCGCTCCGTGCTGTTGCATGAGCTGGTTCACTATCTGCAGGACCTCAACAACGAACATTCCGACATGAAGCCCTGTTCGCGCTGGTACTACCGCGAACAGGAAGCGTACGCGATCCAGAAAACATTCCTGATCGTGGTCGGCAGCCCCGTGCGCGTCGGCTATTCCGCGCATAAGTCCACTTGCGACGACGACGTATCCCGTTAGAAAGATTCAGTCCAACTATCAATTCCTGCAGGCTATCAATCGGCGTACGGCAATATATTGGACGGGCGCAGCATGCCTGCAGACAATTGCACCTGGACATTGGCTTCCCCGGAGGATTGATGAGTGCCCCGACCCCTTTCAAGCTGCACGTCGGCGACGAGCAGCTTGCCGACCTCAAGCAGCGCCTCGGCCGCGTCCGCTGGCCCGACGAAGTGCCCGGCGAGCCGTGGAAGTACGGTGCCGATCTAGCCTACATGAAATCGCTGACCGACTACTGGCGCGACCACTACGACTGGCGCAGGCACGAAACCGCGATCAATGCGTTCGATCACTACAAGGTGAAAGTCGCGGGCGTCGACGTGCATTACATCCGCGCCGAGGGCAAGGGTCCCAAACCGATGCCGCTGCTGATCTCGCACGGCTGGCCGGGATCGGTGCACGAGTTCCACAAGATCATCCCGATGCTCACCGATCCCGCTCGTTTCGGCGGCAATGCGGCGGACGCCTTCACCGTCATCGCGCCCTCGCTGCCGGGGTATACGTTCTCGTTCACGCCCGACAAACGTTTTTCGGTCCAGGAGATCGCCGACCTGTTCGCGGAACTGATGACCGGCGTACTGAGTTTCAAGCGCTTCGCCGCGCAAGGGGGTGACTGGGGCGGATTCGTGACGTCGCGGCTGGGGCACGCCTATCCCGAACGCCTGGCGGGCATCCATCTCAATCTCCTCAGCTTGCGGCGCGATACGCCCCTGCCCGAGAGCCCGACCGCAGACGAAAAGCGGTACTTCGAAGAACGGGCGCAGTGGATGAAGGAAGAGGTGGGCTACACCTGGATCCAGGGCACCAAGCCGCAAACGCTCGCGTACGCGCTGACCGATTCGCCGGTGGGCCTGGCCTCATGGATCGTGGAAAAATTCCATACCTGGAGCGACCACAAGGGCGACCTCGACGGCTACCTCGGCAAGGATGCGATGCTGACCAACATCATGCTGTACTGGATTACCGGAGCCATCGGTTCGTCGTTCTGGCCCTATTATGCGCGCATGCACGGACCGTGGCCGATCCCGGACGGGGCGGTCATCAAAGTGCCGATGGGCTATGCCGAATTTCCGAAGGAAATCCTGCGACCCCCGCGCTCGCTTGCCGAGAAGATGTACGGCGACATCCGCCGCTGGACGAAAATGCCCAAGGGCGGCCATTTCGCCGCGCTCGAACAACCGGAACTGCTGGCTCACGACGTACGGGAGTTCTTCCGGCCATTGCGCTGAGCCGTCCTCCTGTTCGCCTGTGCCTCATCCAGGGTACGCAGCAGTGGAGAAGCAATCGCCTGTTGACACGGTGTATGCTGATTCGCCTGCTCGCGCGTTGAGAGGGGGTGCAACACAAAAATGCGGCAGCGCAGAAAAGGCCGGCGCAGACCGTTTTCAAAAAACCTTTAGAGGAGAGGCAGCATGTTCGGCACGACATTTCTCCGGCTGATCGCGGCCGGTTTCTGCATGTTCGCGGCGGGCGCATTTGCTGCGGACACCATCAAGATCGCCCACATCGATCCCCAAAGTGGCCCCTTCGCGCTGCAGGGGCAGATGGGCGACCGGCACATCCAGGCGGCGATCGACGCAATCAACGCCCGCGGCGGCGTGCTCGGCGGCACCAGGCTGGAACTCGTCAGCCTGGACAACAAGTCCAGCCCGCAGGAAAGCCTGGTTGCCCTGAAGCAGGCCATCGACCAGGGCGTGCGCTATATCACGCAGGGCAACGGTTCCCATGTCGCGCATGCGCTGACCGAGGCCGTGCTCAAGCACAACCAGCGCAACCCCGGCAAGGAATTGCTGTTCCTCAACCACGCGGCCATCGATCCCGCGCTCACCAACGAAAAATGCAATTACTGGCATTTTCGCTTCGATGCGAACGTGGACATGAAAATCGACGCGCTCACTTCCGTGATTGCCGCGGACAAGAAAGCGAAAAAGCTCTACCTGATCAACCAGGACTACGCGTACGGGCATTCGGTGCAGCGGGTCGCCAGGGAGCAGATTACGAAGAAACGGTCAGACATCGAAATCGTCGGCGACGAATTGATCCCCACCGGCAAGGTCAAGGACTTCGCCCCTTACGTCGCCAAAATCAAGGCGAGCGGCGCGGACAGCGTCCTTTCGGGAAACTGGGGCAGCGACCTGGCGCTGCTGATCAAGGCCGCGGAAGAGGCTGGCCTGAACAGCACCTTCTATACCAACTACGCCTATCTGGTCGGAACGCCGCGCGCCTTCGGCGCGTCCGGCGCGGAGCGCGTGAAGACGGTCGGGAGCTGGTTTCCCAACCTGCCCGGCGCGCCGCTGGAAAAGAATTATCTCGAGTACAAGAAACGCTATGCCGAAGACTGGGGTTTTCTGCCGATCAACTACACCATCGAGATGTGGGCAAAAGCCATCGACAAGGCGGGGTCCGCCGAGCCGGTCAAGGTTGCAAAGGCGCTGGAAGACATGCGTCACGACGCCGGTGTGGGCGAGGCATGGATGCGCGCCGAGGATCACCAGATCATGGAACCGCTGTTCGTGGCGACCTTTACCAAGGTGGGCAAGGGCGTGAGATACGATGCGGACGAAACGGGATACGGCTGGAAGACCGATGTGCGCATCGAGGCGAAAGACAACATCCTGCCGACCACCTGCAAGATGGAAAGGCCGTGAACATCCATAACGAGTGACGGGTAAATCCCGCCAGAAACCACCTCGATTGGATCAAACGCCCGGCTTGTTGCCGGGCGTTGCGCTTTCGGAGCGGACAATCCACAAGTGCAATCTGCTGGAGCGCGCCTGCATCGATGCCGCGAACTGGTCCATGTGGCGAAACGCTATTCGAACCATGCGTATGCGATCTGTAACCGACGGGCGGATATTCTGACCGCGCCTCACCCTCCGGGGCTGTGGTAACAGGCCTGGCCCGACCTACCCAAGCCAGACCATGTGATCTCTCCCAGAAGAGTTATCCGGGGTTCCCCCGAACCCCGGATTTTTTTCGACTTCGGATCGCGAATCTGCGGCGTATGATGCCGTCGTATGGGAACAATCATGCCGGACGTTCGTCCGGCAGTTCCCGGCTGGAGCCGCGATGCCAAGGAAGCAGCCGCAGCTTGCCAAACTCACCCGGCCCCGATTGCATCGGGCCATCGAGCGCCGGCGCCTGTTCGCGGTACTCGACGAAGCACACGATCACAAGGCGGCGATTTGCGTGGTCGGCCCCCCCGGCGCGGGCAAGACGACCCTGGTCGCAAGCTGGCTCGACGCCCGGGCCATCAAGGGTATCTGGTATCAGGTTGATCCCGGCGACGCCGACTTGGCCACCTTCTTCTATTACCTGGGCGAGGCGACGAGGCCTTTCCTGCGCAGGGGGCAACGGCCCTGCCGCTATTGGCCCCCGAATATCTGCAGGATGTCGAAGGCTTCACGTCCTGCTGGTCGTGACGATGTTGACGAATACCCTGCTCACAATGACAATCTCATAACAAGCGGACACCGTGATTCCACGTAGTGTTCCCCATCAGTTCCCAAAGCACGGCCGGCCAACCTGCCGGACAAGAAGACTTTCCGCCGACTTTTGCGGCGACGCTCCGGGCGCTTTCTAGCCCGATCCGTTCACAAAGCCGACAGCGCCTCACACGAGGCGCATAAATTCATTTTCCTGGGGGAAATCGTATGAGCTCAATGGTGCGTGCATCCAGATACTCTCTCTTCGTCCTCGTCCTCGCGGGCAGCTCTCCCGCCTGGTCGCAGCAGAAGTATCCGATAGCCACAAATTCGGGAGGCCAGACCAGCAAATACATACAGCAGCACAAGATCGACGTGGGCGACGTCCCGGGGCACCAGGTTCGCATTCAGGAAACCCATCGTGTCTATAACGACAAAAGCACGCTCGCGTTTGCCGATGTGAAGGTGAAGGAAGGCTGGATCCAGGGCTATTCGGACTATACGAACGGAAAGGGCAAGGCCTGGGGATACGGGCACTACGTTCTGGAAGACGGTAGCAAGGTGTTCTTCGAGTACGTCGGCACCTCGCATTCCGAATCCACCGCGACGGGATCCCTCAAAGGTACCTATCACGGCACCACCCGCTTCGTCGGCGGGACTGGTAAATACAAGGGTATTCGCGGCACGACAACCGACACTGTCGGCTTCGACAACGATCCAAAGACGGGCTACAACAATTCCGACGGCAAGGGCGAGTACTGGTTTGAGGAATAGGCTGCCGATGGTTGTTTTCGCTGCTCACAACATCACGACGAGCGAAAACTCTGCGAACACGCCGCAGGCAAGTGTGGCGGGTATGCAATCACGACCCCGGATGGCAAAACCCGTTCGGTCGGGGTTTGCGCCCGCACAGCTTCCGGCGGGTTAAACCGCTTTCCAAAGCAGCGAAATTCCGCTTATCACCAGCAGCACGCTGATGAACCGGCCCACCTGCGCGCGCGTTAGTTTCGCGTGCAGGCGATGGCCGATGAACAGACCGACCGGCATGACCGGTACCAGGAACAGGAAAGCCCACCAGACTTCGGTTTGCAGCATCAGTCCCGATACCAGGTAGACCAGCACCCGCAAGCCGGTGCTGAACGAGAACAGGGCGGAGAGGGTGGCGCGCATCCGGGAAACGTCGGGAATGCGCGCCGTCATGTACGCGGCGTAGATCGGCCCGCCGACGCCGAACAGCCCGCCGATCAATCCACCGCTGAGACCTGTCGGGATCCCCCACCAGCGCGAAATTCCCGCCACGGGCGCCTTTGCGATCAGCCTGTAGATGCCGTAGCCGGTTACAAACACTCCGAGAGACACCAGCGTTGCATGCCTGGGTAGCATTGCCAGCAGCGTCACGCCCGCCAGGATGCCTACGATCACGGACGGGATAAGGAGTTTGAGTTCCGCGAGCTCGACATGCTCGCGGAACCTTAATCCGGTGGTGACGGTCGCAAGGAAATCCACCATCACCACCAGCGGTACCACGGTTTGCAGCGGCAGGAAATGCACCATCAACGGGATCGTGACCAGCGCGGAGCCGAATCCGGAGATTCCGAGGATGATGTAGGCGAGCAACCCGATCAGGGGTATCGCGATCAGGGTTTCGACTGGAAACGGCATGGACGTCCTGCGCAGGGGAATGAAGTCTATCACCACCTGCCTCTCCTATAATGGCCCTTCGCATTCGCAAAGGACCCGTCCATGCCTTTACTTCCCTCCATCCGGCAGGTTGCTGTTATCGGCGCCGGAACGATGAGCACGGACATCGCCGCCATTTTTGTCGCCCGCGGCATCGACGTCCATGTTTGCAGCCGGCCGGGGCGCAACCTGGATACGGTCCGGGATCGCATCGCCGGCGCCTGCGAACAGATCGAGGGGCGCAAGTCGCGGCCTGCCGCTGTCCATGTCGCTTCCGATCTCGCGACCCTGCCATGGCAGCAGATCGGTCTCGTCATCGAGTCGGTCAGCGAAGACCTCGCGGTCAAGCAGGGAATATTCGCGCAACTGGAACGACATGCGTCGTCAGGCATTCCCCTTACCAGCAATTCCTCCAGCTTTCCCATCAGCCGTATCGGCGAGGGCCTGAAGACCCGGAAACGGATGTTCGGACTCCATTTCTTCATGCCGGCGCACCTGGTGCCCCTGGTCGAAATCGTTTGTTCGGACCAGACGGATCCCGCGCTCGCACAAGCCGTGGGCTGGTTCATGGAATCGCTCGATAGCATGTACGTCATGGTGAAGCGGGACATCCCGGGTTTCCTCGCCAACCGCCTGCAGCATGCGCTGATGCGTGAAGCCTGGTCGCTGATCGACCGCGGCATTGCGTCGCCCGAGGATGTGGACAAGGCAGTGCGTTTCGGATTCGGGATGCGCTACCTGGCGGCGGGACCGGTGTTGCAGAAGGAGCACTCCGGCCTGGACGTGAATTTCCTGGCATCGAGTTCCGTCTTTCCGGACCTCTGCAATGATGATCGGCCGCCGCCGGTGCTGGCGGAGAAAGTGAAGCGCGGGGAACTGGGCATGAAGACCGGGCAGGGTTTCTGGCCCTGGCCTGCCGAGCGCATCGCTGCGGAGAAGGCCCGCTACCGGCGCCTGCTCGGCCAGGCGCTGGCGGCACTCAGGCAAGATACGCAGCCCAATGGCTGACCGGGTGGTCCTGGTGCACGGACTCTGGCTGAACGGACCGTCGATGGCGCCGCTGGGATGGCGGCTGGCGCGCGACGGTTATGCCGTCAGCCGGTTTTCCTATTGGTCCGTGCTGCGCGGCCTCGACAACAACGTCGACCGCCTGATCCAGTTCTGCCGCAAGTTCGAATCCGACCGCTTGCACCTGGTGGGCCATAGCCTGGGCGGCGTGCTGATCCTGGCCGCGATTGCGCGCGGATTGAAAGTGCACCGGGCCGTGCTCATGGGGATTCCGTATAAGGGCAGCATCTCCGCGCATGGCCTCGCGCGCGTCGCAATCGGAAAAAGAATGCTCGGCCGCACGCTCTCTGACTGGCTGCGCCGCGAGAAACCCGCTCTCGAATGCGAAGCCGAGATAGGCGTGCTCTCCGGAGACCGTTCCATCGGCATCGGCAAGCTGATTTCACCGTTGCCCCTGCCCAACGACGGTGTGGTCTGCCTGGATGAGACGAAAGTCCCGGGCGCCACCGACTCCATCGTGCTGCCGGTATTTCATACTGCGATGCCGTTCTCCCCGCTTTCCGCCCGTGCGGTGGCGACCTTCCTGAAGAAGGGCCGGTTTCAATGACGCGGACGCTGATCGCCGCCCTGCTCCTGCCCTGGCTGGCGGGCTGTGCAAGCTTCGGTTATTACTACCAGGCGGTCAGCGGCCAGATGGAGCTGTGGCGCAAAAGCCGGCCCATCGATGCGCTGATCGGGGATTCGCATACGGATCCGAAGCTGCGCGAGCGGCTGGAACTGGTCAAGCGGTTGCGCGATTTCGCCAGCAAGGAACTGGCCCTGCCGGACAACGGCAGCTATCGCAAGTATGCGGACCTCCAGCGCCCGTATGTGGTCTGGAACGTCTTCGCAACCGATGAATTCTCCATGAAGCCGCTGGACTGGTGCTTCCCGTTCGCCGGCTGCGTGGCTTACCGCGGCTATTTCAGCGAGCAGGAGGCGGCAAAATTCGGCGCGGGCCTGCAGTCCAAGGGTCGCGACGTGTTCATCTCCGGAATTCCCGCGTACTCGACCCTCGGCTGGTTCGACGATCCGGTGCTCAATACTTTCATCCGCTATCCGGATGCCGAAATCGCGCGACTGGTATTTCATGAGCTGGCGCACCAGGTGGTGTACGTTTCCGGCGATACGATGTTCAACGAATCTTTCGCCACCGCAGTCGAAATGGAAGGCATGGAGCGCTGGCTGGAGCGCGACGGGAAGCCCGCGCAGCGCGCCGCCTTCGAGACCCGCCAGGAGTACAAACGCGGTTTCGTGGCCCTGATACTGAAATACCGGGACCGGCTCAAGGTCCTTTATGCGTCCGATCTGGCGGAGGAGGAAAAACGCAGCCGCAAAGCGGCGACCTTCGCGGATTTGCAGGCCGAATACGCCGTCCTGAAGCAGTCGTGGGGCGGGTTCGCCGGGTATGACCGGTTTTTCGCGGGCGGATTGAACAACGCCCACATCGTGCCGGTCACCACTTATTCGGAGCTGGTACCGGCGTTCCGCCGTTTGCTCGCGGACAACAAGGGCGATTTCCCGCGGTTCTACGCGGCCGTCCGCGAGATCGGCGGCCTGGGCAAGGAGAAGCGAGCCGCCCGGCTCGGTGTTCCGGCGGCAGCGCAACCAGAGGGTTGACGCCGGACTGCGTCTCCATCGAACGACGCAGTGCTAAAATCGCTGCAAGCAAGCCGGGCCCAGCCATCCGTGTGCATTTCCGGCAGACCCGGTCGTTTCCGCACAGGCTACACACACAACCATCATGAGCGACAACACAGATATCAACGCGCTGCGCCGCATCCTGCGCGAGTACAAGACCATTGCGGTCGTGGGCCTGTCCGCCAACTGGTATCGGCCGAGCTTCTTCGCGGCCAAGTACATGCAGGAGCACGGCTACCGCGTCATCCCCGTGAACCCCTCGTACAAGGGACAGGAGATCCTGGGTGAGAAGGTGTACTCAAGCGTGCGCGAGATTTCCGAAAAGATCGACGTCGTCGACTGCTTTCGCAAAAGCGAGGACATCGGCCCCATCGCCGAAGAAGCCATCGCGGTCGGCGCCAGGGTCCTGTGGATGCAGCTTGGCGTGATGAACGAAAAAGCGGCCGAAAAGGCGCGCAAAGCCGGCCTCGAAGTCGTGCAGGACCGTTGCGTGAAGATCGAGCACGGCCGCCTGTTCGGCGGCCTCAACTGGGTCGGCGTCAACACCAAGGTCATTTCTTCCAGGCGACCCAACTGGTTGCCGTATTGAAAAGCCGTGAATGTCGTGAATAACGTGAATATCGCAAGAACATAGCGAAGGACACTACCTCAAGACGCATCACGGGATTCAAAGCTTCTACGGCATTCACGATATTCACGACATTCACGTTATTCACGGAACTTCCATGGCAGACAGAGAATTCGGATTCGGCACCTTGTGCCTGCACGCGGGTCAGATCCCGGACGCGGCGACGGGCGCGCGGGCGGTGCCGATCTATCAGACGACGAGCTTCGTCTTCGAGGACAGCGATCACGCGGCCTCGCTCTTCAACCTCGAGCAGCCGGGCTACATCTACTCGCGCATCGGCAATCCGACGGT
>DASVNF010000154.1:0-15941 GCA_036384015.1 Burkholderiales bacterium
CGATCAAATGCAGGGAGTCGGCGAGGAATTTCATTGAACAGCATCTGACCGGGGACGGAAGGGTTCAAACCCTTCACACATTCAAGCCTTCACCCTTCACGCCTACAGGTACTTGACGTCGAGGATCTCGTATTCCTTGATCCCGCCGGGGGCCTTCACTTCCGCAACGTCGCCGGAATACTTTCCGATCAGCGCGCGCGCAATCGGCGAGCTGATGGAAATCTTGTTCTGCTTGATGTCGGCCTCGTCGTCGCCCACGATCTGGTAGGTGACGTTCTCGCCGCTGTCGACCACTTCCAGCTCCACGGTCGCGCCGAACACGCAGCGGCCGTCCGCATCCAGGTGGGCGGGATCGATGATCTGGCCGTTCGCCAGCTTCGATTCCAGCTCCACGATGCGTCCCTCGATGAAGCTCTGGCGCTCCTTGGCGGCGTCGTATTCCGCGTTCTCCGACAGATCGCCATGCGAGCGCGCCTCCTGGATGGCGGCGATGACCTTGGGCCGCTCCACCGTTTTCAGCTGGTGCAGTTCGGTGCGCAGCAGTTCGGCGCCTTTCACGGTGAGGGGGATCTTGTTCATCTGGATGACCTCTGTCTGGTTTCAGGACCGCGTGCGCGAATGATAAGGCGGGTGGCGGCCGGGGTGTGCGCTCAGTGCAGCCTCGCATGCAGGTCCTGCACCGAATACGCCTTCAATTCCTGCATGTGCTGCATGCCGGTGCATGCGGCGCGCGCCCCGGCGATGGTGGTGAAATACGTCACCCGGCCCTGCAGCGCCGAGCGGCGGATCGAATAGGAATCCTGAATCGTGGAGCGCTTTTCGTCGACGGTATTGACGATCAGCGCAATTTCGCCGTTCTTGATCATGTCGACGATGTGCGGCCGGCCTTCCGCCACCTTGTTGACCGGCGTCACCTGCAGGCCGCTCTCCGTCAGGGCCGCGGCAGTGCCGCGTGTCGCCAGCAGCGTGAACCCGAGTTTCGCCAGCGTCCGGGCGATGGCAACCACCCTGGCCTTGTCGGCATTGCGCACGCTGAGGAACGCTTTCCCGCCTGCCGGCAGTTTCACGCCAGCGGCCAGCTGCGACTTGATGAAAGCCTCCGCGAAAGTTTCGCCGACGCCCATCACTTCGCCGGTCGACTTCATCTCCGGTCCGAGAATGGTGTCCACCCCGGGGAACTTGATGAACGGAAACACCGCCTCCTTCACCGAGAAGTACGGCGGGATCACTTCGCCCTCGATGCCCTGGCTCTTCAGGGTCTGGCCGACCATGCAGCGCGCGGAAATCTTGGCCAGCGGCAGGCTGGTGGCCTTCGAAACATAGGGCACCGTGCGTGACGCGCGCGGATTCACTTCCAGCACGAACACCACGTCGTTCTGGATGGCGAACTGCACGTTCATGAGGCCGACGACCTGCAGCGCCTTGGCCATGGCAACGGTCTGGCGGCGCAATTCGTCCTGCAGCTTCTTCGACAGGCTGAACGGCGGCAGCGAACAGGCGGAATCGCCCGAATGGACGCCGGCCTGCTCGATGTGCTCCATGATGCCGCCGATCAACACGTCCTCCCCGTCGCTGATGGCGTCAACGTCCACTTCGATGGCGTCGTTGAGGAAGCGGTCGAGCAACACCGGCGAATCGTTCGAAACCTTCACGGCTTCGCGCATGTAGCGCTCGAGGTCGCGCTGCTCGTGGACGATTTCCATCGCCCGTCCGCCCAGCACGTAGGAGGGCCGCACCACCAGCGGATAGCCGATCTCCTGGGCCAGCACGAGCGCCGCTTCCGGGTTGCGCGCAGTGCGGTTCGGCGGCTGCTTCAGCTGCAGCTCGACCAGCATCTTCTGGAACCGCTCGCGGTCCTCGGCGCAGTCGATCATGTCCGGGTTGGTGCCGATGATCGGCACTCCGTTGGCGTCGAGGTCCTGCGCGAGCTTGAGCGGAGTCTGGCCGCCGTATTGCACGATGACGCCCTGCGGCTTTTCCACCGCGACGATCTCGAGGACGTCTTCCAGGGTCAGGGGTTCGAAATACAGGCGGTCCGAAGTGTCGTAGTCGGTCGAAACGGTCTCCGGATTGCAGTTGACCATGATGGTTTCGTAGCCATCTTCGCGCAATGCCAGCGCCGCATGCACGCAGCAATAGTCGAACTCGATGCCCTGGCCGATGCGGTTGGGTCCGCCGCCGAGCACCATGATCTTCTTGCGGTCCGTCGGCCGCGCTTCGCATTCCTCCTCGTAGGTGGAATACATGTAAGCGGTGCGGGTGTCGAATTCCGCCGCGCAGGTGTCCACGCGCTTGTATACCGGATGTACGTCGAGCTCCCAGCGCTTGGCGCGCACCGCGTCCTGCGTCGCGTTGAGGAGCCTGGCAAGGCGCCGGTCGGAAAACCCGGAACGCTTGAGGTTGCGCATCGCGTTACGGTCGAGGTCGCCGATGCGCTTGCCGGCCAAAGCCTTTTCCTGGCGGATGAGGTCTTCGATCTGGGCCAGGAACCACGGATCGATGTGCGTGAGCTGCTGCACCTCCTCCATGGTCAACCCGATGCGCAGCGCATCGGCGAGGAACAGGATGCGTTCCGGGCCGGCGTCGCCGAGTTCCGTCTCGATCAGCTCGCGGTCGGTGGATTTCTCGTCGAGGCCGTCGATGCCGGTCTCCAGGCCGCGCAGCGCCTTCTGCAGGGATTCCTGGAAGGTGCGCCCGATGGCCATCACCTCGCCCACGGATTTCATCTGGGTGGTAAGGCGCGAATCCGCCTGGGGAAATTTCTCGAAGGCGAAACGCGGGATCTTGGTGACCACGTAATCGATGGTCGGTTCGAACGACGCGGGCGTCGCGCCGCCGGTGATGTCGTTCTTCAGTTCGTCGAGCGTGTAGCCGACCGCCAGCTTGGCCGCGATCTTGGCGATCGGGAAACCCGTGGCCTTGGAAGCCAGCGCCGATGACCGGGAAACGCGCGGGTTCATCTCGATGATGACCATGCGCCCGTCTTCCGGATTGATGCCGAACTGCACGTTCGAGCCGCCCGTGTCCACACCGATCTCGCGCAGGCACGCGATCGATGCGTTGCGCATGATCTGGTATTCCTTGTCGGTGAGCGTCTGCGCCGGCGCCACGGTGATCGAATCGCCGGTGTGGATGCCCATCGGGTCGAAGTTCTCGATCGAGCAGACGATGATGCAATTGTCCTTGCGGTCGCGCACCACCTCCATCTCGAACTCTTTCCAGCCGATCACCGACTCCTCGATCAGCAGTTCGTGGGTGGGCGAGGCGTCGAGCCCGCGCTCGCAGATGGTGACGAATTCCTCCTTGTTGTAGGCAATGCCGCCGCCGGTGCCGCCGAGCGTGAAGGACGGGCGGATGATGGTCGGAAATCCGACCATGGCCTGTACCTGCATCGCCTCTTCCAGGCTGTGGGCAATGGAAGAGCGCGGGCTGGCGAGGCCGATCGCGGTCATGGCCTTCTTGAATTTCTCGCGGTCCTCGGCCTTGTCGATCGCCTCCTTGGAGGCGCCGATCATCTCGACATCGTATTTCTGCAGCACGCCCTCGCGCGCCAGGTCCAGTGCGCAGTTGAGCGCGGTCTGGCCGCCCATCGTCGGCAGCAGCGCATCCGGCCTTTCGATGGCGATGACTTTTTCCAGCATCTGCCAGCTGATCGGCTCGATGTAGGTGACGTCCGCCATCTCGGGGTCGGTCATGATGGTGGCCGGATTGGAATTCACCAGGATGACGCGGTACCCCTCTTCGCGCAGCGCCTTGCAGGCCTGCGCGCCGGAATAATCGAACTCGCAGGCCTGGCCGATCACGATGGGACCGGCGCCGATGATCAGGACGCTCTTGATGTCTGTGCGCTTTGGCATGGTTTGATCGCCGCGGTCAGCGGTGCGGCCTGTTCTGTTCGATCATCCGGATGAAGCGGTCGAACAGATAGTCCACGTCATGCGGCCCGGGGCTGGCTTCCGGATGGCCCTGGAAACAGAAGGCGGGCGTGTCCGTGCGTGCGAACCCCTGCAGGCTCCCGTCGAACAACGAGACGTGCGTCACTTTCACGTTCGCCGGCAGAGTCGCCGCGTCCACGGCGAAGCCGTGATTCTGGCTGGTGATCATCACGCGTCCGCTGTCGAGGTCCTGCACCGGGTGGTTGGCGCCGTGGTGGCCGAACTTCATTTTCAGGGTGCGCCCGCCGCTGGCCAGCCCCAGCAGCTGATGGCCGAGGCAGATGCCGAAAGTCGGCACGCGCGCGTCGAGGAACTTGCGGATTGCCTTGATGGCGTAGTCGCAGGGCTCAGGATCGCCGGGACCGTTGGAGAGGAACACGCCGTCGGGCTTGAGCGCCAGCGCCTGTTCCGCCGGCGTCTGCGCAGGCAGCACGGTCAGCTTGCAGCCCCGGTGGGCCAGCTTGCGCAGGATGTTGCGCTTGACGCCGTAGTCGTAAGCCACGACGTGGTACTTCGGTGAGGTTTGCGCGCCGAAGCCCTGGCCCAGCGCCCACTCGGTCTGGTTCCATTCATAGGCTTTGTCGCAACTGACGACTTTTGCGAGGTCCATCCCCGCGAGCCCGGGAAAGGCGCGCGCTTGCTCCAGCGCGAAAACCTCGTCGACCTTGCCGCCCATCAGGCAGCCTCCCTGGGCGCCCTTCTCGCGCAGGATCCGCGTGAGCTTGCGGGTATCGATGCCGCCGATGCCGGGAATGCCGTGGGCGCGCAAGTACTCCGGCAGGTCGATTTTGCTGCGGAAGTTGCTGGCAAGGATCGGAAGGTCGCGGATGACAAGCCCGGCGGCGAATACCTTCGCGGCTTCTTCGTCCTCCGGATTCGCGCCCACGTTGCCGATGTGGGGATAAGTCAGCGTGACGATCTGCCTGCAGTACGACGGATCGGTAAGAATTTCCTGATAGCCGGTCATCGCGGTGTTGAACACCACTTCGCCGGAGGTGTGGGCGTCCGCGCCGATGGAGTACCCGCGGAATACCGTGCCGTCGGCGAGCACGAGTATGGCGGGCTGACGGTCGAGCGCAGGCAAGGTGACTCCCGAAAATGCGGTTCCGAGGACTACACATGGAAAGCGGGAGAGGCACGCGCCCCCCCCGCTTCCATGACCGGCCATTATAGAGGAACGGCCCGGCCCGGGCAACGTTGGATGTTGGCCTACTTCAGTCCCAGGACGTCCTGCATGTCGAACAGACCGGATTTCCGGCCGGCCAGATAGCGGGCTGCGCGCAACGCGCCCAGCGCGAACGTGGCGCGGCTGGCGGCCTTGTGGGTGATTTCCACGCGTTCGCCCGTTCCCGCGAACAACGCGGTATGGTCGCCGACGATGTCGCCGCCGCGAATCGTCGCAAAGCCGATGGTCGAGGCCTTGCGCTCGCCGGTCACGCCTTCGCGGCCGTAAACGGCGTCCGTTGCAAGATCGCGACCAAGCGCTGCGGCAATGACTTCGCCCAGGCGCAGCGCGGTTCCGGACGGCGCATCCACCTTGTGGCGGTGATGCGCTTCGATGATTTCGACGTCGTAACCTTCGTTGAGCACCCTGGCTGCAAGCTCCGCCAGCTTGAAGGTCAGGTTCACGCCGACGCTCATGTTGGGTGCCATGACGATCGCGATGGCTTTCGCCGCTTCGGCGATGCGCTGCTTCTGTTCCGCATTGAAGCCCGTGGTGCCGATCACCATCCTCACGCCAAGCTTGCGGCACAGATCGAGATGAGCGAGCGTACCTTCCGGCCGGGTGAAATCGACCAGGACATCGCATCCTGGCAACGCACGCTCCAGGTCTGCGGAAATCGGGATCCCGCAATGTGCGCCGACCTGCTCGCCCGCATCGTTGCCCAGCGCGGGGCTGCCGGGCACTTCCAGCGCGGCTTTCAGCCGGAAATCACCCGACCGGGCGACGGCTTCGATCAGCGCGCGACCCATGCGTCCGGAACTGCCGGCGATCGCGATCTGCTGGGTGGTCATTGGTTGCCCTGTAACGTGGCGAGGGTCGGCAAGTTCAGGGATTGCCGGTCTCGACCGGCGCCTGCGTGAGTCTTTCCTTTTCGCCGACGTCGCCCTCGACCTGCTTCAGCTTGTCGCCGTCGAAGACGACGGTGATCTTGCGCTGGCTGCGCACCTTGCCGGCCTTGCCCGTCATGTAGACGTAGTCCCAGCGATTCGGATGGAAGGGGTCGGCAACCAGCGGCGTACCGAGAATGAATCGCACTTGCGAGCGCGTCATCTCGGGCTTGAGCTTGTCGACCATCTCCTGGTCCACGTAGTTGCCCTGCTGGATGTCGATCTTGTGCGGCGCCAGCATGCAGCCGGCGAGCAGCAGCGGGAGAAGCAGGAGATAACGCATTCGGGTCACGGTTTTCAAATGGGGGCTAAAGCCGTATGATAAATTGTCTTGGCTGACCTTGTCAGTCCCGCCCGAGTCCCAATCAGCTCATGAGCTCATCCAGCGACCTCAAGAACATCGGTTTGAAGGCAACGCTTCCGCGCCTGAAGATCCTCAACCTGTTCGAGAACAGCGATGTCCGCCATCTCACGGCTGAAGACGTCTACAAGATGCTGCTGAACGAGGGCATGGAGATCGGCCTGGCGACCATCTACCGCGTGCTCACGCAGTTCGAGCAGGCTGGCATGCTCATTCGCCATCACTTCGAGTCCGGCAAGGCCGTATTCGAACTGAACCAGGGCGGACACCACGACCATCTGGTCTGCATCCAGTGCGGCATGGTGGAGGAGTTCTTCGACGCGGAGATCGAGCGCCGCCAGGCGAAGATCGCCAAGGACCGCGGCTTCAACATCCACGAACATTCGCTGCAGCTTTACGCCGACTGCGTCAAGGTCAACTGTCCGAACAAGGTCAAGCGCGAATTGTAGGCGAGGCCCGATTTAATCCCTCACCTCGCTTTTCGGACCCTGTGGGTGCTCCCTCAGCCCCTTGTCCCTTTCGCGTTTCCCAACATCTCCGCCGCATGCTTGCGCGTGGTTTCGGTGATTTTCACGCCGCCCAGCATGCGCGCGATCTCTTCCACGCGCGCGGCGCGGTCCAGTAACGATACCTGGCTGGCGACCTTGCCGTTCGCGGCCGTCTTTGCGACCTGCCATTGCTGATCTCCCGCCGCCGCGACCTGCGGAAGGTGCGTGACGCACATCACCTGATGCCGCCTGCCCAGGTCCCGGAGCATGCGGCCCACAATCTCGGCGACCCGGCCGCCGATGCCGGCATCCACTTCATCGAATATCAGCGTCGGAACGGCGGCAACCTGGCTGGTGACCGTCTGGATGGCAAGGCTGATGCGCGACAACTCCCCTCCGGATGCCACCTTCGCCATGGGCCGGGGTGTCGAACCGGCGTGGCCGGAAACCAGGAACTCGACCTGCTCCAGGCCGTGGGCACTGCCTTCGGCCAGGGGATTCAGCGCAATCCCGAAAACCCCGCCGCCCATTGCCAGTTCCTGCATCGAAGCGCTGACTTTCTTTGCCAGATCGCCGGCCGCCTTCTTGCGGGCAGCCGATAGCTTCTTGCCGCGCTCCCGGTAACCCGCCTCGGCCCTGGCTTCCCGCTCGCGCAAGGCCGCGGGATCGGATCCGGTTTCCAGTTCCGCCAGGCGCGCTTTCATTTTCTCCAGGCGGCCGGGGATGTCGGCGATCTGGAGCTTGAACTTGCGCGCCGCCGTGTGCACGGCATCGAGCCGGGCCTCGACATCGCGCAGCCGTTTGGGATCGAGTTCCAGCCGCTGCTGGTAGTGCCGCAGGCTGTAGACGGCCTCCTGGAGCTGGATCCTCGACGGCTCCAGCACTTCCATGACATCCTTCAGCAACGGATCGTAGTCGATGAGGTTGTTCAGCTTGCCGCTGACCGAGGTCACGGCGGAAAGTGCCGAGGCTTCTCCCTCGGACAGCGCTTCCAGCCCGTATTCCACCGCCTCGATCAGGCTGGCGGCATGCGCCAGGCGCTTGTGCTCGGTCTGCAGTTCTTCCCATTCGTCCGCGCGGAATCCGAGCGCATCGAGTTCCTGCACCTGCCACTCCAATTGCTCGCGCTCCGCCGCCAGCGCCTGCGCGTCCGTTTCCAGCGCCACCCGGCGTTGCCGGATTGCCTGCCACTCGCGAAAGGCCGCCGCCACTTCCGAGGCCAGCGTCCCGTTGCCGGCGTAGCCGTCAAGCAGATCGCGTTGCGCGGGCGCGCGCATCAGGGACTGATGGGCATGCTGGCCGTGGATGTCCACCAGGAATTCGCCGATCTCCTTCAACTGCTGCACCGTCGCCGGCCGGCCGTTCACGTAGGCGCGCGATCGGCCCGAGGCCTCTACCACGCGGCGGAGCAGGCAGCCTTCCTCGTCGCCGGAAAGATCGTTTTCCTGCAGATAATCGGCCACCGCGCCGGAATCGCCGATGTCGAACTCGGCGCTGACTTCGGCCTTCTCGCGTCCGTCGCGCACCAGGCCCGTCTCCGCCCGTTCCCCCAGCACGGTGGCGAGCGCATCGATCAGGATGGATTTGCCGGCACCGGTCTCGCCGGTGAGCACGGTAAAACCTCCGGCAAACTCCAGGTCGAGTTTGTCGACAATGACGAAATCGCGGATGCTCAGGCTGCGCAGCATGCAAGGACGGGCAATCGGGAAGCTACAGGGTTTCGCTCCAATGGAGCTTTTCGCGCAGCATGTGGTAATAGTTGTAGCCGGCGGGATGCAGCAGGCGGATCGCGTGCGGACACCGCCTGACGATCACCTTGTCGCGTTCCTTCAGTTCGTGGTGCGAATGGCTGTCGAAATGGGCGCGCGCATCGGCAGCCTTGTAGATCAGGATCTCGATGACCGATTCACCATTGACCACGATCGGCCGGTTCGACAGGGTATGCGGGCACACCGGCACCAGGCCGATGACATTGAGGCTCGGGTGCAGGATCGGTCCGCCGGAGGACAGGGCATAGGCCGTCGAGCCGGTGGGCGAAGCCACGATCAGGCCGTCCGACCTCAGGTTGTAGACGAAGCGGCCATCGATCTGCACTTCGATTTCTATCAGGCTGCCTTCGGCGCCCTTGTTGACCGACACATCGTTGAATGCGACCACGTCGAGGACTTTGTCCCCGCCGCTGACCACTTCAGCCTGCAGCAGCATCCGGGATTCGGTGGCGAAATTGCCGTCGAGGATGGAGCCGATGGCCTCGAGCATCGCATTCATCGACAGGTCCGTCAGAAATCCGAGGCGGCCCTGGTTGATGCCCACCAGCGCAACGTCGAAGGGGGCGAAAGTACGGGCGATGTTGAGCATGGTGCCGTCGCCGCCGATGACGATGGCAAGGTCGGCGGCGCGACCCGCTTCCTCGAGCGGCAGAACCGAATACTCGGTCTTGCCGACATGCGCCGCGGTAAGGGGATCCAGCAGGACCTTGATGCCGCGGCTGCGCAGGAAATCGGCGAGCTTCAGCAAAGGCGCGGCGATTTCCGGGCTTTTGTATTTGCCGATCAGCGCGACCGTGTTGAAGGCGTTGGACATGGCTTGAATTAAAACACATTTCCCCCGCTGCCGCCGCCTACGAAAAGCGTCATGCCGGGCTGCTGTCGGCGGGGCGCAAAGGTTTGTAGAATGGCCGCATGTCCGCAAACGAACCCGTGATCAACGAGCGCGCCCAGATCCTGCTGAAGATGCTTGTCGAGCGCTATATAGCCGATGGCCAGCCGATCGGATCGCGGGCGCTGTCGCGCTTTTCCGGCCTCGACCTGAGCCCCGCCAGCATCCGCAACATCATGGCGGACCTTGAGGAATCCGGGTTCATCGCCAGTCCGCATACGTCGGCGGGCCGGATTCCCACGGCGCGCGGCTATCGCTTCTTCGTCGACACGCTGCTGAAAGTGCGCCCGCTCGACCAGGTGGAAATCGAGCAGCTTGAAGGACAACTGCAACCGAACAACTCCCAGCAACTGGTGACGCAGGCTTCGCACCTGCTTTCGGACCTCACCCGTTTCGCCGGCGTGGTCATGACGCCGAAGAAGCGGGCCAGCGCGGCCTTCCGCCACATCGAATTCCTCGGCCTGTCCGAAAAACGCATCCTGCTCATCATCGTCGCGCCGGACGGCGACGTGCAGAACCGGATCATTCTCACCGACAAGACATACAAGGCGTCCGAGCTGACGGAAGCCGCCAATTTCCTCAACCAGAATTACGCGGGGCTGACCTTCGACGAGATCAAGCTGCGCGTGCGGGACGAATTGCGCCAGCTGCGCGAGGATATGACCCAGTTGATGACCCAGGCGCTGAACGCCGGCACCGAAGTCATGACCCGGAACTCCGAGGACTACGTGCTTTCGGGGGGACACAACCTGCTGCACGTGCAGGATCTCTCGTCGAACATGACCAGCCTGCGCAAGCTGTTCGACATGTTCGAGCAGAAGACCAGCCTGCTGCAGCTGCTCGACGTCAGCAGCCGGGCGCAGGGCGTGCAGATATTCATCGGCGGGGAATCGGGACTGGTGCCGCTGGACGAATGCAGCGTCGTCACGGCGCCTTATGAAGTGGATGGCCAGGTGGTGGGAACAGTGGGCGTCATCGGCCCCACCCGCATGGCTTATGAGCGCGTGATCCCCATCGTCGACATCACCGCGAAGCTGCTTTCCAGCGCCCTGTCGCAGCACTGGAACGACGCTTGAGGACGCCGGGACGAGGCGCGATCGTGGTCCGGCCTCTATTTCCCGCCTCTCACTCCTGAGGTTTTTCCTGCGTGCCTTTTCTTCCCGAACCCGACCACCAGCACGGCAACCTCGCCAAAACCGGCATCCTGCTGGTGAACCTGGGCACCCCGGCCGCCCCGACTGCAAAAGCGGTGAAGTCCTACCTAAGGGAATTCCTGTCCGACCCTCGCGTCGTCGAGATTCCCCGCCTGCCCTGGTGGCTGATTCTCAATCTGTTCATCCTCAACACCCGGCCAAGGCAATCCGCGGCGAAGTACGCGAAGATCTGGTCGAAGGAAGGTTCGCCCCTGGCAGTGCATACGGCGAAGCAGGCCTTGCTGCTGCGCGGTTATCTGGGCGGGAGATTGAAGACGCCGCATGCGGTCGCCTGGGCCATGCGCTACGGCGATCCCCCGGTGGCGAAGGCATTGCGTGAACTGCGCCAGGCCGGCTGCGACCGGATACTGGTGCTGCCGTTGTATCCGCAGTACTCCATGAGCACGACCGCCAGCATCTACGACGCGGTCTTCGGCAGCCTCGCGAACATGCGCAATTTGCCGGCACTGCGCCTGATCAAGCATTACCACGATCATCCGGGCTACATCGCCGCGCTGGCGAAGTCCGTGGGCGATTACTGGATGACCAATGGCCGGCCGGACAAACTGGTCATGAGTTTCCACGGTGTGCCGAAGTTCACGCTGGCGCGGGGCGACCCCTATCATTGCGAGTGCCAGAAGACGGCCCGCATGCTCGCCGAAGAGCTGGGGTTGAAACCGGAGCAGTACGCGGTCACGTTCCAGTCCAGGTTCGGCCGTACCGAATGGCTCAAGCCCTACACGATGGAGACTGTCGTCGAGCTGGGCAAACGCAAGCTGAAAAGGCTGGACGTAGTCTGTCCGGGCTTCGTCGCCGACTGCCTGGAAACCCTGGAGGAGATCGGCATCGAGAACAAGGCCGCTTTCCTTCAGGCCGGCGGCGAGGAATTCAACCTCATCCCCTGCCTGAACGAGCGCCACGAGTGGATCGAGGCGCTGGCCGGCATAGCCGCGGAGAACCTGCACGGCTGGGCGGCGGCGGAAGCGGATCCGGCGGCGATCCTGCGAGCGGCCGAGGCCAGCCGCATGCGCGCAACGGCCCTCGGCGCCAATCGGTAGTCACAACAGGGTCGCGCCCTGCTTGCGGCCGTGATCGGTGCTGCGGTCGTAGTCCGCATCCAGCTTCCGGTACTTCTCCACCACCCGCTCACCGGCGGCGTTGGCCGCCTTGTCGAGGTCCTCGCAATTGCTGGCGGGCTTGAGCGCCAGCAACGCCTTCTCGATTTCCGCGCCGGCTTTCATGCCGTGTTCCTTGTGCGTCTCTTCGTGGCGCTTCAGGGCTTCCTGAAACTTCTGCCAGCGCGCCTTCAGGGCCGTGCCCCCGGCTTGTCTGCGCCACGCCATTTCGGCATGTTCTGGGCAATGCCGACGGCCACCACCACATCCTTCACGCCGCAGGTCTCGCCTTCCTGCTGGTGGTTGAATTGCCACTGCACATCCCAGCGGGTCTTGCCGGGAAAGCGCTTGCCCTGCTCATCCTTGGGACCGGTCTGTTCGAGCTGGGCGGCCAGCACGGTGGCCGATGAACCGTCTATATAGTAGTAGCTGGCATGCACCCGCGTGAGCGGTTCGGCCGTCGCCAATACCGGGGAAATCGCGGCTGCCAGCAGCCCGAGACAAAGTATTTTGCGCATTGCTTTTCTCCTCGATGCCGGGGTCTGCCGCCCCAACCGGCCGCCAGTATAGTCGCATCGGCTCGCCTTGCATGGAAGTGGCCGCAGCCCCAAGTAAGCCCTTCCTAACGTCGCTCTTCCGAGGCCCCTACGGCCGGGGGTTGAATAGCCGGGCGACGCCCCCATGTCGGTAGGGCTTCGAATCAGGAGGACGGAATGCAGGACCACGAAAAAATAGACCCGCGCATGGAGCCGCTGTCCGATGAGCCGGACACGGCGGCAAACGATGCCAGGGCAGCCGAGGGCGCGACCGGCCTGGAAGATCTGCTGAAAAAGGCCGAAACGTCCGCCCGGGAAAACCAGGAAGCGTGGCTGCGGGCCAAGGCCGACGCGGAAAACATCCGCAAGCGCGCCCAGACAGATGTCGCCAATGCCCACAAGTACGCCCTGGAAAGCTTCGCCTCGGAACTGCTGCCGGTGCGCGACAGCCTCGAGGCCGCGCTGGCGACCCAGAATGCGGCCCCGGAAGCGCTCAGGAGCGGGGTGGAACTCACGCTCAAGCAGCTCACCGCGGCGTTCGAGAAATTCTCGATCACGGAGCTCAATCCGTTGGGGGAAAAATTCGATCCCCATAAGCACCAGGGCATCAGCATGGTCGAATCCGATGCCGAGCCCAATTCCGTTGTGGGTGTGCTGCAGAAAGGTTACCTGCTGAACGACCGCGTCATCCGCCCGGCGCTGGTGAGCATCGCCAAACCCAGGAATTCCGCTTGATTTCAGCCGACCCGGCCTAATCTTCAAGCGCAAAGAGCATTCACTTTTCGAGCAAAGGAAGCATCATGGCAAAAATCATCGGCATCGACCTCGGCACCACGAACTCCTGCGTAGCCGTCATGGAGAACGGCCAGCCCAAGGTCATAGAAAACTCCGAAGGCGCGCGCACGACCCCTTCGATCGTCGCGTACATGGAAGACGGTGAAGTCCTGACGGGCGCGCCGGCCAAGCGCCAGGCGGTGACCAATCCGAAGAACACCATTTTCGCGGTGAAGCGCCTGATCGGGCGCCGGTTCACCGAGAAAGAGGTGCAGAAGGACATCGACCTGATGCCCTACAAGATCACCCAGAACAGCAATGGCGACGCCTGGATCGAAGTCCGCGGCAAGAAGCTCTCGCCGCCGGAAGTCTCGGCGCAGGTCCTGATGAAAATGAAGAAAACCGCCGAGGACTACCTCGGCGAGCCGGTCACCGAAGCGGTGATCACCGTACCGGCCTACTTCAACGACTCGCAGCGCCAGGCCACCAAGGACGCCGGCCGCATTGCCGGTCTCGACGTCAAGCGCATCATCAACGAGCCGACTGCGGCGGCGCTCGCCTTCGGCATGGACAAGAAGGAAGGCGATCGCAAGGTTGCCGTCTATGACCTCGGCGGCGGCACGTTCGACGTTTCAATCATCGAAATCGCCGAAGTCGACGGCGAGCATCAGTTCGAGGTGCTTTCCACCAATGGCGACACGTTCCTCGGCGGCGAAGACTTCGACCAGCGCCTGATGGACTACCTGGCCGACGAGTTCAAGAAGGAACAGGGCATCGACCTGCGCAAGGACGTGCTCGCGCTGCAGCGCCTGAAGGAAGCGGCGGAGAAGGCGAAAATCGAGCTTTCTTCCAGCCAGCAGACCGAGATCAACCTGCCCTACATCACGGCGGATGCGTCCGGTCCCAAGCACCTGGCAATCAAAATCACCCGCGCCAAGTTCGAGAGCCTGGTCGAGGAGCTGATCCAGAAGACCATCGAACCCTGCCGCATCGCCATCAAGGATGCGGGCGTGAAGATCGACGACATCTCCGACGTCATCCTGGTCGGCGGCATGACGCGCATGCCGAAGGTGCAGGACAAGGTGAAGGAGATTTTCGGCAAGGAACCGCGCAAGGACGTCAACCCGGATGAAGCGGTGGCGATCGGGGCGGCAATCCAGGCCGGCGTGCTGCAGGGCGACGTCAAGGACGTGCTGCTGCTCGACGTGACGCCGTTGTCGTTGGGCATCGAGACCCTGGGCGGCGTGATGACCAAGCTGATCCAGAAAAATACGACGATCCCGACCAAGGCGCAGCAGGTGTTCTCGACCGCCGACGACAGCCAGACCGCCGTGACGATCCATGTGCTGCAGGGCGAACGCGAAATGTCGGCCGGCAACAAGAGCCTCGGCCAGTTCAACCTGACCGACATTCCGCCGGCGCCTCGCGGCATGCCGCAGATCGAGGTCACCTTCGACATCGACGCCAACGGCATCCTGCACGTGTCGGCGAAGGACAAGGCCACCGGGAAGGAAAACAAGATCAAGATCCAGGCGAACTCGGGCCTCAAGGAAGACGAGATCCAGCGCATGGTGAAGGACGCGGAAGCCCACGCCGACGAGGACCGCAAGGCCCGGGAGGTGGTGGAAGCACGCAACCAGGCGGACGCCATGATCCATGCGGTGAAGAAAACGCTCGCCGAGCATGGCGACAAGGTGTCGGCCGACGAGAAGTCGCGCATCGAGGCGGCGATCAAGGAGGCCGAGGAAGCACTCAAGAGCGGGGACAAGGACCAGATCGAAGCCAAATCCAAGGCCCTCGCGGAAGCCTCGCACAAGCTGGCGGAGAAGATGTACGCACAACAGCAGCCGCAGCCGGAAGGCGCCGGTCCGGAAACGCAGGGCGAACCCGCGGCCGGCCAGGCTGATGAAGGCAATGTGGTGGACGCCGAATTCGAAGAAGTGAAAGACAAGAAAAAATCGGCTTAAATGCCGCAATAGCAAGGCGCCAGGGGTGAGCGGGTTGTCGGGCTCACCCCTGGCGCCGTTGCGTATCGCAGTGCAATCGGCGGGGAAGGCTATTTGAATGGCTAAGCGCGACTACTACGAAGTGCTCGGTGTGAACCGCGACGCTTCCGAGGAAGACATCAAGAAGGCCTACCGGAAGCTGGCCATGAAACACCATCCGGACCGCAATCCGGATAACCCGAAATCGGAAGAGCTGTTCAAGGAGGCCAAGGAGGCCTACGAGGTGCTCTGCGAATCCACCAAGCGGGCGGCCTACGATCAGTATGGCCACGCTGGGGTCGATCAGGCGGGAATGGGCGCAGGCGCCGGCTTCGGCAGTTTCGCCGATGCATTCGGCGACATCTTTGGGGACATCTTCGGCGGCGGCCGCCAGCGCTCCAGCGTCTACCGGGGCGCCGACCTGCGCTACAACCTCGAGATCGCGCTCGAGGAGGCCGCTCACGGGACCGAAACGCGCATCCGCATACCGACCATGCAGGAGTGCGAGACCTGCAAGGGCACCGGCGCCAAGCCCGGCACGCAGCCCACCGCTTGCGCGACCTGCGGCGGTCATGGCCAAGTGCGCATGACCCAGGGTTTCTTCTCGATCCAGCAGACTTGCCCGAAATGCCACGGCAGCGGCAAGGTGGTGCAGAATCCCTGCGCGACCTGCAGCGGCGCCGGACGCGTGAAGCACCAGAAGACGCTGTCGGTGAAAATTCCCGCAGGTGTGGACGAAGGCGACCGCATCCGCCTGTCGGGCGAGGGCGAAGCCGGCGTCAAC
>DASVNF010000155.1:0-14489 GCA_036384015.1 Burkholderiales bacterium
GACGCTCCGCAATTGCGCCCGTGATGAAGCGGGCCGTAATCGGCGTACCGTCATAATGGAGGATGGAAATGAACCGCGCGGGATCGATCGCGCATTCGTTGACGAGCAGCATGCGCAGCTGGGCGTCGCGGTTCTGCTCGACGACGAAAACATGATCGTGCTCGGCGATAAAATCGCCGACTTGTTCGTGGAACGGAAAGGCGCGCACCCGCAGCGCGTCCAGATGCAGCCCCTGTTGCTCGAGGACATCGAGGGCCTCCTGCATTGCAGGACTGGTCGAACCGTAGTAGATCACGCCCAGCCGGGTGGGCTGCAGCGCCGGCCGTGCAATCGGCTTGGGCAGCAGTTCCTTCGCCGTTTCGAACTTGCGCAGCAGCCGTTGCATGTTGTCGAGGTAATCCGGCCCCGCCTCGCTGTACTTCGCGTAGCGGTCTTTTGTCGTGCCGCGGGTGAAGAATGCGCCGCGGGAAGGATGCGTGCCTGGATAAGTGCGGTAGGTGATGCCGTCGCCGTCCGTGTCCAGGTACCGTCCGAATTCCCTGCCCGATTCCAGATCGTCGAAACTCGCCACCTTCCCCCGGTCATAGCGGCGCGCATCGTCCCACGCCAGGGGCCTGCTGAGGCGTTCGTTCATGCCGATGTCGAGGTCGAGCATCACGAATACGGGAGTCTGCAGCCGTTCCGCTATGTCGAACGCGTCCGCCGCGAAATCGAAGCTTTCGGCGGGATCCTCCGGCAACAGCAGCACGTGCTTGGTGTCCCCGTGCGACGCATACGCGCAGGCAAGCATATCGGCCTGTTGCGTGCGGGTCGGCATCCCGGTCGAAGGACCTCCACGCTGGACGTCGAAAATAACCGCAGGAATCTCGGCGAAATAAGCCAGGCCGATGAACTCCTGCATCAGGGAGATGCCGGGCCCGGAGGTACAGGTGAAGGCGCGGGCGCCATTCCAGCTCGCGCCGATGACCATGCCGATGGAGGCCAGTTCGTCCTCGGCCTGGATCACGGCGTAACGATTGCCGCCGGCCGCGTCTTTTCGATACGCATTGCATTGGCGCGCGAACGCTTCCGCCAAGCTGGAAGACGGCGTGATCGGGTACCAGGCCGCAACGGTCGCGCCGCCGTAGACGCAACCCAGTGCCGCCGCGGCATTGCCGTCGAGGAATATGCGGTCGCCCACGCCGGCAGCGCGACGCACGCGCAATGCGATCGGGCATTCGAAATTCGCTTTCGCGTAGTCTCGTCCCATGTGCAGCGCCCGGATGTTCGGCGCGATCAGCTTGTCCTTGCCCTTGAACTGTTCGCCGATCAGCTTCTCGATTTCGGCGATGTCCATGTCCAGCAATGCCGCGAGGGCGCCCACGTAGATGATGTTGCGGAACAGCTGGCGCTGGCGCGGATCGGAATACGCCTGATTGCAGATGTCCGTCAGGGGGACGCCGATGACATGGATGTCCTCGCGGAATTTCGACTTCGGCAGGGGCTTGGTCGAATCGTAGAACAGATAGCCACCCGGATCGATGCCAAGCACGTCCTTGTCCCAGGTCTGGGGGTTCATTGCCACCATCAGGTCGACGCCGCCGCGCGCGCCCAGATAGCCCGCTTCGGAAACGCGCACCTCATACCAGGTCGGCAGCCCCTGGATATTGGAGGGGAAAATATTGCGGGGGCTGACCGGCACCCCCATCCGCAGGATGGATTTGGCGAACAGCTGATTGGCCGAGGCCGAGCCCGATCCGTTGACGTTCGCGAACTTGACGACGAAGTCGTTTATCTTGAGCTGCGACATGCCGGCCCCGCGTGCGTGACGTTCAACAGGAATTTGCGCATGTCCCAGGCGCTGGTCGGGCAGCGCTCGGCGCAGAGGCCGCAATGCAGGCAAACGTCCTCGTCCTTGGCCATGATGCGCCCGGTTTTCAGGATGTCCGACACATAGATGTCCTGCGACAACTCCAGCGCCGGGGCATTGAGCCGCCTGCGCAGGTCCGGCTCCTCCCCGTTCTCGGTGAACGTGATGCAGTCCATCGGACAGATGTCGACGCAGGCGTCGCATTCAATGCAGAGGGGCGGCGTGAATACCGTCTGCACGTCGCAGTTCAGGCAGCGTTGCGCCTCCGCGAACGCCGTCTTCGCATCGAAGCCCAGTTCGACCTCGACCTTGATGCTCTTCAGCGCGATGACCTGGTCCTTGAGCGGCACCTTGTGGCGCACCTCACCGGAGATGTCGTTGTCGTAGCTCCACTCGTGGATGCCCATTTTCTGGCTGGTCAGGCTGACCGTCGGCGGCGGCCGCATCCGCACGTCCTCGCCGTTGCAGAGCTTGTCGATCGAGATGGCGGCGTCGTGGCCGTGGGCGACCGCCCAGATGATGTTCTTCGGTCCGAATGCCGCATCGCCGCCGAAGAACACCCTGGGCTGCGAGGACTGGAAGGTGGCTTTGTCGACCACCGGCATGCCGGACTGGTCGAATTCGATGCCGGCGTCGCGTTCGATCCAGGGAAAAGAGTTCTCCTGGCCGACGGCGACGAGCACGTCGTCGCATTCGAAGCGCTGGTCGGGCTCGCCGGTGGGCATCAGCTTGCGCCGGCCCTTGTCGTCGAACACGGCCTTGACCCTCTCGAATGTCATGCCGGTCAGCTTTCCGCCGTGGTGTTCGAAGGATTTCGGCACCAGGTAATTGAGGATGGGGATGCCCTCGTGCATCGCGTCCTCCTTTTCCCAGGGGCTGGCTTTCATTTCCTCGAACCCGCTGCGGACGATGACCTTCACGTCGTCGCCGCCGAGCCGGCGGGAAGTCCTGCAGCAGTCCATCGCGGTATTGCCGCCGCCGAGGACGATGACGCGCCGGCCGATCGAGGAAACATGGCCGAAGGAGACGGACGACAGCCAGTCGATGCCGATGTGGATGTTTTTTGCCGCTTCCTTGCGGCCCGGCAGATCGAGGTCGCGTCCGCGCGGGGCGCCGGAACCGACGAAGACCGCGTCGAAGTCCTCCGCCAGCAGCTTTTTCATGCTGTCGATGCGCACGCCGCCGCGAAATTCCACGCCGGTGCCCAGCGCATAGCCGACTTCCTCGTCGATCACCTCTTCGGGCAGGCGGAAGCGCGGGATCTGGGTGCGGATCATGCCGCCGGCCTTGGGATCCTGGTCGAATACGACGACTTCGTAACCGAGCGGGGCGAGGTCGCGGGCGACCGTGAGCGATGCCGGACCTGCGCCGATGCAGGCCACACGCTTGCCGTTTTTCCGTTCGGGGGCCTTGGGAAGTTGCGCGCGGATGTCGCCCTTGTTGTCGGCGGCAACGCGCTTCAGGCGGCAGATCGC
This sequence comes from Burkholderiales bacterium, assembly GCA_036384015.1. GTDB lineage: Bacteria > Pseudomonadota > Gammaproteobacteria > Burkholderiales > JACQAP01 > JACQAP01. Next base: position 3,325 of record DASVNF010000155.1, read on the forward strand.
TACCGGCTCCGGCCTGGCCTGGTTGTGCTCCTCGACCCGACCTCGCCGACAGGCCGGCTCACAGGGGCGGTCACAGGTCCGGCCGAGGATTCCCGGGAAGACATTGGACTTCCAGTTGACCATGTAGGCATCGCCGTAACGGCCGGAGGCGATCAGCCTGATGTATTCGGGGACAGGGGTATGGGCGGGACACGCCCATTGACAATCGACCACCTTGTGGAAGTAGTCCGGCGCTGCAATATCGGTGGGCTTCAAAATTGCTCCTCCGGTTGGGCGCTTGACTACGAATTGTTTTAGCCCCGCCGGATCCGATCGGTTCGAATCCTCTTTACAGCGGGTCTTGCTGCCCAATTTGTCCCTAGTGTAACCCTATGCTACGCCGCCGTTAACCCGGTGTTCCAATCCAGGACATGCGAAACCAGTCCATCGGCCAGCTTTGGCTCGAACCAGGTGGATTTCGGCGGCATCACTTCGCCGGCATCCGCCACGGACATCAGGTCCTGCATGCGGGTCGGATACAGGGAAAACGCCGCCGCCATGCCGCCATTGACGCGCTTTTCCAGCTCCAGGAGGCCGCGAATCCCGCCGATGAAATCGATGCGCTTGTCCCTGCGCTGGTCCGCGATACCCAGCATTGGCGCCAGGACACGATCCGCCAGCAGGCTGACATCCAGTCGCTCTACCGGGTCATGGCCCGGGACCAGGGCGGGATGGATGGCGAGCCGGTACCACTGGCCGGGCAGGTACAGGCCGAACTCGCCTGGCTTCGCGGGCGCAACCGGGCCCGTGGCGGCATGGACGGAGAAACTCTGCCCGAGCTTCGAGACGAACTCCGCACGGCTCAACCCATGGAGGTCGGCAACCACGCGGTTGTACGGAAGGATCTGCATCTGGTGGTGCGGGAACGCCACGACCAGAAATTGTTCCGCCGTCTCGGATCCCCGGCCCCGCCGGGCCGCGGCTACGCGCGAGGCGGCGGCCGAACGATGATGGCCGTCGGCGATGTAGAGGGCGGACATCGCGTCGAAGGCCCTGCCGATTTTTCCGATTGCGCCCGGATCGTCGATTTTCCAGACCGTGTGGCGCACCCCGCCGTCGGCCGTGACGTCGGCAACCGCCGTCTCGCTGGTCGTTGCCGCCAGCGCCGCGTCCACTTCCGGCGCTTCGGGATAAGCCAGCAGCACCGGCCCGGTCTGCGCGTTCAGCGCCTCGATCTGGCGCACCCGGTCGTCTTCCTTGTCGGGTCGGGTGAACTCGTGCTTGCGAATGCGGTTCCGATCATATTCCTCGACCGATGCCGCCGCGACCAGCCCCGTCTGCGAATGCTTGCCCATGACCAGCCGATAGGCGTAGTAGCAGGGCTCCTCGTCCCGAAGGAGAACGCCCTCGTCGAGCATGCGTTTCAGGTTCTCGGCCGCCTTGGCGTACACCTGGGGCGCATAGGGATCGGTGCCGGGCGGAAGATCGATTTCCGGCTTGGAGATATGCAGGAAGCTCCACGGCTTGCCCGCCGCGCGGGTCCGCGCCTCTTCCGAGGACAGCACGTCATAGGGCGGCGCCGCGACATCTGCGGCACGGTTCGACGCGGGTCGCAATCCTCGAAAAGGTTTGATCAGGGACAAGGGAATCTTTCCAATGCTCTACCACCCCCCTCCCCGACCCGTCTCCCGCCAAAGGAGAGGGGAGACCACGTAGAGCTTCAAGGCCCGCCCTTCCCTGGTGGGAGACGGGTCGGAGAGAGGGAGAGGTGTAGTCGTTATCCGTGTTTGAAAACGATGGTCTTGGTGTGCGAGAACTCGTGCAGGGCTTCCATGCCCTTTTCGCGGCCATGCCCGCTTTTCTTCACGCCGCCGAAGGGCAGCTCGATGCCGCCGCCCGCGCCGTAGCCGTTCACGAATACCTGGCCGCAGTGCATTTTCTTCGCCACCCGCATCTGCCGGCCGCCATCGCGGGTCCAGATCCCGGCGACCAGGCCGTAGTCGGTCGAATTGGCAAGCTTGATTGCGTCGGCTTCGTCATCGAAGGGAATGATCGACAGGACCGGCCCGAACACTTCTTCGCAGGCCAGCTGGTTTTCGCGCGGCACCGGGCCGAACAGGACCGGAGCCACGTAGAAGCCATCGGCAGGCGTGCCGTCGGCAACCTTTGCTTCGGCCAGCACCGGCACGCCGTCTTTTTTCGCCTGCTCGATGAAGCCCAGGACGCGCTTCTTCTGCTTCGCCGATATCAGCGGGCCGCAATCCAGGTCCATCGCGTGGCTGCCGACACGGAGCAGCTTGAAGCGGGCGGCGACTGCCGTGACAAATTGGTCGTAGATCGATTTCTGCACCAGCACGCGGCTGCCCGCCGAGCAGGTCTGGCCGCCGTTCTGGACGATGGCATTCACGACCGTGGGAACCGCGGCATCGAAATCCGCGTCCTCGAAAACGATTTGCGGCGACTTGCCGCCGAGTTCGAGGGTGCAGCCGATGTGGTTCTCCGCCGCCGCTTTTTGCACCAGGGTGCCGACTTCGGGCGATCCGGTGAAGGACAGGAACGCAATCCCGGGATGCGCCGCCAGCGCAGCGCCGGCCTCCTCGCCGATGCCGGTCACCACGTTCAGCGCGCCCGGCGGAAAACCCGCCTCCTGCGCCAGTTGCGCCAGCCGCAGCGGTGCCACGCAGGCTTCCTCCGCCGGTTTCATGACCACGGCGTTGCCCATCGCGAGCGCAGGCGCGAGGCTGCGGCCGAACATCTGCGCCGGATAATTCCAGGGAATGATATGGCCGGTCACGCCTTTCGCTTCCCGCAGGATGGTCACCATGTAGCCGTCGAGGAAGGGAATGGTTTCGCCGTGCACCTTGTCGGCAGCGGCGCCGTAGAACTCGAAATAGCGGGCGGCCGCCGTGATATCCGCGCGCGCCTGCTTCATTGGTTTGCCGCAATCGCGGGCTTCCAATTGCGAAAGCTCTTCATGGTTGGCCAGGATCGCCTCGCCCAGTTTTGCCATCAGGCGGCCTCGTTCGATGGCGGTGAGCTTGCCCCAGGCGCCTTCCTCGAAGGCGTGGCGAGCGGCTTTTACGGCGGAGTCCACGTCCGCCCCGGTACCGCGCGCGATCCTCGCGAAAACCTGGCCATCGCTGGGACTGACCATGTCGAGCGTCCGTCCGTCCGATGCCGGTTGCCACTTGCCGCCGATCAGGTTTTGATAAGCCGCGTCCTGGTGGGTCGTGACGGATTGCTCCGCAGCGCGTGTTGCATTGGTTACGCTCATGGATTTTCAGCCTTGATTACTGCTTCAGGGGGAGAAGCGTCAATTCCACACGCCGGTTCTGGCTGCGCCCGGCGTCAGTATCGTTGCGCGCAACCGGATGGTTCTCGCCGCCACCGATGGTAATGACGCGCTCCTGCTTGATGCCCTTGCCGGTCAGGTACCGCGCCACCGAACCGGCCCGGCGCTCGGACAGCGCCTGATTGTAGTCCGACCCGCCGACGTTGTCGGTGTGGCCGGCGACCTCGATCACGGTCTTGTCGTACTTTTTCAGGACCAGCCCAACACCGTCCAGAACCTTGTAGAACGAGGCGTTCAGGTCTGCGCTGCCGCTGCGGAAGGTAATGTTGCCCGGCATGTTGAGAATGAGGTTGTCGCCCTGGCGGGTTACCGACACACCGGTCCCCTCCATCTGCTTGCGCAAGTCGGCCTCCTGCTTGTCCATGTACGCCCCCACGGCGCCACCGGCGAGCGCACCCACGCCCGCCCCGATCAAGGCACGCTTGCGGCGATCCTGCGCATCCTTGCCGCTGATGGCGCCGATTACGGCGCCGGCGCCGGCACCGATCGCGGCGCCCTTGGTCGTCGAGCCGTACTTTTCGTCGCCGGTGAATGGATCCGTGGTCTTGCACGCGCCCAACGCAAACGTACTGGCGGCCACTGCAATAAGGAAACTGCGCATTCGGAACTCCTTTCGAAGATTGAAGGATTCGGCGGCAGGAAACCGTTGTCCGCCGGTCAAACAAGCCTTGCATTTTAACAATTCGCCCCTGCGCCGGCGCGGACGGATTCAGCGCCAACAAGCCTGTGTTCGCGAATCGAATCGCCAGTCGGACAATTTCATTGCACCAACCCGTCCCTTAGTGTCGCCTGCCGGGAGACGCAAGCCGCGCAGGCTGCTCATGGCCGGATGTAGGCATAGCCCTCGCGGTTCTGCAGGCGCGCGATTTCGGCCACGCCGGAGGGAACGATCTGGACCTTGTCCACCAGGTCCGCCTGGGTGAGCTTGTAAGCATTCATGCTGTTCTGGCAGATGCGGAATTCGACGCCTTTCGCGCTGAGCTGGTCGACCCACTCGGCAAACGGCCGTCCGGTGGCATCCTGGGCGCCGAACGTCAACACCTTTACGCCGCGAGAAAGCGCGACCAGAACGATTTTTGCGCCGGGATCGGCGGTCAGATGGTTGGAGATGTTGAACATCGCCAGCGTTGCGCTTTGTTCGTCGGACAGGTGATAGACCGTCTTGACGGCATCCGCCGAACGGGCCGCCGGCATCACGCCGAGCAGCATCGCTCCCGCAATCAGAACAGCCAGGAATTTCACTTTGGTCGCATCCATGTTGCCTCCAGTGGCTATAAAAGCCCGAGCTTCGTCAGGTCATCGCGCAACCCGGCCGGATTGTGAAAATGCAACGCATGCAGGCCGGCTTGGCGGCCGGCCTCCACGTTATGCAGGCTGTCGTCGATGAACAGGGTTTGCGCCGGCTCGAGGCGGCAGCGCTCTATGGTCAACCGGAAGATCCGCGGGTCGGGCTTTGCCAGGCTCACCTCACCCGAAACCACGATGTCCTCGAACCATTTCAGGAATTCGAAGCGCTGCCGCGCCAGCGGAAACGTTTCCGCGGACCAGTTCGTCAACGCATAGAGGCGATAGCCGCGGGCACGCAGCTCGGCGAGGATTTCCACGCTTTCCGGAATCGCCCCCTGGAGCATCTTCGCCCAGCCGTCCTTCCAGAGCGCGATCATCGCCGCCTGGTCAGGATATACGCGCACCCGTTCCGCCACGGCATCCGCGAATGGTTTTCCGGCATCGATCTCGTGGTTCCAGGCGGGCGGCACGATTTCGCAGAGGAAGCGCTCCATCGCCGCTTCATCGCCCTTGAACAGCGGCCGGTAGAGATAGCGTGGATTCCAGTCGATCAGCACCGCGCCGAGGTCGAACAGTATCGTGTTCATCGCTTCACTTCTTCGATTTCCTCCAGGCTTCGTACTCGGCTCTCACGGCTTCGTTGGGCGGATAGGTGCCGCGCAGAGGCGCGCCGGCCTTGATTTTTTCCAGAACGAAGGCCTCCAGCTCCTCGAGATCCAGCCCGCCTTGGGCGACCTTTTCGGCGACCTGGCGCGGCACGCATACCACGCCCTCGTCGTCACCGACCATGATGTCGCCGGGCATCACCAGCACGTCCGCGCAGCCGATCGGAACGTTCATGTCCACCGCCAGGTGACGGTGCACGTGGGCCGGCGCGGCCATGCCCTGCGAGTACACCGGGAAATCCATCTTCCGGATCGCGGAATAGTCGCGCATGGCGCCGTCGGTGACGGCGCCCGCGGCGCCGCGCACCCTGATGCGCGCCATCAGGATTTCCCCTGCCGCCGCGGCCGAACTGATGCCGCGGCAATCCAGCACCAGCACCTGGCCCGGCAGGATCTCGTCTATCGCCTTGCGCTGCGGGTATTCGTTGGTAGCCACCGCATCGAAGCTCGCCAGATCTTCCCGCGCGGGCACGAAGCGCACCGTTGCCGCTTCGCCGGCCATGCGCAGATGGGGATTGATCGGCGTCACGCCGGCGAGATAGGTGTGACGGAAACCGGCCTTGAACAGCTGGGTTGCGAGGGTGGCCGTGGGGATTCGCTTGAGCTTCTCCAGAACCTCCGGAGCGATGGGTGCCGGTTTCATCTGCTGATCCTGTCTGTCGTTCCTGAAAGGGCTCTATGCTAACCCAGCCGCCCCGCCGCACTGCGCGGACCGATGCCATAATGCCCGGCATCCGCTCGAGGAATCCCGATGCGTCCAACGACATGGTTGCGCCGTTTTCTCTTGGCTGCGCCGCTGTCCGCGGCGGCAGCGAGCTGGCTTGTCGCCGCGGACTACGAATCCCTTCTTCCCGCCGCCTTGTCCGCCGGCAGCCTGACCGTCGCCGATGCCGGTCCCTCCGCTTATCTGCAGCCCGTCGCAGCCCTCGATGAAACGGGTCGCAAGCAATTTGCCGAAGGCCACAAGCTGTTCAACACCCACTGGGTGTTCTACTGGTTCGAAGGCGGCATGTGGGGGCGCGGCCCCACCTCGAACGCGGATTCGTGCGTGGCCTGCCACCAGGGCAACGGCCGCGGAACGCCCCAGCCGCCTGAAGACGCCGCCCGTGCAGCCAGCCTCGAGTGCAGCAGCCTGCCCAGGGAAATCGAGCGCGACAGCCTGCCCCAGCTTGCCTGCCGGCGCGTGGAAGCGTCTCCCTTGTCGCTCATCGTGCGCCTGAGCGTGCCTGGAACGACCCTGCACGGCGGCCCGAGACCGCACCCGGACTACGGCGACCAGCTGCAGACCTTCGGCGTGCCCCGACTGCTTCCCGCCGAAGGCAGCGTGCGGGTGACCTGGAACGAACGCAGCGTGACCCTGGTTGACGGAGAAATCCTGAACCTGCGTTCGCCGGACATTCGCATCGCGACACCCGGTTTCGGCGCCTTCGGCAACGACGTAATGCTCTCGCCTCGCGTGGCGCCGGCACTGATCGGCCTGGGCCTGCTGGACGCAGTGCCGGAGGAAACGATTCGCCAGCTCGCCGCGCGGGCATCCGGCGACGGCATCGCGGGCAAGGCCAACGTCGTCTGGGACGTGGTGGCGGGCAAACCCGCCATCGGGCGCTTCGGCCTGAAGGCGAACCACCCCAACCTCCGCCAGCAGATTGCCGCGGCCCTGATTGGCGACATCGGCCTGTCCACCACCCTGTTCCCGGAGCAGAACTGCCCGCCGGTGCAGGTAACCTGCAAGGAGATGATGTTCGCCGGCAATCCGGAGATCACCGTGCAGCGCCTGTCCGCCTTCGAAGCCTATCTGCGCACCCTGGCTGTTCCGGCGCGCCGCGACGTCGCCGACCCGCAGGTCGTGCGCGGCCAGAAGTTGTTCGAATCGGCGAGATGCGCCGCCTGCCACCTGCCCGAACTGCAGACCGGGGAATACCCGGCCGAGCCGCTGCTCGCCAATCAGTCGATCCGCCCCTACACCGACCTGCTGCTGCACGACATGGGCGAGGAACTTGCCGACCATCGGCCGGACTATCGGGCAAGCGGACGGGAGTGGCGCACTCCGGCGCTATGGGGCATGGGACTGTCCGGAACCGTGAACGGAAACACCGCGCTGCTGCATGATGGCCGCGCCCGCAACGCGGCGGAAGCGATCCTGTGGCACGGGGGCGAGGCGACCGTATCTCGCGAAGCCTTCCGCTCCATGCCCAGGGCGGACCGCGACGCGTTGCTTCGCTTCCTGGCTTCGCTCTAGACCTGTTTTACCGCAGAGCCGCAGAGGACACGGAGGAAGACAAGGACAAAACCGAACACGTGCAAAGGCGGGGATACGATTATTTGAGCGATTCCTGGATCTTGTTCAGCTCGATCTGGTTGATCGTCGGCCGCGCCTTGGTCGAGAGCGCCTCCAGGTAGACACGCTCCCCCTCCTGCATTTTGCGCTGGCGCATGGCGGCGACCAGGTTGCCGCGCACCTCGGCCAGGGGACGCAGCGCCGGCGGCTTCTTGTCCATGAGCCTGATGAGGTGCCAGCCCGCCGCCGACTTGACCGGCGGGGTGATGTCGCCCTTGTTCATTTTCACGACGGCACGGCGGATCTCGGTGACCATCTGGTCCTCCCCAACCCAGCCGATTTCACCGCCCTTTTCCGCGCTTTCCTTGTGCGCCGAATTCTCCTTCGCCAGCTTGGCGAAATCCCCGGCGGACCTGGTTAGTTTGGCGCTCAGCTCGTTAATTTTCCTGGCGGCCTCGTCGGCTTTCGCCTTGTCGGTGCCTTCCGGCGCGGGCAGGAAAATCTGCGCGATCTGGTACTGTGCCGGCGCCTGCAACTGGGCCTTGTTCGATTCGTAGAACTGCTTGATTTCCTCTTCGGAGGGATAGCCGTCGGAAGGTTTGGCGACGTTGCTGACATAGGCTCCGACGATGACCTGGTCGCGGGCACGTTCGATCAGCGGCTGCAGCTCGGGACGCTTGTCCCAGCCCTTCTGCCGGGCTTCCGCCAGCACGGCCTTGCGCACCAGCTCGTTCTTGACCATCCGCTCCAGCTGGGTGGGATCCGCGGCAAGCTGGCGCCTGGCTTCGGGCGGCTGCGCATCGATAATCGGCTTGATCTCGCTGGCGAGAAGTTCCACCGAACCCATCTTGCCGACGATGTCCTGGGCGGCGGCGAAGGGACACAGCAGGGCGAGCGCGAGCAAAGACAGCGGGCGAAAGTAAAGGCGGGACATGAGGATTCTCCAGGAAATATTCGGGAGGCGTTACCTGGGCCTCGAATGAGGCCGGCGATGCGAGGTATCACAGACACGCCATTGCCCCTTTGACCCGGGGCAGGCGGTTTCTATCCTGCCTGACTGCAACTTTCGCAGGGAAAACCGGGCCGGCCGCGCCGGCCCGGAGTCGCCTGATTGAACCTGGGCGCTTACTTGAGGTGACCGGCAACCAGCTTGGTCATTTCGAACATCGATACCTGCTTCTTGCCGCCGAAGACATCCTTCAGCTTGTCGTCGGCGTTGATGTTGCGCCTGTTCTTCGAGTCCTGAAGTCCGTTCTTCTTGATGTACTGCCAAAGCTTCTTGGTCACTTCGGTGCGGGGAAGCGGAGCGCTGCCAACCACTGCGGCCAGGGACGCGCTGGGCGTCAACGCCTTCATGAATGCCGCGTTCGGCTTGCGCTTTACGCCGCTCTTTTTCTTCGGAGCAGCTTTCTTGGCGGCCTTTTTCGGGGCAGCCTTCTTCGCAGTCTTCTTCGCAGCCTTTTTCGGCGCCGCCTTCTTGGCGGCCTTCTTTGCGGGTTTCTTTGCAGCGGTCTTCTTCTTTGCGGCCATCGTGATGCCTCCAGTCTAAGGTTTGATCGTATCTTTTAAGTGCGCTGCCTTGCCAGAAGCAAAGGCACGGCGTGCAGAGAATGCCGAGTGGTAGATGCGTTGTCAATCGTTGCGTGCCGTTTTTCATAGGGGAATGTGGAAAAAACCACGGTGGCGGCGTCGCTGAAGTTGTTCCGTCCCCGCCGGAATGCACGCGATTCCATGGATGGCCCGTTTCATGCGTAGCATCGTCGATGCTCAAAATGAGAGAGAATTGCGCTTGTGCAATGCGGGTGCCAATCGGGAAATTCCATATTCCGCAGACATATCCGAATGCAACTTAGCGAACAGGACAAGGAGCGGCTTGCCGCCCGTGTGGCCGCGCTCGAAGCGCGGACGGGCGCCCAGGTCGTGACCGCGCTGGTCGCCAGATCCGACTCCTATGCGGAGGTGCCGTGGAAGGCGTTTGCCCTGGGCGCGGCCCTCGCCGCGCTGGTCATGGCAGCCTCCTCGCTGCTGGTACGCGACTGGGAAGCCGGCCAATCGGCCCTCTACAATGCAGTCGCCATACTCGGAAGCGGGGCGGCCCTTGCCTTGCTCGCGCTGTTCATCGCGCCGCTGGCACGGCTGTTCACCGACCGGATGCGGCGCAGCCTGGAAGTCGGCCAGCACGCCCGATCGATGTTCTTCGACCGCGGGCTGGACCGCACTCGCGGACGCGTCGGAATCCTGCTGCTGGTGAGCCTGTTCGAGCGCCAGGTGGTGTTGCTGGCTGACGACGGATTCGAAGCGGCGATCGCCGATGCGGATTGGCAGGAACTGACACGGCGGGTCACGTTGCTGCTGCGCCACGACGGTGCGGTCGGCGCCCTGCATGCCGCGCTGGATGGCCTGGAAGCGCTGCTGCTCGCGCAGGGCTTCCGCGGCGACGGCGGCGGGAACGAGTTGCCCAATGCCATCGTAGTCCAGGGAGGACGCCCATGAAGGCATCCGTAGCCGCCGCGTTCGCCTGCTTCGTCTTGGCGGCGGCGCCGGCGATTGCGCAAGTCCCGGTGCCCTATCTCTCCGGCAGGGTGGTGGACCAGGCGGGCATTCTCTCCGCTCCCGCGCGGGAGCGCATCTCCACGATGCTGAAATCGCACGAGGACGCCACAGGCAACCAGATTGCCGTCCTGACGGTCGGCACCCTTGGCGGGGAATCGGTGGAGGACTATGCGGTCCGGGTGTTCGAGGACTGGAAGCTGGGTCAGGTCGACAAGGACAACGGGGCGCTCGTCCTGGTGGTGCCGCAGGACCGCCGCATGCGCATCGAGGTGGGATACGGGCTGGAAGATACGCTGACCGACGCCGCCTCCGGCCGCGTCATCCGCGATCTGATGACGCCCCGCTTCCGCGAGGGAAATTACGACGTCGGCATCGAGGCGGGGGTCACCGGCGTCATCCAGATCCTCGAGGGCCGGCAGCCCAGGGATCCCGAAGACGACTGGGCCGCGCCGCAACAATCCCGGGCGTTCCACGCGGAAGCGCCGGACATGCCCATTGGCGCCCGCATACTCATCAGCCTCTTCGTCTTCGGCATCATCGGACTGTTCACGTTCATCGGCGTGGTGACGCCCGGCGGGTCGGGCTGGTTCCTGTACGTGTTCCTGATTCCGTTCTGGTCCATGTTTCCGTTCGCCCTGTACGGCAGCACCGCCGCGCTGGGCATCGTCGGGACGTACCTCATCGGCTATCCGATCGCCAGGAACGTGGTCTCGCGCATGCCCTGGTACCGCAGGGCGCGCGAGGACATGAAAACCAAGGGATTCGCCAGCATCGGCGGCATGACCATCCGCCCGGGTGGCAGCAGTTCGGGCGGATTCTCCAGCGGCGGCGGCTTCTCGGGGGGCGGGGGAAGATCGGGCGGCGGGGGCGCCAGCGGTAGCTGGTAACCGCTACCGCGCAGAGAAAAGAGACGAGAGAAAAGAGAAAAGGGATGAGGTCTGACCCCTTTGCCAGAACCTCTCCTACCTTTCCTCTTTCCTCTTTTCTCTCGTCTCTCTTCTCTTTTCTCTCGTCTCTCTTCTCTTTTCTCTCGTCTCTCTTCTCTCGCCTT
>DASVNF010000156.1:0-24920 GCA_036384015.1 Burkholderiales bacterium
GATTTTCAACGCCATGCTGGGCTTCGACCCCAAGGACTCCACCAGCGTCGAACGCCCGCCGGAGGACTATACGCGGTCGCTGGGCGTCGACGTCAAGGGACTGCGCATAGGCGTGCCTAAGGAGTTCTTCGGGGAAGGCCTGCAGCCGGACGTGGAAAAGGCGGTGCGGGAAGCCCTGGCGGAATATGTGAGGCTGGGGGCGAAGCTGGTGGATATCTCGCTCCCCAATGCTGCGCTCGGCATTCCCGTCTATTACGTGATCGCGCCAGCCGAATGCTCGTCCAACCTGAGCCGGTTCGACGGCGTGCGCTACGGCCACCGCGCGGCGCAATACGGCGATCTCGTCGACATGATGAAAAAGTCGCGCAAGGAAGGCTTCGGCCCCGAGCCGAGGCGCCGCATCCTGATCGGCACCTATGTGCTCTCGCACGGCTACTACGATGCGTACTACATCCAGGCCCAAAAGGTGCGCCGGATCATTGCCGACGAGTTCCAGCAGGCGTTCCAGCAGTGCGACATCATTGCCGGCCCGGTCACCACCAGCGTGGCCTTCGGCTTCGGCGAGAAGGCCGCCGACCCGGTGGCCATGTACCTTTCCGACCTGTACACGATTCCCGGCAGCCTGGCCGGTATTCCGGGCATGAGCATTCCCTGCGGTTTCGGCGCCAGGAACCGCCCGGTCGGCCTGCAGCTGATGTCGAACTATTTCGAGGAAGCGAAGCTCCTCGGCGTCGCCCACCGCTACCAGCAGGCGACCGACTGGCATAAGCGCATTCCGAAGGACTTCGCCTGACTGATACCACAACCGCTAAGGCGCGAAGGCACAAAGAAAGCCCGCAAAGAAATACGATGACCAGCCCAGAACCGGCAACTTCAAACATGAGGGGTACATCCAGTCCCGTGACTGTGGTCTGGCTTTCCTTCGCGCCCCCTTCGCGCCTTTGCGGTGAAAGGTTAACCGCATGAGCTGGGAAATCGTCATCGGGCTGGAAACCCACGCGCAGCTGTCGACGCAGTCGAAGATCTTCTCGCCGGCGCCCACCGAGTTCGGCGCCGCCCCGAACACCCAGGCCAGCGTGATCGACCTCGCGCTGCCGGGCACGCTGCCGGTCCTGAACAAGGGCGCCGCCGAACGCGCCATCCGCTTCGGCCTGGCGATCGGGGCGACCATCAACCGACGCTCGATATTCGCGCGCAAGAATTACTTCTATCCCGACCTGCCCAAGGGCTACCAGATCAGCCAGTACGAGATCCCGATCGTGCAGGGGGGGAGAATCCCCATCGTCTCGCCGACGCGCGGCGAGATCGAGATACAACTCACGCGCGCGCACCTGGAAGAGGACGCGGGCAAGTCCCTTCACGAGGATTTTCAGGGCATGAGCGGCATCGACCTCAACCGCGCCGGCACGCCGTTGCTGGAGATCGTCTCCGAACCGGAAATGGGTTCGGCCGAAGAGGCCGTCGCCTATGCCCGAGCGTTGCATTCGCTGGTGCGCTGGATCGGCATCTGCGACGGCAACATGCAGGAAGGCTCATTCCGCTGCGATGCGAACGTTTCGGTGCGCCGACCCGGGGCACCTCTTGGCACGCGGCGCGAGATCAAGAACCTGAACTCCTTCCGGTTCCTGCAGCAGGCCATCGAATACGAGGTGAAGTGGCAGATCGAAACCCTTGAAGACGGCGGGAAGATCCAGCAGGCCACGGTCCTGTTCGATCCGGACGCCGGCGAGACCCGGATGATGCGCACCAAGGAAGATGCGCACGATTATCGCTATTTTCCCGACCCGGATCTGCTGCCGCTCGAGATTTCCGAGGAATGGATCGAGAGCATCCGTGCGGGGCTTCCCGTCCTGCCGAAAGCCAAGCGGGAAGAGTTCATCGCCCTTGGCCTGACGCCGAACCAGGCAACCCAACTTGTCGTCAGCAGGGAAACCGCCAGTTTTTCTTCCGCCACCTTGATGGGCGTCGGGACTTCGGCTGTTCCCATGCTGGCGAACTGGATAACGGGACCGCTCAGCGCGAAGCTGAACGAAGAGAATCTGGAGATCGACCAGAGCAAGGTATCGCCGGCGCAGTTTCGAGCTCTTGCGTCACGAGTATCGGATGGAACGATCTCGGGCAGGATTGCGAAAGACATGATCGATGCGCTCTGGGCCGGCGAAGGCAGCGTCGACGAAATCATCGAGCGCAAGGGACTGAAGCAGATTTCCGATTCCGGCGCGATCGAGAAAATCGTCGAAGACGTGATCGCCGCCAATGCCCAGCAGGTCGCCGACTACCGCGGCGGCAAGGAAAAAGCCTTCCAGTCCCTCGTCGGGCAGGTGATGAAGGCCAGCAAGGGCAAGGCGAACCCGGCCCAGGTCAACGGGATCCTGAAGAAAAAACTGGGATGACTGTTACTTGGTGGCGCTGAGCGTGGGGTTCTTCAGCTCGCGATAGCGCTGCTTGTCGGCGTCAAAGCGGGCACGGATGGCGTCGGCATTGGCTTTTTTCTGGGCCAGTTCCTTTTCCAGGGCCGCAACCTGGCCTTGCCTGGCATGCACTTCCTCGAGCAGGTCGGGCGGCAGCGCCTTTTGCTTGGCCGCCAGGTCATCGGCCTGCTTTTTCAGCCCCAGCAGGTCGTTGTTTACCTTTTCCAGCTTGGTTTCGCTGGCTTTGACCGATTGCAGCGGGATGACCAGGCTGCGGTCGCGGGCGGCATCGATGTCCTCTTCGGTCATGTAAGTGGCCATCAGGGCGCGGTCGCGGCGCTCGCCGGAGGCGGGCACCGTTTTCTTCGGGTCATCCTTGGCCGCTTTCGCGGCGGCCGCATCCTTGTCGCCCGGTTTCTTCAGCACCACCCCCTGCCGGTTCATTACCTGATCCTTGTTGCAGTCGGTCCGCGGGCTGTCCGAGTAATGGACCTTGCCGGCCTCGTCGACGCACTTGTACATGCGGCCGCTGGACGGTTTCTGCTGCGCGAACGCCGGCAGGGCCGAAGACGCGGCGAGCAGGACAGCCAGTGCGACACGAACCGTTTTCATCCCGTTGCTCCGTATTCCTTGCGGTAACGCTGTACGGATTGCAACTGCTGTGCCATGTCGCCCTTCGACTGCAGGAACACGGTCAGGTCGTCCAGCGTCGCTATGCTTATGACCGGAATGCCGAACTGGCTTTTCACCTCCTGGGTTGCGGACTGCGGCCCGGAACCCCGTTCCATGCGGTCCAGGGCTATGGCCACGCCGCAGGGCTGCGCCCCGGCAGCCCGGATGATCTGTACCGATTCCCGCACCGAGGTGCCGGCTGAGATCACGTCATCCACGATCAGGACCCGGCCTTTCAGGGGCGCGCCGACGGTCATGCCGCCCTCGCCATGGTCCTTGGCTTCCTTGCGATTGAAGCAGAACGGCATATTGCGCCCTAATTCGGCAAGTGCGATGGCCACCCCGGATACCAATGGAATACCCTTGTAGGCGGGGCCGAACAGCATATCCAGGGGGTGGCCGGCGGCAAGAATTGCTTTGGCGTAGAATTGCCCCAGCTTGCGCAGGGCCTCGCCATCGTTGAACAGGCCGGCGTTGAAGAAGTAGGGCGAAAGCCGCCCGGCCTTGGTCTTGAACTCGCCGAAACAGAGCACTCCGCGGCCCAGGGCGAATTCGATGAACTCCTGTCTGAAATCATCCATTGCAAATCGTCTCTCTCAATCTGAACGGCATACGTTCGGCCGCGAATAAGGGGTTCCTGGACTGGATGGCCCGGCTGACCGCCGACGTGGTCTGCGTTCAGGAGGTCAAGGCGCAGGAAAAAGACCTTTCGGAAGCGATCCGGAGCCCCGGCGGCTTCCACGGCTATTTCCATTGCGCCGAACGTCCCGGCTACAGCGGCGTCGGCATCTACTGCCGGCGCAAGCCGGACCGCGTGATCAGCGGCCTGGGCATTGCCGACATCGATGCCGAAGGCCGCTACCTCGAGGTCCAGTTCGGCAATCTCAGCGTGGTGTCAGTATACGTGCCGTCGGGATCGAGTTCCGCCGAACGGCTGGCCATCAAGTTCAAGTTCATGGAACGCTTCATCGATCCCCTGCACAAGCTGCACGCCGGCGGCCGCGATGTCATCATCTGCGGCGACTGGAACGTGGCGCACAAGGAGATCGACCTGAAGAACTGGCGGTCGAACCAGAAGAACTCCGGCTTCCTGCCCGAGGAAAGGGCCTGGTTTTCAGGCATCGTCGACATCCTGGGGTTCGTCGACGTGTTCCGCACGATCGACACCCGCGCCGATCAGTACACCTGGTGGTCGAACCGCGGCCAGGCGTACGCCAAGAATGTGGGATGGCGCATCGACTACCAGATGGCTACCCCCGGCATCGCCGCCAAGGCCAAGACCTGCTCCATCTACAAGGAGCAGCGCTTCAGCGACCACGCCCCCCTCACCGTCGACTACGACTACACTCTCTGAGATCAAACCCTGTCACCGCAGGTGAAAGCGTTTAAGTGAGCAGGACGACCGCATCACGCAACTGGCGTAGCAGGCTGCCGGAAGGCATACGCCCCTATTTCGAGTCCGCACCCGTCGCGGCGCTGTTCCTGGGCATCTCCTCCGGCTTCGGTTTCGCGATGATCGGCGCGACCCTGACCACGCGCCTCGCCCAGTACGGCATCACCAAAAGCGCGGTGACCGCTTTCGCGCTCACCTTCCTCGCCTATAACTTCAAGTTCCTGTGGGCGCCGATCGTCGACAATGTCCGGCTGCCGATGATCGGGAGGTTCGGACAGCGGCGCAGCTGGCTCTGGCTGGTCGGCGTCCTGTTGATGGCAGCCGTCGCATTCCTCGGCATCGCCGATCCGGACGAATCGCTTTACATCGTCGCGATCGCCGCGATCGCCGCGGGCGTTGCCGGCGCCACCTTCGACATCGTCATCGACGCCTACCGCATCGAGCTTCTCGAGCCGCGCCAGCTCGGCGTCGGCTCCGGCATGTCGCAGTACGGCTGGCGCATCGGCGCCGCGGCGGCCGGCGCCCTGGCGCTGGTCGTCGCCGCCCGCTTCGGCTGGAGCGCCGCCTATCTCGCCTGCGCCGTGTTCGCGCTTCCGGGAATGCTGGTCGGCGCGGTGATGGGCGAGCCTGGGCGGCACCGCGAGCCGGCCAAGCCGCGTGGCGTGGTCGAAGCGATCGTCGCCTATTTCAGTCCGTTACTCGAGTTTCTCAAGCGCCAGGGGTCGCTGGTGGTGCTGCTGTTCGTGCTCATCCACAAGATCGGCGACACGCTCGCCAACCTGACCCTCAGGCTGCTTTTCAAGGACCTTGGGTTCAGCAACGATGAAGTCGCCTTCTACGACGTCGGTGTCGGCTTCATCGCGCTGCTGGTCGGGATTTTCGTCGGCGGCATTCTCTATGCGCGCCTGGGAATGAAGCATGCGGTGCTGATCAGCCTGGTCCTGATGGCGATGTCGAATTTCAGCTTCGCCGCCCTGGCGGCGGCCGGGCACACCAACATCGGCATGGCGGCGGCGGTCGGCTTCGAGAATTTCGCGAGCGGCATAGGCGGCGTGACGGTGGTCGCATACCTCTCCGCGCTTTGCAACCTGCGCTTCACCGCGACCCAGTACGCCCTGCTCTCCGCGCTGGCAAGCATCGCCGGCCGCCTCCTTACCGGGACGAGTGCAGGCGCGCTGATCGAGACGATCGGCTATGTGAACTTCTATCTGCTCACCACCGTCATCGCTTTCCCGGGGGTGATCCTGTTCTGGTTCATGATCCGCTCGGGGCTCGCCGACCTGTCGATCGGCTCGGCGGGCAAAGCCGACGCGCGCGCCGACAAGGCGGCTGACGCTTAGGGTCCTGCCGGATGCGAAAGCGCGGCCACGCTTGCCCTCGGCTGACCGGGCGACAGGATGAAGCCGCCCGGCATTCCCGCGATTCCTAAGCGCGGGGGCCTTCGTCGAAGCGGTAGACCGCGAGCGATCCGAGCAGGTTGGGCAGAAAATTCACCGGCTTTCCCTGGGCCATCACCTGGCGTTCGAGGATACGCACGTTGTGCGTGCCGCAGAAGTTCTCGAAGTCCCGGATGGTGAAGAGATGGATGTTGGGGGTGTCGTACCATTCGTAGGGCAGCTCCCCCGACACCGGCATGCGGCCCGACAGGATCTGCAGGCGGTGGCGCCAGTAGCCGAAATTCGGGAACGTGACGATCGCCTCGCGGCCGACCCGCAGCATGTCGCGGATGATGCGCTCCGTATGGCGGACTGCCTGCAATGTCTGCGACAGGATGACATAGTCGAACGAGTTCGATTCGAATTCCGTGAGCCCCGACTCCAGGTTGTTCTGCAGGACGTTCACCCGGTTCTTCACGCAGGCCAGCACCTTCGTATCGTCGATCTCGACGCCATACCCGGTGACGCCGCGCGCCTCCTTGAGATACCGCAGCAGCGTCCCGTCGCCGCAGCCCAGGTCGAGCACCTTGGCGTCCCGCTTGATCCATTTCGCGATCGCGACGAAGTCCGAGCGTCCCGAAAGCGAGGCCGGCGTATCCAAAGTTGTCATGGGTCGGCCGTCACAGCGCGATGTTGTTGAAATAGGCGCGGATCACGTTGTGATAGCGCGGGTCTTCCATGAGGAAAGCGTCGTGTCCGTGCGGCGCATCGATCTCCGCGTAGCTCGCATCGAGCCCGTTGTCGAGCAGCGACTTGACGATCTCGCGCGAGCGCGCCGGCGAGAACCGCCAGTCCGAGGTAAAGGACACCACCAGGAAGCCGGCGCTCGCCTGCTTCAGCGCCTTACTGAGATTTCCGCCGTAGGCCGCCGCGGGATCGAAGTAATCCAGCGCCTTGGTAATGCGCAGGTAGGTGTTGGCGTCAAAGCGTTCCGCGAACTTGTCCGCCTGGTAGCGCAGGTACGATTCGACCTGGAACTCGACGTCGAAATTGAACTTGTACACGCCTTCGCGCAGCTCCCGGCCGAATTTCTCGGCCATCGCGTCATCCGAGAGATAGGTGATGTGTCCGATCATGCGCGCGATGCGCAGACCGCGGCGCGGGACCACGCCGTGGGAATAGAAATTCCCGCCGTGGAAATCCGGATCGGTCGTGATGGCCTGGCGCGCCACTTCATTGAAGGCGATGTTCTGGGTCGACAGCTTGGGCGCCGCGGCGATCACGATGGCGTGGCCGATGCGCTGCGGCTGGCTGATCGTCCACTGCAGCGCCTGCATGGCGCCCAGGCTGCCGCCCATGACCGCGGCGAAGCGCTGGATGCCCAGCCGGGTCGCGAGGCGCGATTGCGCTTCCACCCAGTCCTCGACCGTGACCACCGGGAAATCCGCACCCCACTGGCGTCCGGTCGCGGGATCGACGCTCGCCGGACCGGTGGACCCGTGGCAACCGCCGATGTTGTTGACGCCGACGACGAAGAAGCGGTCGGTGTCCAGCGGCTTGCCAGGTCCGATGAGATTGTCCCACCAGCCGACGTTTTCCGGATCGTCCGCATAAACCCCCGCAACGTGATGCGACGCATTGAGGGCGTGGCAGACCAGCACCGCATTGCTGCGCGCTGCATTCAGCGTGCCGTAGGTTTCGTAGGCGAGCTGATAAGCGTCCAGGCGGGCGCCGCTCTTGAGCACGATGGGCTCATCGAAGCGCGCGAACCTGGGGCTGACGGTGCCGACGGAACCTTCGGGTGGCATGGGCTGGCGGGGGCTTTGGCTGGCGCGGATTATATCGTCCGCGACCCTTGGGGGGCTTGCTTCAGGACGGACGGTTCACCACTGAAAGCCGGCGCAGCATCTGCTGCACGGCATCGGCCTTCATGTCGCGGTACAGCAGGGCCTCCTCCGACTCCTTGGCGAGCACCTCGGTATCATCGTATGTCATGTCCCGCCGCAGGCTGATTTCGCCGGGCGGGGCCAGGTCGATGGAATCCTTGTCGGTCAGGCGGTAGGCGACCCGGTAGCGCAATTCGAACTCGCGCACCCTGCCCGCACTGGACAGCGAAAGGATCTGCTTCTCCTGGATTTCGCCGATGATCTTGAGCACCGCTTCGGCTTCGCCACGGTTGGAAACGATGCGGGTCGCGCTCCCCGAACGGATGGCCCGCTCCAGGTCATTGGCGAAGGCCGAGTAGCCGGGCGTTTCGACGAACAGCGTCTGGAACGGCACCGCTATCTGGCCGCGCAGCTGGAAACCGCAGGAAGACAGGGTCATTGCGAAAAGCATCGCAATGACCAGGGCCGAGCTACGCGGGCCGCGGACCGGGTAAAAGCACTTCAGGACTTCTCGCAAATTCAAGTTCCTCCAGCAAGCGCGCCGAAGCCAACAGTCCGAACCATCGGGGAGTTTTTCACCGGCCCACAGCCCCCGCGTGATGGGCAATGGCCCGAATACCCGGAAGGGTGACCCCCGGCCCCAGTTCAGACAACAATATTCACCAGCCGTCCGGGCACGACAATCACTTTCTTCACCGTTTGCCCGTCCACGTATTTCTGCACGCTCGGGCTAGCCAGGACCAGGCGCTCGATCGCTTCGCGGGAGGCTTCGCTGGGAACCCTGACGCCTCCCCTGTGCTTGCCGTTGACCTGCACGACCAGGTCGATCTCATCCCGGACCAGCGCCGATTCATCCACCGGCGGCCACGGGGCATCGAGGATTTCGGTGCCAAAACCAAGCTCGCGCCACAATGCCTGCGAAATATGCGGCGTGATCGGCGACAGGATCCGCAACAACACGCTCATGCCCTCCCGCAGCAGCGCCGCCCGGCCGCCGCCAGTCGCCTTTGCGACTGCATCCGATTCGAGCAGGTTGAGTATTTTCATCGCCGCCGAGGCAACGGTGTTGAACTGCTTGCGCTCGTAGTCGAAATTCGCCTGCTGCAGGTGCTGGTGCAGTTCGCGGCGGGCATCCCGGGGCGCATCGGCGGGCCTGGCGGCCGTTCCGTCGAATACCGCGCGGTTGTCGGCGGCGAATTTCCACAATCTCTTCAAATAGCGGTAGGCGCCTTCGACGCCGTCGTCGTTCCACGCCAGCGTGTCTTCCGGCGGCGAGGTGAACATCATGAAGAATCGGGCCGTGTCGGCGCCGAACTGTTCGATCAGTGCCTGCGGGTCCACGCCGTTGTTCTTCGACTTGGACATGGTGCGGATGCCGCCCGATTCCACCGGCTTGCCGTCCGCCTTGAGCAGAGCCCCGGTGCGCTTGCCGGTTTCGTCGAACTGCAGCTCCACTTCCGCCGGATTGAAATACTGGATGCGGCCGCTGTCGGTCTTGCGGGAGAAGATCTCGTTCAGCACCATGCCCTGGGTGAGCAGGCGCGTGAACGGTTCGTCGATTTTCACCAGACCGAGGTCGCGCATGGCCTTGGTCCAGAAGCGCGAGTACAGCAGGTGCAGGATGGCGTGCTCGATGCCGCCGATGTACTGGTCCACCGGCAACCAGTAATTGACCCGCTCGTCGACCATTTTTCCGTCCTGGTCGGCGCAGGCGTAGCGCAGGAAATACCAGGACGAATCCACGAACGTATCCATGGTGTCGGTTTCGCGCCGCGCCGGGTTGCCGCACTTCGGGCAAGGCGCATCCAGGAAGCTCGGGAGCTTGTTGAGCGGGTTGCCGCTGCCGTCGGGAACGCAATCCTCCGGCAGCACCACCGGCAACTGGCTGTCCGGCACCGGCACGTCCCCGCAACTCTTGCAGTGGACGATGGGGATCGGGCAACCCCAGTAGCGCTGGCGCGAGATGCCCCAGTCGCGCAGGCGCCAGGTGACCTGCTTTTCGCCCAGGCCTTTCGCCTTGAGATCGGCGGCTATGGCATCCACGGATGCCGTGAAATCCAGGCCGTCGTATTCGCCCGAGTTCACACAGACACCGTGGTCGGCATACCACGGCTGCCAGGCATCCAGCGAGTACGGCCGGCCGTCGACATCGATCACCGGTACGATCGGCAGACCGTATTTTTTGGCGAACGCGAAATCGCGCTCGTCGTGGCCGGGCACGCCCATGACCGCGCCTTCGCCGTAGCTCATCAGCACATAGTTGCCGACCCACACTTCGATTCTCTCGCCCGTGAGCGGATGGCTGACGAACAGGCCGGTTTTCATGCCCTTCTTTTCCTGGGTCGCGAGTTCCGCTTCCTGCACACCGCCGCGCTTGCATTCCTCGATGAAGGCGGCAAGCTGCGGATTGCCTTTGGCGGCTTCGGTTGCGAGCGCATGCTCCGCCGCAACCGCGACAAAGGTCACGCCCATGACGGTATCGGCGCGGGTGGTGAACACCCACAGCTTGTCCGCCTTGCCGTTAAGCTCATAGGGAAACGCCAGGCGCACGCCGAAGCTCTTGCCGATCCAGTTGGCCTGCATGGTCTTGACCCGTTCCGGCCAGCCGTTCAGCGTCTCGAGCGAAGCAAGCAGTTCTTCCGAGTACTTCGTGATTGCCAGGTAGTACATCGGGATTTCGCGCTTTTCCACCGGCGCGCCCGTGCGCCAGCCGCGGCCGTCGATCACCTGCTCGTTGGCGAGCACCGTCTGGTCCACCGGGTCCCAGTTCACGGTCCCGGTTTTCTTGTAGGCAAGACCCTTTTCCAGCATGCGCAGGAAAAACCACTGGTTCCAGCGGTAGTACTCCGGCGTGCAGGTCGCCAGCTCGCGCTCCCAGTCGATGGCAAACCCCAGCGACTTGAGCTGTTTCTTCATGTAGGCAATGTTGTCGTAGGTCCATTTCGCCGGCGGCACGCTGTTGGCCATGGCCGCATTCTCGGCGGGCAGCCCGAACGCATCCCAGCCCATCGGCTGCAGGACGTTGTAGCCGCGCATGCGGTGGTAGCGGGAAAGCACGTCTCCGATGGTGTAGTTGCGCACGTGGCCCATGTGCAGCTTCCCCGACGGATAGGGGAACATCGACAGACAGTAATACTTGGGCTTATTCGCGCCATCGATGGCGCGGAAGGCGTTTTTGGCGGCCCATTCTTGTTGTACCTGCTGCTCGATGGCGGCGGGCTGGTATTGCGATTGCATGTTTATGGAAGTGTTTGTTCTAGAATGATTGATTATACCGTCGCCACTGCATCCAGCGGGCCTTTGAAAGCGTATTTGCGAGCGTGACCGGTAAAATTCAAATGGGGGTTCAAATGAAGTTACTTCGCGCGGGTATTTTTGCCGTGCTCTGTTCCGCGGCCGCGCTTTCGCAAGCCGCTCCCGATGCCATCGTCGAAGGCATCCAGCTGCCTGCATGGGTCAGTCGCGATGGCAAGCGCCAGCCGCTGGTCATCGGCGCCGAACTGCGCAGTAACGACGAAGTTGCGACTGGGAGCAACTCGCGCCTGCTGCTGCGGCTTGCCGACGGCAGCGCCGTCAAGCTGGGCGAGAACGGACGCCTTCAATTATCCGACGTGGTGCAGCGGCGCAAGGAGAATTTCCTGGGCGCGACGCTGCGCGTGCTGGAGGGCGCCTTCCGGTTCACAACCGATGCCACGCTGAAAACCCGGACGTCGCGCGACATCGTGGTCCAGTTTCCGACCGTTACTGCCGGTATCCGCGGCACGGACATCTGGGGCAAGAATCTCGGCGACAAGGAAGTCGTCGTGCTGATCGAGGGCAGGATCTCGGTGACCCGCACCGGCGGCCAGCCCATGGAAATGAAGGATCCCCTCACCTACCTGCAGGCGCCGAAGGACGGCCCGACGACGGTCGAAGCCGTGCCCATGGAGCAGTTGAAGCTCTGGGCTGCGGAAACGGAAATTGCGGCGGGACAGGGCGCGCTTCGCATTGACGGCAAGTGGAAACTTTACCTCGGCAGCTTCGAGCACCAGGCCGATGCGCTTGCGCTATACGACAGCCTGCGCCGCGAGGGCTATCCGGCGCGGATCCGCCCGCAGCCACGCGAGGGCGGCCAGCTCTACCGGGTGCGCATCGCCGGTTTGCCGAGCGAACAGGAAGCCGTGGCGCTGGGCGCGCGCCTCAGGGAGACGCATCCCGGGATCTCGCCCACGGCTTCACTGCAATAAGCCGCAAAGGACGTCGACCCGCCCCGTGCGGGCGCCGCGCAAGCGACACCCGGTGCCCGAACGTTTCAGTGTAGGATCGTGGCGTGCGCTGCTCCGGCGCACGCCCATCCCGCGCAGCCAATGTCCCGCAGGCATCCGATCATCGCGGTCACCGGTTCGTCCGGCGCCGGCACCACCGCCGTGCGCAAGACGTTCGAGAGCATTTTCCAGCACGAAGGCATCGGCGCGGCGCTCATCGAGGGCGACAGCTTCCACAAGTACGATCGCGAAGAAATGCGGCGGCTGATCGAGGCATACGAGCAGATGGGCGGCCAGGCGGTAAGCCATTTCGGCCCGGAGGCCAACCTGTTCGAGGAGCTCGAAGCGCTGTTCCGCGAGTACGGGCAGCACGGCGGCGGCAATTCCCGCCTGTACCTGCACAACGAGGAGCGGGCGGCGCGTTATGGGCAGAAGGCCGGCACCTTCACGCCGTGGCAGCGGCTGCCCGACCACACCGACCTGCTGTTCTACGAAGGCCTGCACGGCGGCGTGATCACGGACAAGGTCAACATCGCCCGCCATGTGGACCTGCTGATCGGCGTGACGCCGATCGTCAACCTCGAGTGGATCCAGAAGATCCACCGCGACACCCAGGCACGCGGACACTCCATAGAAACCGTGACGAACACGATACTCCGGCGCATGTACGACTACGTGCACTACATCACGCCGCAGTTTTCGCGCACCCATGTCAACTTCCAGCGCGTGCCGACGGTGGACACGTCGAACCCCTTCGTGGCGCGGGACATCCCTGCGCCGGAGGAAAGCCTGGTCGTGATCCGCTTCACGGCGCCGGAAACGGCCAACTTTCCCTACCTGCTGGCGATGATCGAGGATTCGTTCCAGTCGCGCCCCGACACGCTGGTGATTCCCGGCACCCGCATGGATTTCGCCATGCAGTTCGTCATGACGCCGCTGGTCCGCGACCTGGTCGCGGAAAGCCGCAAGGCCCGTACGGCGACCTGAACCGGCGCGAAACCCATAAGACGCGAAGGCGCAAAGGGGACGCAAAGAACATCAGGGAGAACGAAATGGCCGGACTCGCTGCAACTCCGACGCCATGAGCGCCACCCGGAATCACTCATAAGAATTCGCCCCTGCTTTACTTTGCGTGCCTTTCTTCGCGCCTTTGCGGTGGGGGGTTGGCAGCAAGCCGCATCACTTATAATCCGGGATCGAAAACGCAACAGCCGCCGCTCCCGAATGCAGCTCCTCGAAGGCCTGAATCCGCAACAGCTCGAAGCGGTCACGCTTCCCCACCAGTCGGCCCTGATACTCGCCGGCGCGGGTTCCGGCAAGACCCGCGTCCTCACCACCCGCATCGCCTGGCTGATCCAGACCGGCCAGGCGGGACCCATGGGCCTGCTGGCGGTGACTTTCACCAACAAGGCGTCGCGCGAAATGCTGACGCGGATTTCCGCCATGCTGCCCATCAACACCCGCGGCATGTGGGTCGGCACCTTTCATGGCCTGTGCAACCGCATCCTGCGCGCGCACTACCGCGACGCGGGGCTGCCGCAGACTTTCCAGATCCTCGATTCCGCCGACCAGCTGGCGCTGCTCAAGCGCGTGATGAAAGGCATGAACCTCGACGATGAAAAGTATCCGCCGCGGCAGGCGCAGTACTTCATCAACGGCGCCAAGGAACAGGGACTGCGCGCGCCCCAGGTCGAGGCCTTCGACGAGTTTTCGCGGCGCCTGGTCCAGGTCTACGAAACCTACGACGCCCAGTGCAACCGCGAAGGCGTGGTCGATTTCTCCGAATTGCTGCTGCGTTGTTTCGAACTGCTGTCGAAGAACGAGATCCTGCGCGAGCACTACCGGGCGCGCTTCAGGCATATCCTGGTGGACGAATTCCAGGATACCAACCGGCTGCAGTACATGTGGCTCAAGCTGCTCGCCGGCGCCGGCAACAGCATTTTCGCCGTGGGCGACGATGACCAGTCGATCTACGCGTTTCGCGGGGCACGCTCGGGCAACATGCTGGACTTCGAGCGCGATTTCCACGTCGAGAAAGTCATCAAGCTCGAACAGAACTACCGCAGCCACGGCAACATCCTCGACGCCGCCAACGCCCTGATCCGCAACAATCGCTCGCGCCTCGGCAAAAACCTGTGGACTTCGGAGGGCGCCGGGGAGTCCCTGCGTCTGTTCGAGGCCATGACCGATCTCGAGGAAGCGGACTACATACTCGACGAAGTGCGGCTGCTCAGGAATGAGGGCGCGGCGCTTTCCGACATGGCGCTGCTGTACCGTTCAAACGCCCAGTCGCGGGTGCTCGAGCATGCGCTGGTGAAGGCGGGAATGGCCTACCGGATCTATGGCGGCCTGCGCTTCTTCGAACGCCAGGAAATCAAGCATGCGCTCGCCTACCTGCGGCTGGTCGCCAACCCCGACGACGACGGCGCTTTCCTGCGCGTGGTCAATTTTCCCACGCGCGGCATCGGCAACCGCAGCGTCGAACAATTGCAGGCAGCCGCGGAAGGCCGTGGCATTTCGCTCTGGCAGGCAGCCTGCGCCAATACGCTGGGCGGCAGGGCGGGCACCAGCATCGCGACATTCATTCAAGGCATCGAGTCGATGCGCAAGGCGGCCGCCAGCCTGCCCCTGCCGGAAATCGTCGAGCACGTGGTCGAGCACAGCGGATTGATCGCGCACTATCAGACCGAGCGCGAAGGCGAGGACCGCATCGAGAACCTGAACGAACTCACCACCGCGGCCACGACGTTCGTCGCCGCCGACGGTCCCATCACCCTGGTCACGGAAGAGGGCGAAATCAGTTCCGAAGGCACGGACGCGCTGAACCTGTTCCTCGCCCACGCCTCGCTGGAATCGGGCGAACACCAGGCCGCGGCGGGCGCGGATGCGCTGCAGCTGATGACCGTGCATTCGGCCAAGGGCCTCGAGTTCCATGCCGTTTTCATCAGCGGACTGGAGGAAGGGCTGTTCCCCCACGAGAACAGCCTGCACGAGCAGGAAGGGCTGGAAGAGGAACGCCGGCTCATGTACGTCGCGCTGACGCGCGCCCGGCGCCGGCTGTACCTGACCCACGCGCAAACCCGCATGCTGCATGGGCAGACCCGTTACAACATCGCGTCGCGTTTCCTCGAGGAAATTCCGGCGGAACTGGTGAAGCGTGTCAACACCACGAAATATTCCGGCTTCGTCGCAACGAAAGGCTTCGAATCCGGCTACGAGCAAGCGCCGAAAATGGAGACCGGCGTTTCAGGCTGGCGCATCGGCCAGACTGTAGTGCATGCGAAGTTCGGCTCGGGCGTGATCGTCAGTGCCGAAGGCCGAGGCGCCGATGCGCGGGTCCAGGTGAACTTTCGCGACGCCGGCCTGAAATGGCTGGCGCTGGAATACGCGAAACTGACGGCGGCCTGAAGCGGATCAGGCAGAGGTTTCGGTCGCCGGCGCGGGGGCGGCGACGAACACGTCGCGATAGCTGGTGTACATGGTCAGCACCATGACCGGCAGCCAGAGGACCAGGCCGACGCCGAAGGGAATCACCGCCAGAACGAACAGAACCGTGCTGGCCAGGCTGTAGACCAGGAACGGCAGGAGATTGCGCAGGCCCGCGATCAGGCTGAAAACCAGGGCGCGAAAGCCCTGCTGGCCATCGAGGATCGCCAGCGCGGGCGCGAACCAGACCGCCATGGCGAGCGGCAGGTAAAGCGACAGCGAAACCAGCAGCGCCAGCAGGATGCGCTGGCGCGTTTCGGGCGCTATCGTGGCCGGATCCGCGACCTCCCCGCTCTGCGCAATCTCCTGGAATTCCGGTCCGCCGATGCTCAGCATCAGGCCCGAGATCAGCACCTGGCCGACCAGATGCACACCGCCCACCGTGACCAGTTGCGGAGTGTTCTGGCGAAATCCGCGAAACAGGTGACCGATCTCGATGTCCTTGCCCGCTTCCAGATCCCTGCAGGCGGCCATGATGCCGGCCAGAAATATCGGGGCAAGCAGGTAAAGCACGTACGAGCCCGCTACCGGCACCTTTCCCAGCAACCAGCCGATCGCCACCAGGACCAGGTTCAGCACCAGCCACACCAGGGGATTTTTTCGGAACAGCGCAAAAGCCTGCACAATCCACTGCCAGCCGCGCCCGGGCGGGACGCGTCGAATGGTCATCGGCATGGAGCGTTCATACCGCGAGGGTCGGTTGCTGCCCCGGCAAGGCGCGGTGGCTCAGCAGAATGCGGCGGAAACGTTCCGGGTCGTGCTTGTGGGTGAGCTCGCCGGGACGGGGCAGGTGAAAGTCGTACAGGCGCGATACCCAGAACCGCAGTGCGCCGGCCCGCAGCATCCATGGCCAGGCCTCGCGTTCCTCTCCGGTGAAAGGCCGCACCGACGTATAAGCATTGAGCAGCGCCTGGACGCGCACCGGATCCATGGTCGCATCGGCGTTCACGCACCAGTCGTTGACGGTAATGGCGACGTCGTAGATGAAGCAGTCGACGCAGGCGAAGTAAAAATCGATGAATCCGCCGACCTGCGCGCCATGACCCTGATCCTCGCGGAACAGCACATTGTCGCGGAACAGATCGGCATGCACCACGCCCCGGGGCAACTGCTCCCGGTTCTGCTCCGCCTGGAAGCGGATCTCCGACCGCAGCAACTCTTCGTCTTCGGGCTGGAGGAACGGGTAGATCTCGGGTGCGCAGGCCGTCCACCAGCGCGCCCCGCGCAGATTGTCGAGGTGGCTTTTGTACGTGCGGCTGGCAAGATGCATTTCAGCAAGCACCTCGCCCACGCGCGCGCAATGATCCGCCGTCGGCTCGAGTACCGGCCGGCCGTCGAGGAGGGTGGCAATGGCCGCCGGCTTGCCGTTGAGTTCGCCCAGCAACTGGTTCTGCAGGTTGGCGATCGGCTTGGGACACGGCAGGCCATGACTGGAAAGATGCGCCATCAGGTTCAGGTAGAACGGCAACTCGGCACTCGTCAGCTTCTCGAACAGCGTCAGCACGAAACGGCCATGGCTGGTGGTGACGAAGTAGTTGGTGTTCTCGATGCCGGACAATATGCCCTCGAGGTGGACCAGCACGCCGATCGAATAGTTCTTGAGCCAGGCTGAAAGCTGCTCGGGCGTGACTGTAGTGAATACGGACATCGTGTGCCGGTACTACAGGTTCAGTTGCGCTTCGCGTTCCGCCGCGGTCAGCGTGAAACCGCGCTTCTCATAGTGATGGAATATGGCTTCGACCACGCCCGCGGGTTCGTCGATGAGCTGGATCAGGTTCATGTCGTCCGGGTCGATCATGCCTTCGGAGACCATGCGGTCGCCCATCCAGTCGATCAACCCCTTCCAGTAAGCGCTCTGCACCAGGATCACTGGAATGCTGCGTATCTTGCGGGTCTGCACCAGGGTCAGCACCTCGCCCAGTTCGTCGAGGGTGCCGAATCCGCCCGGCAGCACGACGTAGGCGCAGGCGAATTTCACGAACATCACCTTGCGCGCGAAGAAATGACGGAAGGTCTGGCTTACGTCCTGATAGCGATTTGATGCCTGCTCGTGGGGCAACTGGATGTTCAGGCCGACGGAGAGCGAATTTCCGGCATAGGCGCCCTTGTTCACCGCTTCCATGATGCCGGGTCCACCGCCGGAGATCACGCTGAAACCGGCGTCCGACAGCTGGCGGCCGATGTCTTCCCCAAGCTTGTAGTAAGGATGGTCGGGCGGCGTGCGCGCGCTGCCGAAGATACTGACCGCAGGCCGGACGTGCGCCAGGCGTTCGGTGGCCTCGACAAACTCTGCCATAATTCCGAAAACCCGCCAGGATTCGCGCGCCGACCAGGCCTTCTCGGCGAACTCGGGAGCGAGCGGAACCGGAACCTTCTGCTTTTCACTCATGCTGGATATTCCGCACTGACCGTCAATGAAAACGCTTGTGCTGGTTGATGGCTCTTCCTATCTGTATCGGGCATTTCACGCGCTGCCCGACCTGCGCAACAAACGCGGAGAGCCGACCGGCGCGATCAGGGGCGTTCTCGCCATGTTGCGCCGACTGCGCAAGGAAACAGCAGCGGATTATATCGCTTGCGTATTCGACGCAAAAGGAAAGACCTTCCGCGACGACTGGTATCCGCAGTACAAGGCCAACCGGCCGCCGATGCCAGACGACCTTTCCGCGCAGATCGAGCCCTTGCACCACAGCATCCGCGCCATGGGCTGGCCGCTGCTGATGGTGGACGGGGTCGAGGCGGACGATGTGATCGGCACCCTGGCCAAGCAGGCGCAGCAGCAGGGCGTGCATACCGTCATCTCCACCGGCGACAAGGACATCACCCAGCTGGTGAATCCCATGGTACGCCTCGTCAATACCATGTCCAACGAGAATCTCGATGAAGCGGGCGTCGAAGGCAAATTCGGCGTCAAGGCTTCGCAGATCGTGGACTACCTCACCCTCATCGGCGATTCGGTGGACAACGTCCCCGGCGTGGACAAGGTCGGCCCGAAAACCGCGGTCAAATGGCTCGCCCAGTACGGCACGCTGGACGATATCGTCGCACATGCAGGGGATATTCCGGGAGTCGTCGGAGAGAACCTGCGCAAGGCCCTGCCATGGCTGCCGACTGCAAGAAAGCTGCTCAGCATCAAATGCGACGTTGACCTTCCGGTCAGGATCGAGGACCTCGCGCCGCAGCCGGAAGACGTAAAAGAGCTCACCGCCCTGTTCGGGCATCTCGAATTCAAAGCCTGGCTGAACGAGCTCGAGGGACGGGGGACGAAGGAAGGGGAACGAGGGGAAAATCAGGACTCTCGCGCCGCCGAGACCGTGGGGCCGAAGCCCGCCTTGCCGCGGGAATATGAAACGGTGCTGACCGGCGAGCAACTTCAAGCCTGGCTTGCGCGCATCGAAAACGCCGGCATCGTTTCCGTTGACACGGAAACGACCAGCCTGGACCCGCTGACCGCCCAACTGGTCGGCGTCTCGCTGTCGGTCGAGCCGGGCAAGGCCGCCTACATTCCCGTGTCGCACACCTACGCCGGTGCGCCGGCGCAGCTCTCGACCGGTCATGTGCTGTCCACGCTGCGCGGCTGGCTCGAAAACCCGCAACGACGCAAGGTGGGACAGAACCTCAAGTACGACAAACACGTACTCGCGAACTACGGGGTGGCGATCAACGGCATCGAGCACGATACGCTGCTGCAATCCTATGTCCTCGAAAGCCACCGGCCGCACGACATGGACGACATGGCGATGCGCCACCTCGAGGTGAAGACCATCAGCTATGACGATGTCACCGGCAAGGGTGCGTCGCGCATCCCTTTCGAGCAGGTGGACCTCTCCCGCGCGACCGAGTATTCCGGCGAAGATGCCGACGTCACGCTGCAGCTGCACCAGACCCTGTATCCACAGATCGCCGCGGACGAAAAACTCGAGCGCGTCTATCGCACCATCGAAATGCCGGTAATGGAAGTGCTGTTCACCATCGAACGCAACGGCGTCCTGCTCGACGCGGGCCTGCTCGAGCAGCAAAGCCGGGAACTGGGTGCGAAGATGATGGAACTGGAGCAGGCGGTGCACCAGCAGGCAGGCCAGCCTTTCAACCTGAACTCGCCGAAGCAGCTCCAGGAAATCCTGTTCGAGAAACACAAGCTGCCGGTCAAGAAGAAAACCCCGGGCGGTTTGCCCTCTACGGACGAGGACGTCCTGCAGGAGCTGGCGCTCGACCATCCGCTGCCGAAACTCATCCTCGAATACCGGGGCCTGACGAAACTGAAGTCGACCTATACCGATAAGCTGCCGCGCATGGTAAATGCGAAGACCGGGCGCGTGCACACGAACTACGGCCAGGCGGTGGCAGTAACGGGGCGGCTGTCCAGCAACGATCCGAACCTGCAAAACATTCCGGTGCGTACCGCCGAGGGCCGGCGCATCCGCGAAGCGTTCATCGCGCCGGCAGGCTCGTTGATCGTTTCAGCCGACTATTCACAAGTCGAGTTGCGCATCATGGCGCATCTGTCGCAGGACAAGGGCCTGCTGAAGGCTTTTGCAACCGGCCAGGACGTGCACCGCCATACTGCGGCGGAAGTCTTCGGCGTCGATTCGGCATCCGTCAGCAGCGAGCAGCGCCGCTACGCCAAGGTCATCAATTTCGGATTGATCTACGGCATGTCGGCATTCGGCCTCGCCGGCCAGCTGGGCATCGAGCGCGGCGCTGCCAACCAGTACATGGAGCGCTACTTTCTGCGTTATCCGGGCGTAAAGGAATACATGGAACGCACCCGCGAGTCGGCGCGCAATCTCGGCTATGTCGAAACCGTGTTCGGCCGCCGGTTGTATCTGAACGAGATCAAATCGGGCAATCCGGCACGCCGTCAGGGCGCGGAGCGTGCTGCCATCAATGCGCCGATGCAAGGCACGGCCGCCGACCTGATCAAACTGGCGATGATTGCGGTACAGAACTGGATCCGCGATGCGGGTATCGGCACCCGCCTGATCATGCAGGTGCATGACGAACTGGTGCTGGAAGTGCCGGAAGCCGAACTGGATCTGGTGAAAAAGGAATTGCCCGGCCTCATGGAAGGCGTGGCGCAACTCGATGTGCCGCTGGTGGTCGACGTCGGCGCCGGACCGAATTGGGAGAAGGCGCACTAGCCGAATGGCGGGGCTAGAGGCTAGAGGCTAGAAAGTCTAATTGTCCGGCGCTGTGTTGCCTTTATCTCTTTTCTCTTTTCTTTCTCTTTTCTCTCGTCCCTCGCTCCTACCCTTCCGTTGTCTTCCGGTCCGGATTGCGGGTAATGATTCCGCAGGCGATACGGCCGCCGGAATTGCCGGCGGGTTGCGACTTGAGATCGTCGGCATTGGCGTGAACGACCAGGCCACGGCCGATGATGCTGTCCGTCCCGTTGCCGAACGCGATCCCGCCGTCCACCTCAACAGTGGCCATCACATTGCCGTTCTCATCCGCCGTCAGGTTGCCCAGATCCCCGCCATGGCGCCTGGATCCGGTCGATCCGCCATGATCGGATGCCGAAGGATTGAAGTGCGCCCCGGCGCTGGACCCGTCGCGGGCGGTACAGTCGCCATTCTCGTGGATGTGAATTCCATGCGTCGAATTCGGGGCGAGGCCGCTCAGATTGGCGGTGACAAGCACCAGGCCGCCCTTGCGCACGAAGTCGACCGCACCGCGGGCCGCGTTGCCCTGCGTCGGCTCCAGCACAGCCAGGGCCGACGGATCCTCGTAGCGCGTTCCGCCCTTGTTACCGCCCGCACACGCCGGCAGCAACAATGCGCAAACTCCCAGCACCATCCAATTGGTCGTTTTCATCGCAGCACCCCGCTTCGGTTGGAACATCAGCCCGCCTGGCCGGGCAGCGGATTGATTACGCCGCAGGCCGCGCGCGCGCCGGAATTTCCGGCGGGCTGCGACTTGAGATCATCCGTTCCCGCATGAACGACCACGGCCCGTCCCGTGATGCGATCGGAACCGCCGTCAATCGTGATACCGCTTACTTTAACCGAACTGCGCGCATTGCCGTCCGCATCCGCCTGCAGGTTACCCAGGTCTCCGCCATGCCGGACTTCCCCGGTCGGACCGCCATGCGGAGAGACCGTGGGATCGAAATGGCCGCCGGCGCTGGAAGCATCCGGCGCGCTGCAGTCTCCGGTTTCGTGAATGTGGAACCCATGGGTGCTGTTGGGACGCAGTCCGC
Source organism: Burkholderiales bacterium (assembly GCA_036384015.1). Lineage (GTDB taxonomy): Bacteria > Pseudomonadota > Gammaproteobacteria > Burkholderiales > JACQAP01 > JACQAP01. The sequence goes on from DASVNF010000156.1 coordinate 21,668, forward strand.
TGACCTTTGCTTCGGCCACGACGAGATCTCCCTGCTGGATGAACTCCACCGTCCCTCTCACCTCATTGCCCTGCGTGGGAGCGAGCTCCGCCACCGCGCCCGGCTTGTCCTGCACCGCATCCGTGGTGTTTGCGCACGCGGGCAGCAACAGGCAGGCCCCTATCATCAATGCGCTCGAGGGCTTCATGTTTCCCGGCCTGCGAAGACAGCCGAAGACGTCGACAGATGGCGGTGATAGCGGGCCGCCCGGTGGCGCGACTTCGGTTGCCGCGGCTGGTCGAACACGATTACCAGCGAGCCATTCTTGGCTTCAGCGATGGAACATGCGTACGAGAGGGCGGCCTGGGGGGCTTCGAAGCTCGCCACCGCGCAGCTTTTCCCTTCCTCCACCACTTCCCATCGGCCGCTGTTGCCTCGCAGAACACGGAAGGCCGTCGAGAATCCCGGGTTTACATTCATGGCACTCCTCCTCTTCAGATTGTTATCAGTCATGTCGTCTTGTTTGGGTGAATCGATCTATGCGACGTGCTTGCAGGATTTCGCAAGCGCCGTGCCACTGTCATGCGGAAGATTGAACTGGCTTTCTCGCCTTGTTTGTTCAGCCACTTAGAGGTGGCGGGACGACCGGCATCCCCTCCGCGGCAGCAAGGGCCCGGTAGGGTTTACAGGCAGGCTGCAAGATTTACAGCCTGCCGCCCATCCCTACTTCAATTGAAAAAAATGTAAATAATGACCAGAACGAAAGCCGGGACGCCCAGCAGCCATGCGAGAAAATACTTGCCCATGATGTTCTCCTCTGTGTCGTGGGGCCGCTGCATCAGCTCAAGGTTGCAGCGGAGTCAGCGATAAGGCGCAAGAGGCATGCCACGAATTCGTGTCGCAGCCAGGCGACACTGGAGGAAGAGAGGAAAAGGGATAAAAGGGAAAATCGAACCGCCTTTGCGCCCGCTCAGAACTCCACGTCGCACAGAGGACACCAGGTAACCTGCTGCCGGCAGTTGATATTGGCAGCGTCCACCATTGCCACGACCCGCCGAATCCAACCAATCCGTTCCCGGCTTCGCTTTTCTCCATGTCCTCTGTGCCTCCGTGGTGAGGACGTGGATTCAGGCGCGGGTCAGCGTGATGGCTTTCTCCGGACAGGCGGCAACGCACAACCCGCAGGCATGGCAGGCATCGGCGTTGGTGGCGAACGCCTGCTGCCAGCGATGCGCATATCCCTTCAGCTTCCCGCGCAGGCTCAAACCCTTGCGCTGTTCCGGCAAGACGGTCCCCATGGTGAAGACGTCATAGGGACAGGCCTTCACGCATGCTTCCTTGCCTTCGCAGCGGTTGCGGTCGATGACCGGCATGAACACGCCGGGTTCCTGCTTGCAGTCTGGTTCCGCGCTCATCAATGCACGTTGGTGTTGGAGAATGACGCCGCATTATAGGCGTCATCCTTCCCCCTGCTCCGGCGCCGGATCAGGCCTGCAGTTTCGCGTTCATGGTGATTTTCGCGTTTAGCAGTTTCGACACCGGGCATCCGGCCTTGGCGTTGTTTGCCGCCTTCTCGAAAGCCTGCTGGCTGGCGCCGGGAATCTTTGCAGTCAGGTCCAGATGCACGGCCGTGATCGAGAATCCACCTTCCACTTTTTCCAGCGAAACCGTCGCGCTGGTGTTGATGCTTTCTGCCGTGAGCCCGGCTTCGCCCAGTTGCGCCGACAGCGCCATGGAGAAGCACCCCGCGTGCGCCGCGCCGATGAGTTCCTCGGGATTGGTGCCGGGACCGTCTTCGAAGCGGGTCTTGAAGCCGTATTGGGCGTTCGAAAGTACGCCGCTTTCCGTGGATATCGTGCCCTTGCCGTCCTTCAGGCCGCCCCTCCAGACGGCCGAAGCCTTTTTCTTGATGACCATGTCCTGCCTCCGATTGGGTGATTGATGGGCTTGGATGATTGACGGTGCCCGCCGTCGTTTGCGCCGCATGGGATAGACACACCTCGAGGCGCTTTGTTCGGCGCCGTACGGGGGCGCGGGTTGAGTCCGCACTTCAGGAGCCGAGCTACTGCCTGGCGGGCGCGGCATCTTTCAGGGATACGAGTTCGAGTTGGACGCTGTCCTTGTCGTCGGCCACCCAGATCTGGTTTTCCTGGACGGTGAACTGCAGTTTCATGTTGCGCTGTGCAAGCTGCGCCAGCGCCTGGCTTGCCTGCCTGGGAACACTCACGACGGCAAGGTTGCCGTTGCGTTCCAGATCGGCGCCGGTCTGCTTCCACCAGAGATCGGCGGCATGGCCGCCGTAACAGTATATGCGCACCTGTTCCGCGCGCCCGCAGGCCCGCCGTATGCGTTTCTCCTCAGGCAAACCGACATCGATCCAGAGATCTATCACGCCCGTGAGATCCCGCTGCCACAGGTCCGGTTCGTCATCCGTGCCCAGGCCTTTGCCAAAAACCAGCGCTTCCTGCGCATTCAGCGCGAACGCCAGCAGACGCACCATCATGCGCTCATCGGTCTCGGAAGGATGACGGGCGACGGTCAGGGAATGATCGCCATAGTACGGCCGGTCCATGTCCGCGACCTGCAGCTCGGCTTTGAAAATCGTTGCCTTCAGGGCCATTCTTGAGACTCACCGGTTGATCAGACGGCGGATGCGGTCTCGGCGGACGCCATGCCGTCGCTGCCCAGCGAGTACTGGATGCTGTACAGATTCGCGTAGATGCCGTTTTTCGCCAGCAACTCGGCGTGGGTGCCGACCTCGGCGATCCGGCCTTCGTCGAGTACGACGATGCGATCCGCCTTTTCGATCGTGGACAGGCGGTGGGCGATGACGATGGTCGTGCGATGCTGCATCAGTTCCTCGAGCGCGGCCTGCACGTGCTTCTCCGATTCCGAATCCAGGGCCGACGTTGCCTCGTCGAGGACAAGAATCGGCGCATCCTTGAGGATGGTACGGGCGATGGCCAGGCGCTGACGCTGGCCGCCGGAAAGGCGCACGCCATTTTCGCCGATCAACGTGTCGAATCCCTGCGGCATGGCACTGATGAACTCCAGCGCATGGGCGGCTTCCGCGGCCCGCTCGATCGCATCGCGGCTGGCCCCTGCGGACTGTCCGTAGGCGATATTGGCGGCAACCGTGTCGTTGAACAGGGCGACTTCCTGGCTCACGAGCGCGATGTTCCGGCGCAAGCTTGCCAGCGAAAGCGTTTCGATGTCGTGTCCGTCGATCGAGATGGTCCCGGTTTCAGGATGATAAAAACGCGGCACCAGGTTT
>DASVNF010000157.1:0-11087 GCA_036384015.1 Burkholderiales bacterium
GCAGCTGATCGAGCATGCGACCCAGCGGCAGTTTGTCTACACGCATCGCTGGCGCGTGTACGACGTCGTGATGTGGGACAACCGCTGCACCATGCATCGCGGCAAAGGCTACGACGATTTGCGCTGGCCGCGCGACATGCAGCGCGCGACGGTGTCGGACGTGGCGCCGACCTGCGAGCAGGAAGGCATCGCCGCGCCGGCTGCCGCGTAGGCAACGATCCTCGTCGAATTCGAAGGAACGGCAGGCGGGCGAAGAAATGAAAACGGGCACCAGCCGGTGCCCGTTGTTTTTGGATCTGCCTGCAGCGCGGCCGCAACCGCGATGGCCTGGACCGTGCTGGCCTGGACCGTGTTGGCCTAGACCGTGTTGTGGTCGGGCACCGTGGTGGCAGCCGCGGCGGCCGCGCCGCGCTTTGCACCGGGCTTCGGACCGGTGGCACGCGGCGGAACATCGGCCGCCAAACGACAGCTCACGCCTTCGACCTTTTTCCCGTCGTTGAAACGGGTCACCTGACAGCAAATCACCTCGCCGGCGGAAGACAGTTGCGAAATATGGCTGAGGACCTGGGCCTTCGGCATGTGCAGCGCCTTGGCAATGTCGGCGTCCAGTTGTTCGCCATTGGTTCTGAGGTATTGCAGGATCGAAGTGTTCATGGGGGTCTGTGCGAGGGGCATTTTGCGGGAGGCATCGAGTGAGACCTCACAGTTTGCGCTTAGAGGGCTCTGAGAGCAAGTCCGGCATTGCCCTGCCCGTGGGCGCCAGCCGACTTTTTATCTTTTTCATCATATATTTATCTCGTAGCACCCATTGGGCTGGGGTGCCTCACGGACCATCCGAATCGCGTGCCGGCGGCACGAACGCGAATCCCGCTTCCGCAGGCTGGAACGCTGGTGCGATGACGGGCCGGGCCCGGAGGGCGGCATGACGGACTGGTGGGGGACAATGCGCGCGGGAGGCAACACATGCGATCCATAAGAACCTGCGCGTTTGCAGCGGTGATGCTCGCGGCGGGATGGTCCCACGCGCAGGCCCTTCCGGACGAAATTCGCATCATCGTTCCGGTCACCGCCGGCAGCACCCTCGATTCGCGAGCCCGCGTTCTCGCCGATGCGCTCGGCAAACAACTCCGGCGCACGGTCATCGTCGAGAACCGGGTCGGAGCCGGCGGCACGATCGGTGCTCTTGCCGTTTCGAAATCCAGGCCGGATGGATCGATGCTGCTTTTCACCAACAACAGCCAGGTGATCAGCCCGCATATCTATCCGAACGCCGGCTACGATCCGATCCGGGATTTCGCGCCGGTCGCGCAGGCCTACTTTACGGGAATGGTACTCGTTGCCCATCCGGACCTTCGCGTCGGCACGGTGAAGGAACTTGCGACCCTGGCGCGCAGCCAGGCGCAGCCGATCAGCTATGCGTCGAGCGGCACGGGCGGATTGCCGCACCTGGGCATGGAAGTCCTGAAACAGGTCGCGGGGATGGACTTGCTGCACATTCCCTATCGCGGCGACGGCCAGGCGCTTGCCGACGTGCTGACCGGCCGCGTCCAGGTGATGATGAGCGGCTACATCGTCGCGCAGCCGCATATCAAGGCCGGCAAGCTGCGCGCGCTGGCGGTGACGAGCAAGCAGCGCACCGCAATCTTTCCCGACGTCCCGACGATTTTCGAATCGGGCTATCCGGCGTTCGCCGTCGATACCTGGGCCGGTTTCTTCGCGCCGGGCGGAACGCCACCGGATGTGGTTGAAAAACTCAACCGCGCAATCGCGGCCGCCATCAATACGCCTGCGGTGCAGGCGCAGTATGCGGCGACCGGCGCGGACCCGATTTACACCACCCCGGCCGCGTTCGCGGAATACGTGCGGCGGGAATGGGAAAGCTACGGCAGGCTGATTCCCGGATTGCATCTGACGCCCGAATAGGCGTTCGGATTCCGGATTTGTCCGCCGGATCGGCCGAACGATTGCAGGCCCTGTCCCTCCAGGCATGGACACCGACCGGGACGGTTTCACCAGCCTGCCGGAGCAGACCGCGGCTCACGCACGGATGTCGCACAAGCCGTAGGCCGCTGGCGGCTTACATATTGTTTCACCCGCACCCGCGAATCACGCTTGCAAGAAACAGGGCGTGCCCGCATATTCGAATTCCGAACTTTTACATTTGAACAGTCCGCATGACAACAACTCGTAGCACTATCGGAAAATGGCTTGCCGGGACCACCACCATGCTGGTGATGCTGGTTGGCTTCGCGCTGGTCGCGCAGGATGCCGAGGCAGCCAGGCGCCTGGGCGGCGGCAAGAGCTTTGGCCGCCAGACCATGAACCGGGATGCTTCGCCGCCGGCGAAGGCACCGGCTCAGGATGCGGCGAAACCGGGACAGTCGCAGACCGCCCCGGCCGCGGCTCCCGCACCCGCGGGGAATCGCTGGATGGGGCCGCTCACCGGCCTCGCCGCCGGCCTGGGCATCGCCGCATTGCTGTCGCACTTCGGCCTCATGGGACCGTTTGCCGCGGCGCTGGGCAACATCCTGGTCATCGCGTTGCTGATATTCGCGGGCCTGTTCATCTGGCGAATGCTCAAGCGTTCGACCGGTACCGCGCCCGCCAGCGCTCCCGCCATGAAGCAGGCATTTGAAACCCCGATGGCGGGCGGGATGCCCGGCAGCGGCGCAACGACCAACGCATACGGTGTGCCCGTGTCCGGCGCGCATGCGGCTGCGGAAGCACCGGTCGATGCCGCCACCGGCTCCACCATCCCCGCCGACTTCGATGTGGAAAGCTTCCTGCGCAACGCAAAGGTCTATTTCAACCGGTTGCAGGCCGCCTGGGATGCCAGGGATCTCGACGACATCCGCAAATTCACCACCCCGGAGGTGTACGCGGAGATCAAGATGCAGCGCGACGAAACGGCGGGGCGGACGGACAGGATCGAAATCCAAAATCTGGATGCCGACCTGCTCGGCATAGAACAGACGCCGACGGAATACGTCGCGAGCGTCCGCTTCAGCGGCACGATCGGCGAGAACGGTGAAAGCCCGCAGCCGTTCGAAGAAGTGTGGAACCTGGTCAAGCCGGTCAATGGCCGAAGCGGCTGGCTGCTGGGAGGAATCCAGCAGGTGCACTAGCCGAAATCAGGATCGCGGGACATCCATTGCCGATGTCCTGCATGAACGCCCCGTTCCTGCATGCGACGGGGCGTTTTCTTTGGCATGCCGCTACAGCTTGGGAATCCGCAGAGTCTTGCTGATCATCAGCGTGCCGGACAGCACGAACAGCAGGACCAGCGGATGCAGATCCGCCGGTCCCACGGTCCAGACGCCCCAGTACAGATCCTCTCCCAGCCGGTCCTTCCAGGCCGCGAACGCCAGCACGCCGCTCAGTGCGACGCTGGTCGGAATCGGCGTGCCTTCGAAATACTTCACCTTGCCTTCGTCGCCGGAAAGCTGCTCGGCGGTCACGTTGTAACGGGCCAGCCGGCTTACGCCGCAGCAGACGAAGTAAATCAGCGCCACCCAGTCCCAGCCGCCGCGCATGCCGGCGGCGAAGGCGAGGGCTGCCGGGGCGACGCCGAAGGAAATCACGTCAGACAGGGAATCGAGCTCGCGGCCCAGCGCGGAATGCGTATGCCGCCAGCGTGCAATGCGGCCGTCCAGCACGTCGAAGATGAAAGCGGCCGGCGCCAGTGCGGCCGCAGCCATGAAGTGCGCCAGCGACTGGCTGCCGACGTAAACCATGGCGCAGAACACCCCGCCCACGCCGCAGGCCGCGTTGGCCAGGGTGAACAGGTCCGCCAGGTGCATGCCGCGGACCATGGAAAAATGTTTACGGGGCCTGTTTGTGTCAGGATTCATGTATTCGCTCTTCCTGGAATCACTGGTTCATAATCGGAACACCAGTCCGGCAGGGCCGGACCGCGGCGCACTTCACCTCAGCATGAAGGAATCCAAATGCGATATCGCAAGCTCGGCCGTTCCGACCTACAGGTCTCCCCGCTGGCCTTCGGCGGCAACGTCTTCGGTTGGACAGCCGACGAAGCCACCTCGTTCCGCCTCCTCGACCGCTTCGTTGATGAAGGGTACAACTTCATCGATACGGCGGATATGTATTCCAAATGGGTGCCGGGCAACAAGGGCGGGGAATCGGAAACCATCATCGGCAAATGGCTGAAGCAAAGCGGCAAGCGCGACAAGGTTGTCATCGCCACCAAGCTGGGCATGGAGATGGGACCGGACAAGAAAGGGCTGTCGCCCGCCTACATCAAGAGCGCGGTCGAGGCTTCGCTCACGCGCCTGCAGACCGATTACATCGACTTGTACCAGTCGCACACGGATGACGCGGCGACGCCGCTTCTGGACACCATGCTTGCCTACGAAAAGCTGATCGACGCCGGCAAGGTGCGCGCCATCGGCGCCTCGAACTACAGCGCCGAACGCTTCGAGGAAGCGCTGGCCGTCAGCAGGATGAACAACCTGCCCCGCTATGAATCGATGCAGCCGAACTACAACCTGCTCGACCGCGCGGATTTCGAGGCAAAAATGCAGGACGTCTGCGTCAAGAACGGCGTCAGCGTCATCAGCTACTTCTCGCTTGCCAGCGGCTTCCTGACGGGCAAATACCGCTCCGAAGCGGATCTCGCGAAAGGCCCGCGCGGACAAATGGTGAAGAAGTACCTCAACGACAGGGGATTCAAGGTCCTCGAAGCGCTCGACGGGGTTGCGAAAGAATCGTCCTCCACCCCGGCCCGGGTCGCGCTCGCCTGGGTGCTTGCGCAACCGGGCATCGCCGCACCGATCGCGAGCGCCACAACGCTGTCCCAGCTCGACGACCTGTTCGCCGCCACGCGGCTGATGCTGACGCCAGCGCAGCTGGCGAAACTCGACGCGGCCAGTGCTTGGACCTCTACCGTTCAGGGGTAATTTTTTCAGGTAATGCCGGCGTGAAAACAGTGGAAATCACCCTCAGGAGCGAATTCATTCGGCTGTGTGACCTGCTCAAGGTCGCGGGCGTCGCGGAAAGCGGCGGACAGGGCAAGCACATGGTCGCCGGGGGACTGGTCACGGTCGACGGACTGCCGGAAAACCGCAAGACCGCGAAAATCCGCGCCGGGCAGAAAGTGGAATGCAGCGGTTATTCCATCACCGTGCAAGCCCAGCCAGCGCGCGAGTAGTCGCCATGGAATCCCGGATCGCCGAACTGGAAGTGAAACTGAGCTTTTGCGAAGAACTGCTGGAAGAGCTCAACAAGACCGTCTACCGCCAGCAACAGCAGATCGATCTTCTGCAGAAGGAGATCGCAGCCCTGCGGGAACAGGTCAAGAGTTCGATGCCGACGGAACCGCGCGAACCCGCGGACGAAACGCCGCCTCACTACTGATCTGCTGAAGATCCGCGTCCTCGCACGAGCTATCTAAATCACCAACGAAGGCTCGAAGAAGACGAAGGGACACCAAGAAACCAGGAGCCAGCGAAGGAAAAGGGGTTCACTTTCTTCGTGCCACCTTGTGCTCTTCGTGGTACTCCTTAAACGCCGAGAAAAAAAAGCCCCGATCGCAATGCGACCGGGGCGTTCGTTTGGGACGCGGTTACTGCTGGTTGATAACCGGCTTGCTGGAAGCGGAATAGCTGTCGTCAGGCTCGCCACTGCTGGCCTGCGGGTCGCCCTGTTGCACGATCACGATGTCTTTCGCATCCGGAGATTGTTCCAGTGCGGAGACCAGGTCGGGCAGGGAACCCTTCCAGTCCTTCGGAATAATGACGACTACCTTGTCTTTCAGGTTGGCGGCCGGATTGTCGGAGCTCGCGGACTGATCGCCCTCGCCCTGGTCTTCCGAACGCGCGGTCTGGTCTTCGCTCCCCTGCTCTTCGGACTTCGCGGCCTGATCGGCGCCTTCGTCATCCCCGGCGGCGGCCTGCTCGCTGCTGTCTTCGTTCTCGGCAGCAGCCTGATCATTGCCCTCACCTTCCTCGTCGGTCATTGCCGATTGTTCAGTGCTTTCCTCTTCGCCAGCCGCAGCCTGCTTTCTGCCATCGTCATCCGTCGACGCAGCCTGGGAAGCGCTCTGCTCCTCCCCCTCGCTCATGGCGGACTGATCGCTGCTCTCCTGTTTGTCCGACTTCGCGGCCTGATCGCTGCCGCCCTGAGCCTGTGTGGCAGCCTGGTCGCGGCCCGTCTGATTTCCGGTCGCGGCGGATTGGCCGGACGCGGATTCCGAACCGGCGGCCTGGCCGTTCACGAACTTCCATTCCAGTTGTTCCCCTGCACTACCGGACGGCTGAACCGCTGTGGCGTCCGGCGTACCCATGTCGGTCTTGGACTGATCGGTACCGGTGGGGCCGGCCCATGCGCCCGTGGCCGAAAAAGCGAGAATGATTGCCGCAACTGAGGTCTTGAGTTTCATGCGAATCTCCTTTGTATTGGGAGCGGAAGCTGGTTGTTCCGCATACATGAGTGACACGCTCACGAGGCCGTGGTTCCAGTTTATTTTCCCGCTGCGTCCAGCGTTTCCTGCGTGAAAATTCAGGGAGTTAGCAGCGTGCAAAATGTAGAAACTGCTGCCACATAGTCCGACAGGCTGTCGTCCGATGCCGACGATTCCAGGGATCGCCGATTCAGTGCCCAATGCCCAACTGCCCGGGTCTCCTGACACTCGGTTTTACCGTTTATCATGTGCGCTCACCCCCTTGGAGTCGCGACCATGCCCGACCAAAATCCGCTCAAACCCGCCATCGCCCCGGTGCAGAAACGGGCGGAAGCCATCGAGGCCGCCATGGAAGCGCGCGGCCTGAAGGCCGGCGCATTCATCCAGGAAGCCGAGCACCTCGTCGAGGAGAAATGGATTCCAGACAATGGCGCCCGAGTGGTGGCCAAGGCGTGGACCGATCCGGCGTTCAAGCAACGCCTGCTGGCCAATGGCCGCGACGCGGTGTATGAACTCGGGCTCACCATGCCGCCGCACCACCGGCACCTGGTCGTGCTCGAGAACACGCCGACCTTGCAGAACGTGATCTGCTGCACGCTGTGCTCCTGTACCGCATTCACGATCATCGGGTTGCCGCCCGACTGGTACAAGGATCTGGAGTATCGCGCCCGCGCCGTGCGCCAGTCGCGCACCGTGCTGAAAGAAATGGGCCTCGACCTGCCGCCGGAAGTCGAGATCCGTGTCTGGGATACGACGGCGGACACGCGCTACATGGTGCTGCCGGTACGGCCCGCCCACACCGCCGGCTGGTCGGAAGAACAGCTTGCGAAGATCGTCACCAAGGACTCGATGATCGGTGTCGCCCGGCTCGAGGGAACCTGATCATGGATGGCATGCACGATCTGGGCGGCAAGCAGGGTTTCGGCCGCGTGCGTTACGCGCTCAATGCGCAGGTTTTCCACGAGCCCTGGGAGAAGCGGATCAATGCCCTTTACGGGCTGGCGGTGAAGCTCGGCATTTTCAACATGGACGAGTATCGCCATGCCATCGAGCGCATGGAGCCGCGCCACTACATGTCCGCGAGTTACTACGAGCGGACGCTCACCAGCCTGGCGACGCTCTGCGTCGAAAAGGGCATCGTCACGCAGGCGGAACTGGAGCAGAGGGCGCAGGGCGCTTTCCCGCTCTCGGCGCCGAGCGCGCCGGGCCGCTCGAACCTTGCAACGCGCGAACGCTTCCAGCCGGGTGACCGGGTCCGCGTGCGCACCGACTATGTTCCCGGCCACGTACGCATGCCCGGCTACATCCGCGGCAAGACCGGCGTCGTGGTAAGCGAATCGCCTGCCTATCCGTTTCCCGACGCTCACGCCCACGGCGTGAAGGCGGCGGATGAACCGACCTACGACGTGCGATTCAGCACCGACGACCTCTGGCCCGATTCGGCCGACAGTGCGCTGGTGCATGTCGCGGTGTTCGAGAGCTACCTGGAGCGGGTTCGCGAGTCTTCCTGACAGGGAAGACATTGGACAGGATCAACATGCCGGAGAGGATGGGTTCGCGATCCTTCAGCTCCGCCCTTCCATCCTGACAAGCCTGTTCATCCTGTCGGTATTTCTTTCCGGTCGAGGTCGTGCAGGCGCTTCTAACGCGCCAGATACCCGCATAGCAATCGATCCAACATGACGAAACACACGGCACTGGTCACCGGCGCTTCCGGCCTGGTCGGCGGCTATCTCCTGAAGCATCTCCTCGACGATCGCGGTTGGGACATCGTCGCCGTCTCGCGCAGCAAGCCGGACATCCCGGGAGAATATCGGCATATCGCGGTCGACCTGCTCGACGCCGCCGACTGCAAGGTGAAGCTGGGCGGCCTGACCGATGTCACCCACGTTTTCTTCACGGCCTACATCGAGCGCCGCGATCCGCAGGAACTGGTGGCGGCGAACACCGCCATGCTGGTGAACCTGGTCGAGACCCTCGAGGCGGTGGCCGGGCTTGAGCACGTTCATATTTCAGAAGGCACGAAGTGGTATGGCAATCATCTCGGTCCGTTCAGGACGCCGGCAAAGGAAGGCGATCCGCGGCATCCGGGATCGAATTTCTACTACAACCAGCAGGACTGGCTGGAGGCGCGCCAGAAAGGCAAACCCTGGACGTGGTCTGCGGTGCGGCCGCATGCGGTCTGCGGCTTCTCGACCAGCCGGCCGATGAACCTGACCATGGCGATCGCCGTTTACGCTTCGATCTCGAAGGAACTGGGATTGCCGCTGAGCTTTCCGGGCAAGCCCGGCGCCTACACTGCGCTGTACCAGGCGACGGATGCGGCGCTGCTGGCGAAAGGCATCGCCTGGATGGCGACGGAACCGAAGGCCGCCAACCAGGCATTCAACCTGACCAACGGGGATTTGATCCGCTGGCAGAACCTGTGGCCGAAGTTCGCGGACTTCTTCGGAATGGAGCTGGCCCCGCCCCGGCACACGCCGATCAAAGCCCTGATGGCCGAGAAGGGTCCGGTGTGGGATCGCATCGTGGCGAAACATGGGCTGCAGCCGCACAGCTACCAGGACATCGTTTCCTGGGCCTATCCCGAGAACGTGTTCAATTCCGACTACGACATCGTCTCGGACATGGGCAAGGCCCGCCGTTTCGGATTCCACGACTCGCTGGATACGGAGGAGATGTTCCTGCGGATGTTCGCGGAGTTCAGGAGCAGCCGCGTCATTCCCTGAAAACAATTCTCACCACAGAGGCCCAGAGGACACAGAGGACGGCGAAAAGCAGGGAAGTTGGAAGTGGTCCAGATGACCATGCGCGGCAATATTCGACGGCGGATAGAGACAATCCCCTCGCATTCCACGAGTTGCCATCCTCGTTTTGTTTGCTTTTGACCTCCTCTGTGTCCTCTGCGGCTCCGTGGTGAACAGGTTCCGCTTGCGACGTTCCTACCCGCCGGGGGTGGCGGGAAAGCGCTTCCGCAGCTCGTCCCACGTCATCGGGCGGCCGATCAGGTAGCCCTGAACCTCGTCGCAGCCGTACTGCTGCAGGAAAGCGAGCTGCCTGTCGTTCTCCACCCCTTCGGCAATCACGTCGAGGCCGAGGTTGTGCGCAAGGGAGATGATCGTCTTGCAGATCGTTTCGTCGTCGGTGTCCGTGCCGATGCCGCCCACGAACGACTTGTCGATCTTCAGCCGGTCGATCGGATAGCGCTTCAGGTAGCTCAGGCTGGAGTATCCCGTACCGAAATCGTCGATCGCCATGCGCACGCCCAGCGCCTTCAGGGCCCGCATCGTCTGCACGCCGAAGGCCGCATCCTGGGCGACCATGCTTTCGGTGAGCTCCAGCTCCAGCGCCTCGGGCGGAAAGCCGGTCGATTTCAAAACAGCCTCGACGTATTGCGCGAGGTCTGCGCGCTTGAACTGGCGGGCGGAAACATTCACTGAAATGATCGGGGTCCAGCCAAGGCTGTCGCCCAGGCGCTTGGTCGACTCGCAGGCCTCCCGCAGGACCCATTGCCCGATGGGAACGATGAGGCCGGTTTGCTCGCAGACCGGAATGAACTGCGCCGGCGACACGACGCCCCTTTCCGACTGGTTCCAGCGGATCAGGGCTTCCATGCCGCTGAGCCGGCCGGAGACAAGATCCATCTGCGGCTGGTAGTCCAGAAAGAATTCCTCGCGCTCCAGCGCCCGCCGCAGCCCCGCCGAGAGCAGCAGGTGCTCCTTGCTGCGGGAATTCATGTCCGACGTGTAGTACTCGAAGGCGTTGCCGCCCTTTTCCTTGGTTCGGTACATGGCGCTGTCGGCGTTCCTGAGGACCGCATCGCCGTCCTCGCCGTCGGCGGGATAGATGCTGATTCCCGCGCTGCAGGTGAGGACGATCTCTTCCCCACCCAGCGCGAAAGGCTGGGAAAGGGCCGGCAGCACCCGCTCCATCATCTGCGTCACAATGTCCGGCGTCTCCAGGTCTTCGAACAGGACGACGAATTCGTCGCCGCTCAAGCGCGCCACGGTGTCGATGTCCCGGACGGTTCGCAGCAGCCTGGCGGAGACTTCCTTGAGCACGGTGTCGCCGGCGTCGTGGCCGAAGCTGTCGTTGACGAGCTTGAAGCGATCGAGGTCGATGAACGCGAGCGCGATCGGCCGGCCGTAGCGCTTCGAGGATGCCACCGCGTGGCGCAGGCGGTCACTGAACAGTGTGCGGTTGACCAGTCCGGTCAGGCTGTCGTGGTTGGCCTGGTGCTTGAGCTTCGACTCGTACAGCTTGCGTTCGGTGATGTCGCGCGTGACGATCAGCACGCTTTCCTGGCCATGGAATGCAAGAGTGGTCGACGCCAGTTCGACATGGACCTCGGAGCCGTCCAGGCGGACATGCTTCTGCTCGATGTAAGGGTGGGCTTCCGGCAGGGCCTGGAAACTGCTCAGCCGCATCGTCACGTCCCCGCGCGACTGGGGATGAACGAAATCCACGTAGCGCCGCCCCATCAGTTGTTCCGGACGCTCCGCCCGGTAGATGTTCAGGGCCGCCCTGTTCGCGAAGGTGATGGTGCCGTCGGCCACCAGGAAGACCCCGTCGGGCGAAAGCTCGACCAGGCTTTCGTAACGCTTTTCGCTTTCGACCAGCGCCTGCTCGGCCTCGCGGCGGGCGCGCATCACGATGGCTTCCTGCAGCG
>DASVNF010000158.1:0-16146 GCA_036384015.1 Burkholderiales bacterium
GCCCGATCCTGACGCCGATTCGCGCCGCGACAACGCTGGACCGGGCGGCTTTTGCGTCAGTGGCCGGTCCTTGCCGGCGGCTTACTTCGCGAACAGCATCTGCGGATTTTCGAAGGCCTTGAACTCGATTGCATTGCCGCAGGGATCGAGAAAGAACATGGTCGCCTGCTCGCCGACCTGGCCTTTGAAACGGACATGCGGCTCGATGATGAAACGGATACCCGCGGCCTTGAGCCTGACGGCGAGTTTCTGCCATTCCTGCATCGGCAGCACCGTGCCGAAATGTCGCACCGGCACATTGTCGCCGTCCACGAGATTGGTATCGCGGTGGCCGGAATCCGGCGCCAGGTGGGCGACGATCTGGTGGCCGTAGAAGTTGAAATCCACCCAGTCTTCCGACGAACGCCCCTCCGGGCAGCCGAGCAGGCCGCCATAAAACTCGCGCGCCTTGGCAAGGCTGCTCACGGGAAAAGCCAGGTGAAACGGCGGCATTGCTGACATGCTGGGCTCCGCTGTGGATTTAACGAAAGTTTACACCGTCATCAAGACCCTTAACCGCAAAGGCGCGAAGGCGCAAAGGAAACGCAAAGGAGATCAAAGGAAAAGGGAAAGATATCGCCAGGCTCGATTGGCGGTGTCGGAACGTTGGGCACAGCGCCCTGTCGGCAAATTTATTCTTTCCTGCGCCTTCGCGCCTTTGCGGTTCCGGTTGGCAGCGAAAATACCGCAGGTGCGGCAAATCATCTGGAGCCAGACATGCGCCGCCGGAACGCTTCGATGTCCGGATCGAGGTCGATGGAAGCGGCCCGGGTGGCGGCTTCCGCGGCCGCCGCATCTATTCTGCGTGTCACAACCTCGATTCCCTGGATGGCAAGGGCCTTGGTGTATTTGACACCCGGGTTCTCGCCCGCGAAGCGGATCGCGCCGGGATACTGGTCGAACTTGCGCACCCGAAACGGCTCGCGCGACCACCAGATTTCCTGCAGCTTGCCGATTTCGTCCGCGGTCCCCTTCACCCTGTAATCGAGCCGGTCGGTGAAGGTATAGTTGGCCAGGACGGTTTCGCCCACGATCAGCAACTCCACGACGATGCGTTGCTGCCGCCCGCCCTCCGTGGCGAAATGAGCGGCGATCTCGTCCGCCTCTTCGCCGTTCAGCACGGAAGCGGCCACGCGCGCCCAGCCCTCCTGCAGCCAGGCGCCCTGCTCCAGCTGCGTGACAATGACGTCATCGATGGCGGCTTCGATTTTTCGTTCCGCGGCCTGCCACTCGGGGGCGTCCCGGTTCCATCCCGGACCGAGGACTTCGCGCCTGCCGGCATCGGCGAGACGCTGGCGGATGGCCTTCAGACCCGCCTGCCTGACGACCACACGGCCGATGGCCACCGGAATTTCCGGGTCATGGCTGGCGGCAAGACGGGCAATGGCCTGGTCCTTGAGTTCATCCGCCGCCGCAGGCCAGGCGACGTACAGGCCAGTCATCAGCAGCAAAGTCCCGCTGCAAAAACCGGGGAAAAGGGCTCGAAGGCGCATGGAGGCGGAGTTTAACGGCGTTCGTCCGATAAAAGTTTACATTGCCACTGGCTGCCGGCAGCTGCCTGTTCGCACGAACATTTGCAGCCGGCTGCGTCGGCCCGCTATCGATTGATCTGAGCTGCGGGGGGGCTTTGGGCCCTGGAGGAATTGCACTGCGGCCACGGCCGTACACCGGACCTGCATTGCAGCTTTGCACTCGCCGGCGGCCGAACCTGCCGCGGATTTTTTCGGAATTTCAGGAAACGACATCAAGCAGCGATCCCTGCCTGGAGGTCGCGTCCCCGTCTGTAGGCGGCAACTACATCGTGTTCACGAACGACCTAGGCAATCGCGTGGGCAAGCAAGCGATCCGATTCCCGTTTGACCACCCCGTAACATTCGCAGACCCGCTTCTCCAGATTCGGACGGTCGAGTACGGTGATCTTGCCGCGGGTGTAGTGTATCAGTCCTGCCGCCTGCAGCTTGCCGGCCGCTGCGGTCACGCCTTCGCGGCGCACGCCGAGCATGCTGGCGAGCAGCTCCTGGGTCATGGTCAGCTCGTTCGAGGTCAGGCGGTCCAGGCTCAGGAGCAGCGAACGGCACAGCTGCTGCTCGATCATGTGGCGCCGGTTGCACACCGCGGTCTGCGCCATCTGCGTGATCAGTGCCTGCATGTATCGCAGCAGCAGATGCTGGAGCGGGCCGCCGCGCTCGAATTCGGCTTTCAGGAAGCTCGCTTTGAGCCGGTACGCGTAGCCCGCGTTCTGCACCACCGCGCAACTCGGGGTGGTATCGCCACCCATGAGCGGCGCTATTCCGACCAGACCCTCGTTGCCCACCACCGCAATTTCCGCCGAGGCGCCGTCTTCCATGACATAGAGCAGGGACACGATGCTGTCGGTGGGAAAATGCACATACTGCTGCAGACTGCCGGATTCATAGACCGACCAGCCAAGTTCCATGGGGACCCGTTGCAGGTGCGGCAGCAGGCGGTCATAGTCCGCCGCCGGCAGTGCGGCGAGAAGATGATTCTGCTTGGGCGTGGGGGGGCTGCCAGGCCGTAGAAGCATTTTTTCCATGAGAAATTTCCTTATGAATCAGTTTCGTGAATCGGATGTGCCGGAGCCCAGTCGAACCGTATTTTTATTGCGTGCGGCAATACCTCCAATCGAATCGCCGATTGCCCCGAGGACGTCACCCGCGCGCAGTGTCGAACTTGAATCTCATGGCAAGTGAAGGATATTTCGCAGCGGCATTTCATCGCAATCCAGTAATCCCCTGACAAGGCCCTGCTTATTTCCCTGAAAGCGTGGGCTCATGAACCTGTGTTTTCGCGGAGGAGGAGGATGCGTCGTGGGATGAGCCGCCGGTGGCGTTCCACGCGAAACGATCCGGAACGCAGCAAGCAAGACAGCCGCCGCGACCCTGAACCATCACGTCTGATCAAAGGCCCGGCTCCGGGCCTGCGCCGCGTATGTTGGCCGGCATCCGGGGTTTCCAGCCAGCGCCCCAGGAACCGAAGGGAAAACTGGCGCGGTACAGGGAGGGGGTACCGCGCCAGCGGGGTCCTGTGGAGCATTCCACAGGGTCAGACACGAAGCATGTTGGTTAGAAGCTTAAGGGTTGCGCATCACGCCGTTAATCGGTTGGATCACTGATATTGCCCGGGGACGATCACTGAGGACGATTTTCCAGGAGCTGGTGCCTGCGAAAATCCATGAATCGCGAGCTGCGCATGGCGAGCTGCAGGCAGTCCTCGAAATAATCGCTTCCCCTGTAGCCTGGCTCCACTTCGGAGTAACGATGATCGGACACGAATTCCAGGACGCGGAGCAACCCGCGCGAAACCCCGGGCAGAGGTTCATCCGCCTTGCAGGACCACAGCCAGGCCAGCGCAAGTTCCGTCTGTCCGGCCTTGACCACTTCGGCCGCCATGGCTGTGAGGTTGCGCAAAAGTCGTTCGCGATCCGGTTCCATTCTCTTCACCTTTGGTTCCGCGACCGGTTTGCCGGATCGCATTGCCCGGGAGTTGGGGGGGCTAAAGCGCGTGAGCCTGCAGCGATCTGCCTCTTTCGGCTTTCATCGCGTCCAGCAACTCCGGCAGCATGCCTTCGACGTAACGGGCGAGATCGTTATGGCCGATCTGTGCGCCGCCATCGATGCATCTATGCGGAATGCCGGCTTTCTGAACCGATACGGCATTGTCCGTAGTCGATATCTCGAGGATATACGTGGCCTTGCCGTCATCGACAGCCGCCTCACGGATGTCGACGACAAACTTGAACGGATCCAGGTCGTTTCTCAGCAAAACCCGTTGCGCATTCCTTATCGCCCTGGATACGCCGGTGTTGCTCTCCTTGATGGTCTGTTGCGGCATTCGTCAATCCCCAATCGTTTGCCGGCCCTGTCGCCCCGCCGGGATCCGGGGAGGGCATCGGCGCCTGCGGCAAGGCACCGTCTGGAAACCGGGGATCGCGTGACAATGGAAGCGTCTCGATCCGGGGTGACCACGCGGCGACCTTGCCGACAGGACGTAACGGGAAGCTTAGGAAATTTGACAGGCGGCAGTAATCAGTTGAATCCCTGATTTTGCGGGATTCGATTCCTGCCAAGGACGCGGGTCAGGGACGCAGCAACCCCTGTTGGATGGCATAGCGCACGAGGGCGGTGACCTCGTGGATACCGAGCTTTTTCATGATGTGACTGCGATGGGATTCGGCGGTCTTGAAGCTGATGTTGAGCAGCGCCGCCACTTCCTTGGTGGGCTTGCCCTCGGCGATGAGTTGCAGGATCTGCCGCTCGCGCGGCGTCAGCGGGTCCGCGGCCTCATCGGTCTTGTCCAGATAGGCATCCACGACAGACGCGGCCACGCCCGGACTGAGGTACACCTCCCCGCGACAGATCTCACGAATGGCGCGGATCAGATCCTCGGCGGCCTGCGTCTTGAGGACATAGCCTTTCGCGCCCGCCTTCAGCGCCTGCAGGACATAGCCTCTGTCGGTGTACATCGTCAGCAGGATGATCTTGATTTCGGGCGAAAGGCGGCGTATTTCACGCGCGGCGTCGAGCCCGTTCAGCAATGGCATGGAAAGATCCAGCACCGCGATATCGGGAGCAAGGGTCCGCGCCATCTTGAGCGCCTCGTGGCCGTTTGCCGCCTCGCCGACGACCGTATGGCCCGCCTTTTCGAGAAGGCCCCGCAATCCTTCGCGGACAATCTGGTGGTCATCGGCAAGCAGCACGCGCATGTATCAGTCTCCTAAAGGAATTTCGGCGAGGAGCGTCGTGCCATGCCGCGGCTCCGCAGTCAGGTGCAACGACCCTCCGAGAACATTGAGCCGTTCGCGGATCCCCAGCAGCCCCAGCCCCTGGCCGCCGGACTGCCGGTGCACATCGAAGCCAAGTCCGTTGTCGCGAACGCTGCACGCCACCTTGAGGGGCGTGCGTTGCAATTCGATCTTGATGGTACTCGCCTTCGCGTGTTTTACGGCATTGTTCAAGGCTTCCTGGACAATGCGGTAAAGGGCCGTCTCGACGGTAGTGGGCAGGCGCTCGCCGGCGCCACCGCTAACGGACACGTTGAGTCCGTTGCGCTTGGCAACCCTTTCGGCGAGAAATTCTAGCGCGGGCAGCAGCCCCAGATTGTCCAGTACCGTAGGACGCAAGTCGTGGGACATGTTGCGCAACTCCACCTCGATCTGCGTCAGCAGCCGCTCGACCTTTTCGAAGCGCAGGCGGATTGGCGGCGGCAGGTCGCTGGCGATGTCCACGACGGCGATGTGGACTGACGCTAGCAGCTGGCCGGCCTCGTCATGCAACGCATGGGCGATCCGTTTCAACTCGCTTTCCAGAAACTGGTTGAGGTGGCGCAGGGCGCGCGTGCCTTCCTGGGCGCCGCGATGGCTCATCTCGAAAGGCGAAAGGCACTCCGCGAAAAAATCGCCGGCCGCCCACATCAGGCCGACATCGCGCTCCGTATCCTCGCAAATCTGCTGCAGCGCGCGATGGTGAATGTCGGCCAGATCGAGCACGCCGCGGCCGTCAACCAGCGCCCGTCTTGCCAGATCGTAGCCCTGGCTGAGAAAGATCTCGCCGCCTTCCTTCAGGTATTCCTGAAGGATCTCGCGATATTTGTCCGCCAGGGCAGTATCCGCGTTCATCGGCGATCGCCGTTGCAGGGGAACACCAGAACAAGCGCGTCGTCCCTTCGAGTGGCGTAATCCTCGAGGATTCTTTCCGCAAGCCGTTGCGCATTGATCGGCAGGGGCAACAGTTCCGTGAAGTCTGCGCGTATGCCATCCGTCGCAACAACCAGGACATCGCCCGGCGCGATCGGCATCTGCAGCGGATGCAGATCCGGCATTTGATAACCGACCACCCCGCCGTGGACCACCAATTGCTTGACGCGCGGATTGCCCCCGGAATCGGCGCTTACCAGTACGCCCGCCACATTGCCGATCCCCAGCCAGGTCATGGTCCGGCGGGACCAGTCGAACGAGGCCATGCTGATCGCCGCGCCGCGGGTATTCCGCATGCGCTCGTGACACAGGTTGAAGAGGGTGTCCGGCGTCCCGGGCGCGTTTTTCTCCAATATTCCGCTGGCGACGTCGGCGGCATGCGAGGCTTCGGCCCCATGCCCCAGCGCGTCGATCACCACTGCCAGAGCGCCGGTTTCGAATACCTTCACAACGCAACGGTCCCCGGATTCGGTTTCACCGGGAAGCGGCTGCGACGCCACGCTCCAGTCGAGGGTGGCGGCGCTCACCGGCGCGTCCATTTGGTGATGGTAATGGTCGTGCCACGGCCAGGTTCGGAATTGATCTCGAACTCGTCCATGATGCGTCGCACGCCGGGCAACCCCAGCCCGAGGCCGCCGGAGGTCGAATATCCGGCCTGCACGGCGAGCTTGGTGTCCGCAATACCCGGACCCTCGTCGCGGGCAACGATGGTGATGCCGCGCCGCACGCCGTTGTTGATCAGGCAAATATGGATTTCGCCGTTGCGCGCGTAGCTGACGATGTTGCGGGCGAGTTCCGAAATGGCCGTGGCGACAAGCGTCGCTTCGCTCGAGGACAGGCCCAGTTGCTCGGCCATGAACCGTCCTTCACGCCGCGCGGTCACCAGATCGTTGTCTGACGACACCGGCACGCGGACTTCCTTCTTGGGTTCAGACGCCTTGCTGGCCATGCCTGGATTGTTGGTCTAGATAGGCCAGGCCTTCCTCGAGATCGAGGGCAGTTGCGACGTCCTCCAGGGTGAGGCCCAGCTGAACCATCGCAAACGCGACTTCCGGCTGGATTCCCACAATGACGGTCTGCGCGCCGCGCAGTCTGATCATGTACGCAATGTCCCGAAGCGTCCTTGAGGCGAATGAATCGAGCACGTCAAGGGAAGTGACGTCGACGATCACGCCGCGCGAACGGAATTTCCCGACACGGTCCACCAGCGCGTCCCGCAAGTGAACGAGGTCGGCGTCCGTAAGGACGGACTGGATGGTGGCAATCAGGTAGTGCGATTGCTTGAGGATTGGGACAGCCATCTGGGCTCAGGCGGCCATTGGCCGGCGCTTTCAGACCTGTTGGGAGTTCTCGACCAGCGGTACGACCTTGTAGCCAAGCAGCCGTTCGGCCTCTTCGATGCCGCCTTGCAGGTCGCCCACGGTGTTCATCTTGCCGAGATCGACGCCGATATTGACGAGCGTCTGCGCGATCTCCGGCGAAAGACCGGTCACGATGACCGTCGCGCCCAGCAGCCGGGACGCCTCGACCGTCTGCACCAGGTGGTTTGCGACATGCGAATCGATCGCCGCGACGCCTGTGATGTCGATCACGACGACGCGCGCGCGATTCGCGCGTATGCCGCGAAGAAGCTGTTCCGTGAGCTGGCGCGCCCGCTGGGGGTCCATCACCCCGATGATCGGCAGGATGAGCAGCCTCTCGCGCACCTGCAGCACCGGCGTCGACAGTTCGAGAATGGCCTCCTGCTGCTCGCGGATGATGCGTTCCCGCTCCTGCACGAAACCGACGGCCACGGTGTTCGCGATGCGGTTTGCGGCCGGCTCGTAGGCGTCCAGTATGCGGTTCAGCAACTTGAAATCGGTCTGATATTTGGCGAACAGCGAGCGCGCGAGCACGTCTCGAAGCAGCAGCACGATGCCCACCACTTCATCCGTCTGGACGCCGCGGGGAATAATCCGCTCGGAAAGGTTGCGGGCGTAGGCCTGCAACGCCTCGAACGTACCCGTTTCCAGGGCTTCCACGTAGTTGTCGTAGACGGAGGTGGCTTCGGCGAAAATTTCGTCGTTGCTCATCGCGGTGAGCAGCTTGGCTTGCGTGATGCGCCGCGCCCATTCCTCCCGTAACTCGGTACGGTGCTGGCGCAGATGGGAAACGAGTTCCCGCAGCAACGGGGCCGTCGAGTCCGGGGCAGCCGGCTTCGGGACCGTCGACTCCGGGACGGTTGACTGCGTGCCGTTCTCCGACACCTTGAACCTATCGTCTGCAATTTTCATGGCGGACACCCTCCCATAATAAAACCATCAATAACACGAGGTTAGGACATGCAAATAGGGCATTTCGGCGGTGAATCCCCTGAGATCTCCGCCAGGACCTCGGTTTTTATTAGCCAGCCCGGTACCGAAAAACACTGAATATTGATCCTATTGGTAGCGTCATCCCTACCGCAATCAGGCAATTGCCGCATCCGGCATCGGGGGTTTACCCGATAAGATCACCCGGCATGCCCGCCCTCGATGGACTCGGCCCCTTCATTAAAATGTCGCGGTAAAACCGCGCCGCAGGAATCTGAGGCAAGAAAATTCGCCGCCAGTTCCATTCCATCATCATTGACCTTGCGCTCGTCCGGACCGGAAATGCCTGCATGACGTCTCCGCCCCTGGCGGTGCAAAGTAAGCCGGCGGTTCGGTGCGGTATCATGCCGCACCCTGGGCAGCCGGATCGCGGCCTGCCGGTCTTTCAAACAATTCGAGGAGAACGGGCTAATGAGCACGCATAACAAGGTCGCCATCGTGACGGGGGCCGGCAGCGGGATCGGCAAGGCCGTAGCACTGACATTCCTGAAGGACGGCTACCGCGTGGTACTGGCAGGCCGGCGCAAGGATGCGCTTGACCAGACTGCAGGCGAGTCGGGCGCCGGCAAGAATGCGCTGGCGGTGCCGACCGACGTCGCCAGCCCGGATTCCGTCAAAGCGCTGTTCGCCAAAACCAAGCAGTCCTTCGGCAGGCTCGACGTGGTTTTCAACAACGCCGGCGTGAGCGCGCCCGGCGTGCCGCTGGAAGACCTCACGTTCGAGCAATGGAAGAACGTGGTGGACATCAACCTGACGGGCATGTTCCTGGGCATCCAGGAAGCCTTCAAGCTGATGAAGGACCAGGCTCCGCGCGGCGGACGCATCATCAACAACGGCTCGATTTCCGCGCATGCGCCGCGCCCGAATTCCGCTCCGTACACCGCCACCAAGCATGCCGTGACCGGCCTGACCAAATCCGCGTCGCTCGACGGCCGCAAGTACGACATCGCCTGCTGCCAGATCGACATCGGCAACGCGCTTACGGAAATGGCGGCGAAAATGACCAAGGGCGTGCCGCAGGCCAACGGCGAAATCAAGATCGAGCCGACCATGGACGTGCAGCACGTCGCCAATTCGGTGCTCTACATGGCGAGCCTGCCGCTGGAGGCGAACGTGCAGTTCCTTACGGTGATGGCCACCAAGATGCCGTTCGTCGGGCGGGGTTGAGGCCATGGCCGGCCAAGCACGGGATGCCAGGGCGCGCTACATCTTCATCGCCAGCCTGGACGTCGACCCGGACAAGGAAGCCTTGTTCAACGAGCTCTACGACAGCGAGCACGTTCCCCTGCTGCTGGAAGTGCCGGGCGTGCTATCCGCGCGGCGCTGCAAGGCGGTGCAGGGTTCCATGGCGATCGGCGGCAAGATCGTCCCCCTGCTTGCGGAAGGCGAGCCGAATTACAGCGCCATTTATGAACTTGAAAGCGCGGATGTCCTGACCAGCGCGGCGTGGGCCAAAGCCGTCGATGCCGGACGCTGGCGGGCGGAGATCCGTCCTTACATCCGCGCGCGCCGCCACGTCCTCAAGAAACTGATCCATCCCTGAGCCTCGCGCCGCCGATGGTTCCGGCCGACTGGCTCTGGATCCCGATCACCATCTGGGCGGCCTTTGCGCAGACATTGCGCAATGCCGCCCAGCGCCATCTCGTTTCAGGCCTCGGCACGCTGGGCGCAACCCTGGTCCGCTTTCTCTACGGCCTTCCCTTCGCAGTCCTCTGGCTGCTGATCGTCCGCGCGGTCGGTCATTTCGAACTTCCCGGCGCGAATGCCGCTTTCATGCTGTGGGTGTCCCTGGGCGCCATCAGCCAGATCGTCGCCACCGCCCTGCTGTTGCGCGTGATGTCGGAACGCAACTTCACGCTGGGCGTCGCCTATTCCAAGAGCGAAATCCTGCAGGTCGCGATTTTCGGCTTTGTCTTTCTCGGCGACACGGTCTCGCCCGCAGCGCTCATGGCGATTCTGCTCGGCACCTTGGGCGTCCTGCTGCTTTCCCCGGCGGACAAGGACCGGCCGATCCGCGGCCTGCTGACCGGCTGGACCCGCCGCACCGCGCTACTGGGGGTGGCTTCCGGCGCAGGTTTCGCGCTTTCCGCCGTTGGTTTCCGCGGCGCGGCGCTGGCGCTGGGGGACGCGCCCTTTCCGATGGCGGCGGCAAGCACGCTGGTCGTCGCGCAACTGCTTCAGACCCTCATCCTCGGCGGCTGGCTCGTGGTGCGGCATACTGGTGTGGTAATGCGCGTGCTGCGCGCCTGGCGCGCTTCGCTGTTTGCCGGGTTCATGGGCGCTGCCGCTTCGGCCGGCTGGTTCACCGCCATGGCCATTGAACCCGCCGCGCATGTGCGCACCCTGGGACTGGTAGAGCTGCTGTTCAGCTATGCGGTATCGCGGAAGATATTCCGCGAACGCCTGGAACGCCGCGAACTGGTCGGCATCGCCCTGCTGGTGCTCGGACTGGTCGTCGTCCTTGGTCGCTAACGCCGGGTCCAGACCTCCCCGCAGCGGCGCAGAGACGCAGAGGATACGCAGAGGATACGAAGAGAAGACTTGAAATAAATGGATTTTGCAGAAAATGCAAATCGCCGCTTCCTATGGAGGGACAGAAGGCAAACCACGAATATCCTCGCCCATGCCTTTGCCTTCCTTTGCGCATCCTCTGCGCCTCCGCGCCTCTGCGGTTAGTGATTTCCGACTGAGCCAGCTTTAATCTGAAAAGGAGAAGAAAATGATCCACGTCATCGCCACCGTAGAACTCAACCCCGGCACCCGCGAGAAGTTTCTGGCCGAATTCCGCAAGCTGATCCCGGATGTGAAAGCGGAAGTGGGTTGCATCGAATACGGTCCCACCATCGATGCGGAAACCGATATTCCCATCCAGTTCAGGATCGGCCCCGACAAGGTCACGATCATCGAAAAGTGGGAAGACGCCGCCGCACTGAAAGCGCACGGCGTCGCGCCGCATATGCAGGCCTATCGTGCACGGGTGAAGGGCTTCGTGCGCGGCATGGAGTTGCGGGTGCTTGCACCGGCCTGACAATAGAATCGGCGCTCGTTCGGAAAGCCGGTTCTTCGCTGCCGGAATTCAGATCTGCACTCGCGTCCCCAGTTCGATCGTGCTGTGGTGCGGGATCCTGAAGAAATCCGCCGCGCTTCCGGCGTTCCTCGATAGCGTGGCAAACAGTCGTTCGCGCCAGGGCGCCATGCAGCCGTCGCTCGATGCGACCACCGTTTCCCGGCTGAGGAAATACGATGTCTCGAACAGGTTGATCTCCAGCCCCGCCGGCTTGCAATGCAACAGGGCCTGCGGGACATCCGGCTCATCGGCAAAACCGTAGTTAACCCGCACCCGCCAGAAGCCCTCGGCAAGACGCTCCACCTGCATCATGTCCTTCGGTTCCACGCGCGGCACGTCGTGAAACCGGACCGTCAGGATCACATTGCTCTTGTGCAGCACGCCGTTGTGCCTGAGGTTGTGCAGCAACGCGTGCGGAACCGCATCCGGATCCGCGGTGGGAAACACGGCGGTCCGCGCCGGCCGCGGCAGCTCGCTGGCCAGCAGGCTCTGCAGCAGCGGCTCCAGGGGCGGATCGTCGGCCCGCATTTTCGCCAGCAATTCTTCGCGGCCGCGTTTCCACGTCACCATGACGGTAAATATCACCGCCCCCAGCAGGATCGGGAACCAGCCGCCCTGCATGAACTTGAGCAGGCACGAGATCACCAGCACCAGGTCGAGTGCGATGAAAAACCCGGTCGCGCAAAGCGCCACCCACCATGGGTAACCCCACGCATGACGGACGACGAAGTACGTGAGCACCGTGGTCGCCAGCATGGTGAGGGTCACAGCGATGCCGTACGCCGACGCCAGTGCCGAGGACGACCCGAATCCAATGGTTGCCGCGAGCACGATGGCGAGCAGCCCCCAATTGACGGCGGGCATGTAGATCTGTCCCCCTTCCTGGGCGGACGTATGGAAAATGCGCATGCGCGGCAGCACGCCCAGCTGGATTGCCTGCCGGGTCATCGAATACGCGCCGGAAATCACCGCTTGGGATGCGATCACGGTCGCTGCCGTGGCAAGGACGACCACGGGGAGCAGCAGCGTTTCGGGAAACAGCCGGTAAAACGGGTTCTCCAGCGCGGTCGGATCACGCATCAGCAGCGCACCCTGGCCCAGATAATTCAGCGCCAGCGCGGGAAAAACGAATCCGCTCCAGGCCAGCCGGATCGGCCGCCTGCCGAAATGCCCGAGGTCCGCGTAAAGCGCCTCCGCGCCCGTCAATGCCAGGACGATGGAACCTACGATGATGAACAGTCCCCAGCCGTGCGCGGCCAGGAACTCGAAGGCGCGCCAGGGATTCAGCGCCGCGAGGATGGCTGGCTCCCGGAGGATCTGGGCACAGCCGGAAATCGCCAGCACCGAAAACCAGAGCACGATGACCGGGCCGAACAGCTTGCCCACGGATGCCGTGCCGCGTGACTGCATCGCGAACAGGCCGATCAGAATGCCCGCGGAGATGGGCAGGACGTAAGCATCGAGTGCGGGCGTGGCGATGTGCAGGCCTTCCACCGCGCTAAGGACCGAGATCGCGGGGGTGATGACGCTGTCGCCGTAGAACAGCGCGGCGCCCGCGACGCCAACCAGGATCAGCGCCGGGCGCCGGCGCGCCGTCTTGCCGGCGGCTGCCGCCGCGAGGGCGGTAAGCGCGATGATGCCGCCCTCGCCGCGATTGTCCGCTCGCAGGATCAGGACGACGTATTTCAGCGTGACGACGAGCATCAGCGCCCACACGATCACGGACGCCGCACCGGTCAGATTGGCCGCATTCAGGGCCAGGCCGGTGGCAGGGCCAAAGGTTTCTTTCACTGTGTACAGCGGGCTGGTGCCGATGTCGCCGTACACGACGCCAAGCGCGCCGAGCGCCAGCGCCGCCGTACCCTGCCGCTTCGCCGAACCGTCCATGCAGACCTCCGAAGGATATCGAGATCTGCTTTTTAGCTTTCAGGGTGTAAAGAACGAATAAAGACGTTCGCTACACCAGAAAATCCAGACCTATCACCGCGGAGGCGCGAAGGCGCGGAGAAAACGACGCAGAGGAAATTCACATACAGGAAATAGTGGAAATCGGTGCGTGGCTTGCTGAAGTTTGGGGGCCTCTATACAGAAAGACTGAAGCGCGCCATTTACTCGTAGTTGCCAATCCAGTGCAAATTCCCCATATGCTTTTCTTCGCTTCCTCTGCGTTTCCTCCGCGCCTCTGCGCCTCCGCGGTGAAGACCTAGGCCTCACTCCCCCGCAAGGCGATAGCCGACGCCGGTATCGGTAAGGAGAAAGCGTGGCACCGCCGGATCGCTTTCGATCTTGGCGCGCAGTTGGCCCATGTAGATGCGCAGGTAGTGCGTATGTTCGACGTATTCCGCGCCCCACACGTCGGACAGGAGCTGCCGGTGGGTCACCACCCTGCCGGCGCTACGCGCGAGCCGCGCAAACAGCGCGAATTCGATCGGCGTCAGATGAATTTCCCGTCCGTTCCGGCGGACCTGGCGGCGATCGAGGTCGACGGCGAGGCCGTCGAGTTCGTAGTTCGGCGCCGCGTTGCCGGTGCGGCGCAACGCCACGCGCATCCGTGCCCGCAGTTCGCCGATGCCGAAAGGTTTGGCTATGTAGTCGTCGGCGCCGGCGTCAAGGCCTTCGATCTTGCGCGCCTCATCGGTTTGCGCCGACAGGATCAATATCGGCGCCTGCGAGCGGGCGCGCAAGAATCGCACGACATCGACGCCGTCGATGTCCGGCAGCCCGAGGTCGACGACAAACAGGTCGAACTGCCGGTGCCCGGCCATCGCCTGTGCTTCGCGTCCTCCGGTTGCGGCGAACACCTCGAATCCGTCGGCGACAAGGCTGGTCTTCAGGAACAACCGGATTTCGGCATCGTCCTCGATGACCAGCAGCTCGCGTCCGGTCGCACTCACCGCTTGTCCCCTGCTTCCGGACCGATGGAAGCCGGCAGTGCCGGAGCATCGACGCCCCGGGGAAGGGAAAATTCGAATGTCGCGCCCCCGCCGTCACGGTTGCGGGCGTCGATCCGGCCCCCATGCAATTCCACGATGGCTTTGCAGATGGCCAGCCCCAGGCCGGCGCCGCCTTGCGCAGGCGCGTCCCGACCGCGCTGGAATTTTCCGAACAGGCGCGCCGGATCTTCCCCGCCGAGGCCCGGCCCGCGATCCTCGACTGTCACCACCAGTTCGCCCACCCCGCTGCTGGCCGCGACCTCTATCGGCGAATCGTCCGGCGCGTAGCGCTCGGCATTGCCGATCAGGTTGGCAAGCACCTGCGCGATAAGCACCGCATCGACATACACCAGGGGCAGATCCGGGGCGACGCGGACAACCAGCCTCTGGTCGCCGCGCCGGCGCTGGCGGCCGACGACAGCACCGATGATCTCTCCGAGGGATTCCCAGTCACGGCGCAATCCCACCCTCTGCGAGGAAAGCCTGGCAAGCTGCAGGATATTTTCCGCCGTAGCCGTCATCTGCAGGACTTCGTCCTCGATGTTGCGCAGCAGCTCTTGCTGTTGCGCTTCGCTCAGGTATTGCCGCTGTCCGGATAGCGTGGTGGCGGAACCGAGGATGGCGGACAGCGGAGTGCGCATGTCGTGGGAGATCGAAGCCAGCAATGCGTTGCGTACCGATTCGGTTTTCACTTCGAGCGCGGCCGCCTGGACGCGCTGCGTGAGCTGCCCGCGCTGCAAGGCAAGTCCGATCTGCCTCGCGAAGGCCTCCAGATGGCGCAAGGCTTCCCCGATTCCGGGACTGTCAGGGAGGGACGCGACGACGGTCGCAACGCCCAGGGCCCTTTCGTCGCCAGGCAGCGGCGTGTACCACCGCGGAAGTTCGGGCCAGTACGCCGTGCCTGGCCCGATCGACCGCCGCTGCTCGAAAGCCCATTTCGCCGCATCGCCGTCGATCGGCAGCGATCCTGGACCGTGCTGTTTCAGCGCGCCGGTTGCATCAGGAAGCAGCAGGACAGCGTCCTTGCCGAAAGCCTCGGACAAGGCATCGGAACTTCGCCCCAGCAGCAGTGCTTCGTCCTCGGCCGCCGCCAGCGCATCCGCGAGCGCATGCAATTGCCGCGCGCGGCGCTCGCGCAACCGCGCCTGCACCGTTTCTGCCTTGAGTCGCGTCGCAAGGCCGCTCACCACCAGCGAGACCAGCAACAAGGCGGCGAGGGTGAATCCGTAATCCGCATTCTCGATGTTGAGCGTGAACCGCGGCGGCACGAAGAAAAAATTCAGGGCGACCACGCCGGCCACGGCCGTCAGCATCGAGTCGCGGCGGCCGAAGCGGAAAGCGGAGAAAACGACCGCCAGCAGGTAGGCCATCGCCTGGCTGGCGAGCGAGTAGGCGCCGTCCATCGCCCAGGCGACGGCCGTGGCGAGCGCCGTCAGCGCGACCGCGCGCAGGAGACTATGGAGCAGGGGCAAGGCCCGGGTCTGGTTCACGTTCGCATCCGCCGCCAGGATTATTCTCCGGCGGACGTAAAGATGGAATAAAAACTCGGCCCATACCGGACCGGCACCGGGTCAGATCAGGTAGCGGCGCGCGATTCCGGGATCATTGCCCTTCGGATTTCTGCATTTGCACCAGCAGCCTCCAGGCCATCCACGCAAGGATCGCCACACCGACGAGCAATGCCGCCCACAATGCCCACCTCCGCGCATCGGCACGCGGCCTGATGGCAGCCGTGCCCGCAAGCTTTTGCGGCGCTCCGGTGGCGGCCAGCGCAATCTTCGGCTCGTGGTCGGTGCGGATGCCGGGCACCAGGGTTTCCAGGGGCAGCGCACCCGGTTCGGCGCGTGCATTGCCGTAGGCGATCCGGAACGGCGCGCTGCCGCGCGCGTTAAAGACGAGTTCGCGCGGCGTCCATCCCGCCCTGACGCCAAGTGTGCCTGCGCCGATGCCGCCCGCTTTTTCGTTCACGCGCAGCATCCAGTAGCGATGCGTGTTCGTTCCCAGCACCAGCGCCGGGCTGGCGAGTTCGCGGCCGTCCTGCTT
>DASVNF010000159.1:0-4552 GCA_036384015.1 Burkholderiales bacterium
CGCTGGCGGAAATCAGCATGTCGTGTCCGTCGAGCTCGACGGACTCGGCGAGCGCGGTCTTGATCTTTTCGGCTACGGATGCGACCTGCTCCGCATCCTCCACGCCCTCGATGATGACCGTGAATTCGTCGCCGCCGAGCCGGGCAATGGTGTCCACCTCGCGCAGGAATCCCTTGAGGCGCTCCGCGACCACCCTGAGCACCCGGTCGCCCGCCGCATGTCCCAGGCTGTCGTTGATCTGCTTGAAGCGGTCGAGGTCGAGGAACAGCAGGCCGACCATGTTCTGCTCACGCTTTGCACGGACGACGGCCTGGCGCAGGCGGTCGTAGAACAGCGCGCGGTTGGGCAGCCCGGTCAGCACGTCGTATTGCGCGAGGAATGCCAGCCTTTCCTCGGAGCGCTTGCGGTCCGTGATGTCGTCGATGATGCCTTCCAGCATCACCACCTTTCCCGTCTCGTCGCGGATCGCCTGGGATTTCTCCGAGATCCACTTCACCTGGCCGTCCGCGCAGACGATCTGATACTCGAGGATGGAGCGCTCGCCGCTCTTGAACGTGTCCTGGATTTCGCTGCCGACCCAGCCGCGGTCCGCAGGATGCACGAGGTCGCTGAACGACAACATCCGGTTGCCGACGAGGTCGGCGGGACGGTAGCCGGTGAGTTGCAGGCAGCCTTCGCTGGCGAATTCCAGGGTGCGCCGCTCGTCGGCGCGGCAACGATAGGCCATGCCCGGCAGGTTGCTGAGCAGCGTCGACAGCGCCCGCTCGTTCTCGCGCAACGCAGACTCGGCGGCGTGGCGCTGCATGTCGTGCTCGATGGCGTCGAGTCCGAACGACAGATTGAGGGCCATTTCGTCCAGCAGGCCGATCACGACCTCGTCGAAAGCCTCCGTGTCCGACGAATACACCGCGAGCGCGCCGACGACCTGTTCCGCCCGGCGCAGCGGAAAAGCGCCGCCCGAACGGAAGTCCGCGTCGTGCGCCAGGTCGCGCCAGAACACCGTGCGCGGGTCGGCGAAAAAATCGTTCGAGATGGAATGCGCGCCCTCGCGCACCGCGGTAGCCACCGGCCCCATGGCCGGAGGCCCGCCGCTGTGGACTTCCACGCCGAGGCCGAGGAACCTCGCCTGATGCTCGCCATGGGCGGCAACGAATCGCCCGCTGCGTCCGTCCGCGCCGACTTCCATGACGGCCGCGAGCCTGAACTTGCCGTGTTCCACGGCGATGCGGCAGACCTCGCGGAACAGCGCATGCGGAGTCGACATCCGGGCGATCGCCTTGTTGGTCTGGCTCAGCGCGGCGTAGGTGTTCGACAGCCTGACGATCTTCTGCTCGTCGCGCTTGCGCGAGGTAATATCGCGGAAAATGCTTTGTATCGCAGGCTTGCCCGCATAGACGAAGTAGCGCGACGTGATTTCCACGTCGATGACCTCTCCGTCGAGCCGCACGAACTTGAATTCGGCGCGCGGCACCTCGTCGCGGCCTTCGTACAGCTGCCTGGCCCTTTCCCGGGCGAATTTCTCGGAATCCGGATGCAGGATGAAAAAAGCCTCCCTGCCCAGGATCTGCGAAACGTCGCTGGCGCCCAGAATCTGCAGCGCCGCGCGGTTCGCGAAAACATAGCGCCCTTCGCAGTGCACGATGATGGCGTCGGGGGACAGCTGCACGAGCTCGTGATAGCGCTCCTCCGCCCGGCGGCGGGCCACGAATTCGCCGGCCAGGATGCCCACGCTTGCGGCCGTCGTCAGCAGGCTTTCGTCCCGGCGCCGTGGTTCGCGGCTGAAAAACTCGAGCGCACCGAGCACCTGACCGCCCGCAATGAGCGGGAATGCGAGGGCGGACCGCAGGCCGGCGCGGGTCGCGGCTTCACCGCGCCGCAACCCCTGCGCCTCGTCGATGTTTTCCAACAGCAGCGGCTCGCGTGTCTTCAGGGTGGTGCGGATGAGGCCGCCCGGTCCGGGCATGAACGACACGCCCCGGCTCATTTCGATGAAAGCAGTATGCGCCAGGAAAGGCGCATGCCAGTGCTGCACGCACGACGTCTGGTGGGTCTGTTCGTCCTCGCGCCAGAACGCCCCGTAGTCGAACCGCAGCGTGGAGCAGAACGCGGCGATTACCTTGTCCAGGGCTTGCGCGGCTGTCGGGTCGGAAGCGAGGGCCTGGCCGACCGCGTGCATGAGCGCGAGGTAGGCGCCGGGGGCGTGCGCAACAGCCGCGTCCGGCGTCGGGGCAGGGGATAGGGCGGGGCGATCCATCTCGCGAGTCGGGAAGCCGTTTGTTCCTGTATCCAAAAAGGAATGCCAAATCCATCCGGGGTCGTTGGATCCGTACCCGCGCGCCGGACATCCTGAATCGCATGCGCCGGGAATTATGCGGGAAATGCCGGTGTTTTGTGAGCGTGTCGGCGCCACGCGGGAACCTCAAAACTGTTAAATTCCCGCCGTGATCGAATCCGCGCCGCAAGGATTATTCCGTATCAGATGAAATCCCTGACCGAACAACTCGTTGCATTGCGCGTCATCCCGGTGTTGCGGCTGGCTTCACGGGCCAGCGCGGAAACCGCGATCGATTGCCTGGTCGAAGCCGGCTTCAGGACGGTCGAACTGACCCTTACCACGCCCGATGCCATCGATCTGATCGGCACCCTGCGCGCCAGAATGGACAAGGATTTCCTGGTTGGCGCCGGGACTGTCCTCGACCTCGAAAATGCCGCCGCCTGCCTCGATGCCGGTGCGGATTATCTGGTTTCGCCCTGCCTGGTGCCGGGCATGGCCAAACTTGCCGCCGATCGCGGCGCTGCGGTCCTTGCCGGCGGTTTTTCGCCGGGAGAGGTACTGGCCGCCTGGCGCGAGGGGGCGGCCATCGTCAAGGTGTTCCCCGCGTCCAGCGGCGGACCCGCCCATCTCGGGGCGCTCCATGCGGTATTTCCCGACATCCCCCTGTGTCCGACCGGAGGCGTGTCTGCCGCCAACATGCTCGAGTACTTCAAATCCGGCGCCGCGCTGGTCGGCGTCGGCAACAACGTCATCGATCAGAAGGCGCTTGCGCAGGGCGATCGCGGCACGGTGATCGAGCACGCTTTCGGTTTCCTCGAACTGGCGGCAAAAGCGGCCGGCTGATGGAGGCGTTCGACATCGTCTCGCTTGGCGAACCGATGTACGAGTTCAGCCAGATTCCGGGTGAGGAGAGCCGGTACCTGCAGGGGTTCGGGGGCGACACGATGAACTGTGCGATTGCCGCCGCCCGGCAGGGTGCGCGCGTCGCCTATGTCACGCGCCTGGGCGACGATGAGTTCGGGCGCCAGTTCCTGGACTTGTGGAAACGGGAAGGTGTGGATGCGTCGGGTGTCGGCATCGATGCGGATGCGCATACCGCCGTCTATTTCATCACCCATGGACCGGGGGGGCATGTCTTCAGCTATCTGCGCAAGGGATCGGCGGCAAGCCGGATGACGCCGGCGCAGCTGCCGGCCGGGTTGATCGCATCGGCAAGGTTCTTCCATACGTCGGGCATCAGCCAGGCGATCAGCGAAGGCGCCTGCGACAGCGTCTTCGCCGCTATCGGCATTGCGCGCAAAGCCGGCGCGCAGGTCGTCTACGATTGCAATTTGAGGCCCCGCCTGTGGCCGGCCGCGCGCGCGGCTGCCGTGATCCGCGCCACCATTCCGCTGGCGGATTACTTCCTGTTGAGCATGGAGGATGCCCAGGCGCTGTGCGCGATGCAGGATCCCGATGCGATCCTCGACTGGTGCCACGGCGCCGGCGCCCGAATCGTCGCTCTGAAGCTGGGAGCGGAGGGGGTGATTGCCAGCGATTCGCAGCGGCGCGAACGCCTGGCCGGGATCAAGATCAATTGCGTGGATGCGACGGGGGCGGGTGACTGTTTTGCCGGCGCACTGATGGCGCAACTGGCGGCGGGAAGAACATTCTGGGACGGGTTGCGCTATGCCAATGCGGCTGCGGCGCTGACGACGACGGGCTACGGGGCGGTTGCGCCGCTGCCACGGCCCGATGCGGTAAAAAAACTGCTCTCAGGCGGGATTGCCGCCTGACCGGAGTGCGCCGGGACCGCTCAGCGTTTCCTGCGGGCGATGATCAGGACGATGAGAAGGATGACGCCTACGCCCAGCGAAATATCCAGAACCGACATCTGTAGTCTCCCTTGATTGCGCAATCCACCGGCCACCAGCTTCGTTCCGATAACCGGGCCTTAAGCTAACGTCCCGGATTGTAACTGTTTTTATCAAAAAAACCGAGACTTGCGGCCGCCGGCGAAAAGCCGCGGCTGCCACCTAATCGCCCGTGTCGTTGACATACTCGTACTCCACGATTTTCTTGTCCTTCACATACGGAGCCGAGGCCGCGTTGAATGCGGCGAAATGCTTCGACTTCAGGTGAAAATCGAATGCCGCCCTGTCCTTGTAGATTTCGTACAGGACGATGTGATCGGGCATGCCTTTCTGCACCAGGACGTCGAAGCGATGGCACTCGGGTTCGTCGGCGAGCGATTGGCGGGCGTTCTCGCGGATCAGGGTGAGGAACGGATCGAGCGCG
>DASVNF010000160.1:0-7089 GCA_036384015.1 Burkholderiales bacterium
CGGACTGGGACCATTACCGCGTCGACTATGTCGATCGCCAGGATGATGTCCAGCTCGTCTCGGTCGGGCTGGTCTACAAGTTCTAGGTAAAACCGCGGCGGGTCCGCCGGCAACGGCGGGCCCGCCGCCAACGCAGTACTTTTGATGGAGGATAGAAATGGGATTCGATCAGAAAGGCACGGCCGTGTTCTGCGTCATGCCGGGCGATGCAGGCCAATGGAGCGTGCTGGAAGAAGGTTTCGAAAAGGCGCTGGCCTCCTTCGACGACCGCGGTGACGCCATCGAGTATGCCCAGGACCTGGCGGCAACCAAGGACGGTTCGAAGGTGAAGGTATACGACGAGGACGGCCAGAGCAGCGCCGTCGAGGATCGCGGTTTTCACGGCTAGTGGATTCGTGAAAGCGGGGGCCAAGGCCGCGTAACTGCTCAAGGCTTTAAGCCATTCACTCGACCCGCGGCCCGCGTGCCGCGGCCCCGCTTTTATTGATCCTTGCGGGCCATTTTACTGCCGGACGGCCTGCATCACCTGATTGATGTCGAGGGTCTGGGCCTTTTTCTGGATCTCCGGAAGATAGCGGGTCTGCAAACCCTTGCCCTGTTCCAGCATCGAGCTGAACGCCAGTTTCAGCGACTCGGCCGAGAGCCTGCGGCCGTCGGCGTAGTAGCGTTTTGCCACCTGGCCCAGCGCATAAGTCGTGGCGAAAGAAAACGCGCTCCCCGCCGCCCCACTGCCGATGCCGCGGCCGAGCCCGCCGGCAAGCTGGCCAAGCAGGCCGCCCAGCAGCTTGCGGCCGAGCTGCTCGACATACTGCGAGGTCAGGCCCACGCCCACCGTTGCCAGGAAATCCTTGATGTGGCCGCGGTCCAGTTCGAAGCCGTGCGTCCTGCCGATCCGGTAGACCATTTTCATCTGCAACGGAATGATCGCCACCGACGCGAGGTTCTGCGGCAGCAGCTCAAGCGCGCCGTTGAGAATGGCGTAATTGAGGATCATCTTGTCGAGCGCGGCCTCATCCACGCCGGCCGTAGCGGCGGGCTCCAGGGCGGCCTTCGCCGCCAGCGGCATGGTGGCCAGTTGCGCGGCGCTGGCGGTGAATGCCTCCGCCCCCGCCGGGTCAATGCCCAGCGCATCGCGCAGGCGGTCGAGGAAGTCCTTTTCCTGCCGGGTATGCGCGCCATCCGCATCGCAGACGCAGACGGCCATTTCGTAGGCGTACTGCCTGAGTTCCATCGAACCGAGGGCCGTTGCGGCCTGCCCCATCCCCAGGCGCCCGAGCAGCACGTCCTGGTAGAGCTTTGAGAGGTCGATGTCGCCTTCCGGCAGCGATGCGGCGATGCGCCGGATTTCCTCGCGCTCGCGATCGGCCTTGCTGCCATCGGCGAAGGCCGCCATCAGGCTGATTGCAAGAACGGCCCTGCTTTGTTCCTTGTCCATGTTCCCCCCTTGGTATGGCACCGGGATGCAGAAACGGCGCCGCAGGCTTAGGCGGTATGCGACCCGGGAAGTTCAGGCCGCAAGTGAAACGAGAAGTTTCAAAGCCGTGACTGTCGTGATTGCCCTCACGGTTTCTCACGGCTATCGATTCGCGGACGCAGCCGCATGGTGCCGCCCGATTGCGAGACTTCGAACTGCCTCAGGAAATTCTGCCCGAGCAGTCCGTCATCGCCACGGGCCGGCATGACCGCCACGCTCAGGCCCTGTACCTCGAAACCGTCGACCCGGACCGTCTGACCTTTCACGACGCGACCTTCGACAGAGCCGTTGGCGGTGTTGAAATAACCCGGGATGCCTTCAGGAAGTTTCGCCCGCGCCGCGAAGGCCGCATCGACGGAAACGTACGTGGCGCCGGTATCGACCATGAACGTGATGGGGATGCCGTTTACCGCGCCTTCGATGTAGTAGTGGCCGTTGCGCGCGGCGGCAATGACAAGTTCCTGCTGACCGCCGGCCAGTACCCGCGCGACCGGCGGCGGCGCCGTAAGGCGGTCGGCAACGAGATAGACGGCGGTGAGGATGGCCGCCCAGACCGCGACCCAGAAGACCGTGCTCTTCATGGCGCCGGGACGGTCCTGGACACTAGCCTGCAAGCCGCCTGAGGACGCGCTCCAGGTAGGGCTGCCCGGGCTGCAATCCCCGGGCGCTCAGACCCGACCTTTCGACGCGCTCCCGCAGGAACTGCAGCTTGCGCATCGCCGCGCTGCGCACCTCTCCGTCGGCCAGCGTCTCGATGAAGCGTTCGAGCTCGCCGATGCCGCGCAGCGCTTCCACTTCAGGGGGAACGAAACCGGCGTTCTTGAGGATGCGGAACGCCATCCGCAGATCCTCCGGGACAAGCGCATCGTCATCGAGGTGGAGGGGCCTGCCTGAGCCTGGCAGATCGGACAACTCGCCGCGATCGATCGCCTCGGTTATTTTTCGTTCGGCGATCAGATCGAACAGGAGCATTGGAAGAAATGCCGTGTGCGACGGGGAAATCGAAATGAAGCAGAAAGGTTAAAGGGTAAAGGGTAAAGTAAGATCGACAGCCATTTGAGAAAACGTTCTTGCTTTTCC
The DNA here is from genome assembly GCA_036384015.1 of Burkholderiales bacterium. GTDB lineage: Bacteria > Pseudomonadota > Gammaproteobacteria > Burkholderiales > JACQAP01 > JACQAP01. Next base: position 2,555 of record DASVNF010000160.1, read on the forward strand.
CTTTACCCTTTCACCTTTTGGCTGCGTTTAGCCCTTCACCCTGTTCTTGTACTCGCCGGTCCGCGTGTCGATTTCGATCTTGTCGCCGGTTTCGCAGAACAGCGGCACCTGCACGTTGAATCCCGAGGAGATGGTCGCGGGCTTGAGCACCTTGCCCGACGTATCGCCGCGCACCGCCGGTTCCGTATAGGTGATTTCACGCACCACCGAGGTCGGCAGCGTAACGGAAATCGGTCGGCCCTCGTAGAACACCATTTCGCAGGGCAGTCCGTCCTCGAGGTAGCTGAGCGCGTCGCCCATGTTGTCCTTCTCGACTTCGTACTGGTTGTATTCGCTGTCCATGAACACGTACATCGGATCCTGGAAGTAGGAATAGGTGACGTCCTTGCGCTCGAGGATGATGTTCTCGAGCTTCTCATCGGCCTTGTACACCACTTCGGTGCCGCTGCCGGTGAGCAGGTTCTTGAGCTTCATCTTCATCACGGCGGCATTGCGTCCGCCCTTGTTGTATTCGGCGCGCTGCACGACCATCGGGTCCTTGCCGACCATGATGACGTTGCCGGCACGCACTTCCATAGCCGTTATCATTTTCTGTCCTGAAAAAAAAGTGGGGGCGAAAAGGCGCGGAATTATACCCGTTCCGAGCAGAATCGGGCCAGATTTCCGGCCAGGCCGCCGAGTGCCTGCAGCCTCGCCGGCCATTGCCTGGCGATTTCGTCCAGCCCTTTTTTCGTGGCCGAGCAAACCGTCCAGGCGGGCGCAATGCGGCTCTGCGGCAGCAGGCCGTTCCATGCCGTCCACAGGTCCACCAGCCCCGCCGAAGACCCCATCGCCGAGGCGCCCAGATAACGGGCCAGGAAGCTTTGCATCTTGATGCGGTGCGCCTCCCCCTCCTGCGGGTAGGGCTGCCACGCAAAAGGCCGCGCCGCCCATTGCGCGCGCACGAATGAATCCTCGCCCCGCACGAAATTCCAGTCGCAGGCCCACAACATGCGGTCATAGTCGTCCTGCGAAAGGAACGGCACGATCCGGGCGGAAAGGCGCCCCCGCCGCTGGCCCGATGCCAGGCCCGCGGCGACCAACGCCTGCGCCGCAGGCGTGTCGGCGAATGCAATCACCCGGATCGGCCGGCCCGCCGCTTCCCAGGCCTCGAACAGGGCCGCCATCGGCGCCTGCGGATAGCAGAACATCGACACCAGCAATTCATCGGGTTCGCGGGCTCTTACGCCCAGGCCCTCGAGAAACTGCCGCTGCTCCCCCGCGTCGGCCTGAAAAGCTTCGCGCCGCCGCCGCAGATCCTTTTCCATCAGCACGCCGCCGGTTGCCTCGGTAAAACCCGGAAAGTAGAAATATTTCGTCAGCGGCGGTTGCGGCGAGGGCAGGCCGTGGCAACGATCGACCCAGGATTCCGCGCTCAGGTATTCGAGATTGATCCAGACGGGCGCCCTGGCGCGCGCTTTCATCGCTTCCACGTACGGCGCCGGCAGGTCGCAGCCAAAGGTTTCGACCACCACATCGGCTGCCTCGGCCTCCGCAAATGGCGTATCCCAGCGGCGGACCTCCAGTTCCCCCAGCCGCTGCGATTCCAGGGCAGGATCGATGCCGGGCGACAGGCGGCGGAACGTCACCAGGTCGTCGATCCAAAGCCGCACCTCGGCCCCCTCCTCGCCCGCCAGCTGGCGTCCCAGGCGCCAGCACACCCCGATGTCGCCGAGGTTGTCGACGACGGTGCAGAAAATGTCCCAACGCATGAAATCAGGGCCGAGGGCCGCGGTACGAGGGCCGCGTAGAAAAACAAGATCGCGGGAAAAAGTGCATCTGAATCGCTCCAGGAATTTGGCATTTACGCGGCCCTCGGCCCCGTCCTTATGCCATCCCCCCGTTGATCGAAATCACCTGCCCGGTGATGTAGGCCGCCTGCTCGGAGACCAGGAAGGCCACGAGCGACGCGACTTCCTCCGGGGTGCCGGCGCGCTTCATCGGCACCAATGCCTCCAGGGCTTCCCTTGGAAACGCATCCTGCAGGATCGGCGAAGTAATGACACCGGGTGCAACGGCGTTGACCGTGATGCCGCGCGATGCAAGTTCCAGCGCCAGCGATTTGGTGGCGCCGTGCAGGCCTGCTTTGGCGGCGGCGTAGTTGGTCTGGCCGCGGTTGCCGATCACGCCCGCCACCGACGAGACATTGATGATCCGCCCCCAGCGCGTGCGGATCATCGGCAGGAGCAGCGGCTGCGTCACGTTGTAAAAACCGTTCAGCGATACGTCGATGACGCGATCCCACTGGCTCCCGCCCATGCCGGCAAGCGGCGCATCGTCGTACACGCCGGCGTTGTTGACCAGGATCTGCACGGGCGAGGCTTCGTCCAGTCGCGCGAGCGCCCTGGCCGCGCCCTCGCGGTCGGTGACATCGAAGGCGACGGCATCCGCGCTGGCGCCCTGCGCCTGCAATTCCGCGGCCAGCTTCCGCGCCTCCCCGAGCCGCGTGTTGGCATGCACGATCACATGCACGCCCTGCGCCGCCAGCGCACGGCTGATTGCCGCGCCAATGGCGCCGCTGCCTCCGGTGATCAATGCCGTCTTCACGGATGTCCGTCCCTCATCATGGGAATTCCTGGGCCGATGCTATGCTTGCGACCGTTGCGGCCCCGGACCGGATCATCGCATGCAATCTGCCGTGCACCAAACCGAAACCCTGCTGTTCTTCACGCTGCTGCAACTTGTCATCCTGATACTGGCCGCGCGCCTGGCGGGAACGCTTGCGGAACGGGTCTCCCAATCCCGTGTCGTGGGCGAGATCGTGGCCGGCCTGCTGCTCGGTCCGTCCCTGTTCGGGCTGCTGGCACCCGACACCTTCCGGTACGTGTTCCAGTCCGCGGGCCCCGAACCCATGCTCATCCTCAGCCAGGTCGGGCTGCTCCTGCTGATGTTCCAGATCGGCCTGGAGTTCGAGTTCAGCCACCTCGGCGCGGTGAACAACCGGCGGGCGGTGCTGCGCATTTCCGCCGCCGGCCTCGTGCTGCCGTTCCTGCTGGGAATGCTTGCCGGCTGGCTGTCCGCCCCGATCCTGGCTCCCGCAATCAATCCCGTCATTTACTGCCTGTTCATCGGCGTCGCGTTTTCCATCACCGCGTTGCCGGTGCTCGGCCGCATCCTGCTGGAACTCGGCCTCAATCGCAGCCGTGTCGGTGTCCTCGCGATCAGTTCCGCGGCCGTGAGCGACGTGGTCGGCTGGCTGATGCTGGCCGTGGTGACCGCCCTGACGGTGGCGAATTTCTCGGCCGCCGGGTTTGCGATCCGCATCGGCCTGCTCGGCGCCTACATGGCGGCGTGCTGGTTGTTCGTACGGCCCCTGCTGCTGCGTATCCTGCGCGAGCGGAACGGAGACGGCCGCCCGCTCTCGCCCGATGTCGTGGGCCTGCTGATCGCCGCCATCTTCCTGTCGGGAATGGCGACATTCCAGCTCGGGGTTTTCGCGATATTCGGGGGCTTCCTGCTCGGCGTGCTGCTGCACGACCAGCCCGGCTTCGTCGCCACCTGGCGCGAGAAAGTCGGCGGGTTCGTGCTGGTGTTCTTCCTGCCCATTTTCTTCACCTACACCGGCCTGCGCACCAATATCGGCGGGCTGGACAGCGCCGCCGACTGGGGCTGGTGCCTGCTCCTGGTCGCGCTGGCCACCATCGGCAAATTCGGCGGCTGCTATGCCGCGGCGCGGAGCGCGGGACTCGACGCGCGCGAATCCCGGGCCATCGGCATCATGATGAATACCCGCGGATTGATGGAACTGGTGGTCCTCAACGTCGGCCTTGACCTCGGCGTCATCCCGCCGGATGTTTTCACGATGCTGGTCATCATGGCCATCGCCAGCACGGTCGTCACCACGCCCGCCCTGAAAATCTGGCTGCGCCGCGAACGGCGTGAAGCGGTGGGCGCGGCGCACTGACTGGGTGGGCCGTCCCGGACAAGCTAGAATCCATCCATCGTCTGAACAATTCCCGAAGCGCCATGCAAACTCCCGAACCAGCCGGAACCGGGCAACAAGAGGTTGCTTTGTGCGACGTGTTCGTACTCGGCGGCGGACCGGCCGGCTCGACCATTGCCGCCCTGCTCGCCGAGCGCGGGTGGAACGTGGTGATCGTGGAGAAGGAGCGGCACCCGCGCTTCCATATCGGCGAATCCCTGCTGCCCCTGAACATCCCGCTGCTGCAGCAGCTGGGCGTGTACGAGGAAGTCAAGCGCATCGGCATGCCGAAATATGGCGCGGAGTTCAATTCCCCGGAGCACGGTCCGCCCGTGACCTTCGACTTCAGCAAGGCCTGGGACAAGACCTATCCGTCGGCCTTCGAAGTCAGGCGCTCCGAGTACGACGAGATCCTGTTCCGCAATGCCGCGCGAAAGGGCGCGCATGCCTTCGAGGAATGCCGGGTCACCAAAGTGGAATTCCCGGCCGGCAGCGAAGTGCGCGTCGAAACGCGCATGGGAGACGGCGGCAACAGGGTCTGGCGCGCAAGATTCTTCGTCGACGCATCCGGGCG
>DASVNF010000161.1:0-10665 GCA_036384015.1 Burkholderiales bacterium
GGCCACTGTTTACTACACGGATGCCGGCGATGCGGACGAGCAGGCACATCCGGATTCCGGTCTGCTCGCCCTCGTCGATCCGCGCCACGGCGGCCGGCCCATGCCGGGACTGGAGCTGGTGGGCACCACTTTTACGGCAAAGCCCGCCACCGGCCGGTTGTTTGTCTTTCCGGGCTGGCTCTATCACTACGTTCATGCCTACCGGGGCAAACGGCCGCGCGTCTGCATCTCCTGCAACGTCGATTTCGTTGTCGCGGCGCCGGCGCGCTAGCCCGATGAAAGCCAGGAAAAAGGGCGCCGGCGGCGCCCTTTTTTTGCTTGACCTGCGGGCCGCCGCTAGAAGTCGCTGCGGCCGGCGAACAGCGCCTTCTTGACGATGGCGTGCACCCCCCAGTTTCCGTCCACGACTTGGGTGATGCCGAAATCCACGCCGACGGTGATCAGCGAGATCGCCTCGTCCTCGGTCAACCCCTGCGTAGTCATCAGGAAATGCCGGACCTTGCGGAAGGCGTCGCGCAATGCCAGGTCCACCGAGGATTTGGAGTAGATCTCCGACTGCGCATTGGCGCCGAGTTCCGCCAGATAATTGGCGTAGCTGTAGCCATGGATCAGCCAGTCGTCCTGGGTCTCCAGCAGCGGGTACTCGAGACCTTCCAGCGTCGTGCCCTGCAGCGAAGCTTTCTTGTGCAGGATGAGCTGGAAGGTGCCCGTGAGCGAGGACTCGATCGCCGTGCCGCAGAGCTCGGAATCGCCTTGCGAGGCATGCGGGTCGCCCACCGAGAACAGGCCGCCCGGCACCTGGATCGGGTAGTACATGGTCGCACCCTTGCCGATGCGCCAGTTGTCGATGTTGCCGCCGAAGGGTCCCGGTGGAATCGAGTCGACCATGTCGGCCTCCTTGGGCGCGAGGCCGATGACGCCGAAGTGCGGCCGTACCGGAATGCGCACGTCCTTCAGGATGCCATGGTTCTCCTTGACCAGGCTGTGGTCGACCGGAACGCCCGGATAGTCGATGGTGCTGTGGACCACGCCGAACGGATCGGTCTGCGGTTCCCACTTGTAGTTGTAGACCGCCTTGGCCCAGCTGCGCTCCTTGCTGGAATCGACTTCATAGACCGTGATCACTTCGCGCTTCTTCGGCTCCTCGATCAGGTCGTTGTAGTGGAAGCCCCACCAGGCCGCGGCGTTGATGCCGAAAGTCTTGCCGGGATATTTCGGATTGGCGCAGGGCCGGTGGCTCACGTCGACGATGCGCACTTCCAGGATGTCGCCGGGTTCCGCACCCTTGATGAACACGGGCCCGGTGCAGATGTGCACGCCGAAACCCTCGCCCGCTCCACGACCCTTGATGGATGCGTCCATCGGTCCCGCGCCGCGACGGTTCACGTTTTTCTTTTTCTTGTCCCAATGGAAGATGCTCTCGACGCCGGGATCGCCCTTGATCAGGCGGTCGAAGTCGTCGTAGGCGTGGTGGGTGATCGCCTCGATGGTGACGAAGTCGCCGGAATCGATGGTCACCACCGGCTTCAGCTTCTTGCTGAAATACCCCCAATGCACCGTCTTGTCGTTGGCGGCGAGGTAGTAGTGGTTGCGCACGCCCGACTTCACCGGGTCGAGCCCCTGCGCCTGCGCGGTGGAAACATAGGGAATCGACATCGTGGCGGCCGACACGGCGGCGCCGCCTGCGGCGAGCGATCCCCAGACGAAGCTGCGGCGGCTGGCGTCGACCTGTGCCGACTCTTCGGTGGCTGCGGAATGTTCTTCTGTGGTGGCGTGCGAATGGTCGCAGCAGCCGTCGTGATGCTCGGACATGGATTTCCCTCGATATAAGGTGTCGGCGCGCAGGTCGTGGGGTGGATTGCGGGCGCACCATCCGCAATCGCGGAGGGATGTTCGCAACAAGCGCGCCATGGTCCGCTGCCGCGCAGCGGATGCGCCGGCAAGTTTTACTGCGGAGAAACCGGCAGCCTAATCGCGGACTTGCGCGCGGCCGGTCGGGGGCGATTTCACCATTCGCAAAGTACGAGGGCGGCTCGCTGCACCGCGAACGGGCGTGTTGGGAAGCGAGTGCCTGAAGGTTGTGCGCGCAGCGGACTCAGGCTTCCACGAGCACGACCGAGGTTTCCACCTGCCGGTCGGGAATCGACCAGTACTTTTTCAGCAATGCGGTCTTCTCGGCTTCGCCCACCACACGGAATCCGTGCTTTTCATAGAAACCGATGGCCCACCGGGCCGCCGCCCAGGTGCCGATCAGCAGCGGCCGCTCGGTCAGCGAACGCAGGTGCGCGAGGAGCTTGCCGCCGATGCCGCCGCCGCGCTGCGCCGTGCGTACATAGGCGTGGCGGATCAGGGTCACGTCCCGCACGTCCTGGATGCCCATGACACCGACCAGCCTCCCCGCTTCCTCCCATCCCCAGAATCGCACGCCAGCGGCCATCTCCGCCGCCAACGCCTCGCGGCCCATGTAGGGCTCGTGCCAGCGGTCCGCCGGGATGACGCCGCGATAGGCCGCCGCAGCGTCGTTGATGATTTCATGGATGGCGTCGAAGTCCGCGTCTGAGCAGGAACGGATCATGGGTGCCGGCAAGGAGTGAGGAAACTGGAAGCCTACCGAAACTACTGATTCAACCTACCACGAAGGCACAAAGGACACGAAGTGACACGAAGAAGGGCAATGACCAGGAAGACTGATAACTGATTCCCTGAATCGCGGTCCGATTCGTTCATTTTTGGAGATGGTAGTGACGATACCCGTGGACCCATTTCCATTTCTTTCGCTTTCTTCGTGTAACTTCGTGTTCTTCGAGTCTTCGTGGTGAGATTGAGGCAGTAGAGGTTTAGTACCTGTCACTCGTCACTTGTCACCCGTCACGCCGTACTCTACCCCTTCGCGTTTTCCGGCATCGGGAAGATCAGGCAGGTCGTGGTCCCATGCGCGTACAGCTTGCCGTCCGCCCCGAACAGCTTGCCTTCGGCGGTCGCGAGCTGGCGGCCAGGGTGGATGACCTTGCCTTCGGCACGCACCGGTCCGGTCTTGTCGGTCATGGGCCGCACCATGTTCACCTTGAGCTCTCCGGTGGTATACGCGAAACCGGCCTTGAGCGTGGTCTGCACGGCACAAGACATGCAAGAATCCAGCAGCGTGCACGCCCAACCGCCGTGAATGCTGCCGATCGGATTGTAAAAATCGAACTTCGGCGTGCCCTGGAACAGCACCCGGCCCTCTTCCGCCTCCACCAGGAAAAAATTCAGCGCAAGGCCGATCGGCGGCAGAGGCAGCACGCCCGCCGCGATGTCGCGAAGAAACTGCAGCCCGGAGCGCTTGCGCATTTCCTCGAAAGGGCTGACGCCCGGATTCGCGACGCGCGTCGCGACTTGCTCCTCCAGCTTGCGCCAGGCTTCCCACGACATGCCGAATCTCCCTTTCGCGCTACAGGCGCGTTGCGTGGAAATCTAGCACGCTTGCCGCCTGCTGCGAATAAAAGGGCACCACGGCGCCATCGATCGGGGACGGTTTGACAGAGAAAACGGCTGTCTACGTTCGCGGTCTGAGGCCCATCGCAGCGGCCACGAGGGCTTTTCAGCAGTCGTCAAAAGCTTGCTTCAAGGGCTCGTGCGCGGGGGCATTAATTGTTGATCTCATCGGCTTCAAACTGGATGCCGTGGTCACCCGGGTAGGCCATGGCATGGTCAAAAAGTCCGGTAAAGATCTCCTCTGGAATGCCGTCCGGGAAAGCGTCACAGCTACCGGTACCTACTCGATAGTGGGCGCATAGCAGGCATTGGTCAGATTGCGGCATCAGTGCAATTCTGGGCCAGAATCTTGATCGGACCAAGCTAAGCACTTGTTGAATCGCCAATGTGCCCCGGAAAGTGGGTCTTATTTGGGCTCAGAAGGCTCTTTTTTTGGCTCGAATCGAAGTGCGTAGTGATCTTGGTCTCGCGTGAATTTAAGTAGGAACACCTGCTCGTGAGAAGCGATGGTATGCCAGACCTTGCCAGGCGATGGATGACGATTGGCGCGGGGCATCGCCTAACTTGGTGCGACCAGGACTACACACTTGAATGACCACCTTGTTGGGCGAACTATCAGAATTTGTCTGGACCGGCACAGCAAAAAGATTACTTTCTTGATTTCTTGGTTTGATACATCAGTGCGTCGCCGTCCGCCAGCAGAGTCTCGATCGTACTGTGTTTGTCCGGGTTAAATTCCACCATGCCCGCAGAAAACGAAATATCGTACCCTCGATCGACCTCTCGATTGATTTTGTCCAGCGACTCACGCAGCCGCACGATAGAACGCTCTGCCGCCTCTTTCGTATTATTGGCAAGCAGAACGGTAAATTCGTCGCCACCGAGTCGCGCAATGACGTCCGAACCTCGAAAGATGCTCTTTAACTGACCGGCAAAAATAGTCAATGCGCGATCGCCTTCCGCATGGCCAAACCTGTCGTTGATGGATTTAAAGTGATTGAGATCCAAGAACACCAACGTGGCGGGGAATTTCTGTCTTGTACAGAAATGCAGGCTGTGCTGCGCAAGCAGCATGAATCCCCGCCGGTTCGATATGTGGGTGAGGTCATCCATAGTGGCAAGCTGGAGAGCTGAAAACTCCCGCTCCACCATTGATGCAAGATCAACAAGCACTTCCAAATCCTCCTTGCTCAGGCTTCTTGGCTCGCGGTCAATAATGCACAAGGTTCCCAGCTTTCTGCCGTCCGGGGCTTTGAGCGGGCATCCGGCATAAAACCGGATATGAGGCTCCTGCAAAACCAGCGGGTTGTCGGCAAAGCGTTCATCCTCACTCGCATTGGGTATGACGAAAGGTTCATCGCCAAGTATGGCGTGACCGCAAAAAGAGATATCGCGTTGCGTTTCCATGACATCCAGACCGATGCATGATTTGAACCACTGTCGATTTTCATCGACAAGGCTCACCAGCGCGATGGGCGCATCAAACAATCTCTTCGCCATGCGTGTCAGTCGATCGAAACGTTCTTCGGGCGGAGTATCAAGAATCGCAAGAGAGCGAAGCGTTTCGAGGCGAGCTGGCTCGTCTTGTGGAGTATCTGGCTTCTTCAATTCGGTTTCCTTTGCTTCCCCGTTGCGTACAAGGGGCGTTCTGCCGCCCAAAGTCGAAGTTGACCGGTCTCAGGCGGTTTTCCTTTTTTGCTTCGTCCCCCGCCCCGCGTCCTTCGCCCCTGGAGCCGCCGGCAGCGGCAGTGCCGTTTGGTACTTCACCTGTTTCAACGCGAAGCTCGAGCGGATGTTGCCGACACCCGGCATGCGCGTCAGGAATTTGAGGATGAATTCCTCGAGTTGCTGGATGTCGGGCACGACCACGCGCAGGAGGTAATCCGCGTCGCCGGTCATCAGGTAGCACTCCATGACTTCGGGCCGTTGGCGCACGGCTTTTTCGAAGGCTTCCAGTGCGGGTTCGATCTGGCGCTCCAGGGTCACGTGGATGAAGACGCTGACCTTGAGGCCGACCCGCAGGGCATCCAGCAATGTGACGTAGCGGCTGATATACCCGGCCTCCTCCAGCGCCCGGACGCGGTTGAGGCAGGGCGAGGGCGACAGGCCCACCGCCTTCGCCAGCTCCACATTGGACAGGCGCGCGTCGCCCTGCATGAGGTGCAGGATGTTCCAGTCTATCGAATCCATGGGTAATTCCGGTATTTTGTACCGAATTTCGTATTTATCTTGAAATTATATGCCTTATTTCAGCTTTTCGGAAGCGGGAAACGATACCCCGTGCTGCGCGATTCCGGATAGCATGGCGCCTTCGCAAAATAGATAGAGCGCCGTCCACAGGCGCGCGAGGAGCCTCGTCCATGACCGACCTTTCCGACATCAGCGTTTCCGGCCTCTGGCGCGTGCTCACCCAGGACCTCGATCCGGTCGAGACCAAGGAATGGCTGGACGCCTTCGATACCATCGTCGAGAACGAAGGCGCGGAGCGCGCCACCTTCGTCCTCAGAAAACTGCTGGACCACGCGCGGCTGATGCGGGTGCCGATGCCGCCGGTGCTGAATACGCCGTACGCGAATACCATTTCGCTCGCGGACCAGCCGCAGTTCCCGGGCAATCCGGAAATCGAAGCCCGCATCTCCGCGCTGGTGCGCTGGAATGCGCTGGCCATGGTGGTGCGCGCCAATCGCGCGAACCCCGAGCTCGGTGGCCACATCGCGACCTACGCATCCTCCGCCGACCTGTTCGAGGTCGGCTACAACCATTTCTTCCACGCCGGCCAGAACGGCGATGCCATTTATTTCCAGCCGCATTCGGCGCCCGGTGTCTATGCGCGCGCCTACATGGAAGGCCGGCTGACCGAGGAGCAGCTCGACCACTATCGCCGCGAAACCGGCGGCAAGGGACTGTCCTCGTACTGCCATCCCTGGCTGATGCCGGATTTCTGGCAATACCCCACCGGCTCGATGGGGCTCGGCTCCATCACCTCGATCTACCAGGCGCGCTTCATGCGCTATCTCGAAGACCGCGGCATCCTTGAGACCAAGGGCCGCAAGGTCTGGTGCTTCGTCGGCGACGGCGAGATGGATGAACCTGAATCCATTGCCGGGCTGGCGCTGGCGGCGCGCGAAGGCCTCGACAACATCATCTTCGTGGTGAACTGCAACCTGCAGCGGCTCGACGGACCGGTGCGCGGCAACGGCTCCATCGTCCAGGAACTCGAGGGCCTGTTCGCCGGCGCGGGCTGGAACGTGCTCAAGGTGATGTGGGGTTCGGACTGGGATCCGCTGTTCGCGCGCGACCGCGACCACGTGATCCTGAAGCGCCTCCACGAAACCGTGGACGGCGAATTCCAGAAGTACGCGGCTACCGACGGACGTTTCAACCGCGAGGCCTTCTTCAGCAAATATCCGGAACTGCAGAATCTCGTGGCGGACATGTCCGACGAGGACATCGACCGTCTCCGCCGCGGCGGCCACGATCCCATCAAGATCTATGCGGCCTACCACGCGGCGGTCAACCACAAGGGACGTCCCACCGTGATCCTCGCCCAGACCAAGAAGGGTTACGGCATGGGCACGTCGGCCCAGGGCAAGATGACGGCGCACCAGGCCAAGAAGCTGGAGGACGACACCCTGCTCGCATTCCGCGACCGTTTCGCGCTGCCGCTGAGCAATGAAGACGTGCAGAACCTGCGTTTTTACAAGCCGGCGGCCGACAGCCCGGAGATGAAATACCTGCATGCGCGCCGCCAGGCGCTCGGCGGCTACGTCCCGACACGCGCGCCGAAAGGTCCGGCGTTGCCGGTGCCGGCGCTGGATTCGTTCCAGAGACTGCTCGACGGCACGGGTGATCGCGAACAATCCACCACCATGGTGTTCGTGAACATGCTCTCGCAGCTTCTGCGCGACAAGGCCATCGGCAAGAACATCGTTCCGATCGTGGCGGATGAAGCCCGCACCTTCGGCATGCAATCGCTGTTCCGCCAGGTGGCGATCTATTCGCCGCACGGCCAGCTCTACGAGCCGGAAGACAAGGACGAACTGCTCTACTACAAGGAAGCGAAGGACGGCCAGATCCTCGAAGAAGGCATCACCGAGGCCGGCGCAATCTCGTCCTGGATCGCCGCGGCGACCTCGTACAGCTCGCACGGCGTGCCGATGCTGCCGTTCTACATCTTCTATTCCTGCTTCGGCTTCCAGCGCATCGGCGACCTCGTCTGGGCTGCGGCGGACTCGCGTTCCCGCGGCTTCCTGCTCGGCGCCACGGCCGGCCGTACGACGCTGTCCGGCGAAGGCCTGCAGCACGAAGACGGTTCGAGCCACATTCTGTTTTCCACCGTACCGAATTGCGTGGCCTACGATCCCGCTTTCGGCTACGAAGTCACGGTCATCATCCGCGATGGCATGCGCCGCATGCTGGAGAACCAGGAGGACGTTTTTTACTACGTCACGGTGATGAACGAGAACTACGTCCATCCCGCCATGCCCAGGGACGCCGAGGAAGGCATCCTCAAAGGCATGTACCGGATTCGCGAGGGAACGGGGACGAGGGGCGAGGGAAAAGGAAAAAAGGAAACGCCACAGGTGCAGCTGCTGGGCTCGGGAACCATCCTGCGCGAGGTGCTGGCGGCGGCGGAAATCCTCGAGGCCGAGTGGAAGGTCGCGGCGGACGTCTGGAGCGTGACCAGCTTCACCGAGCTGCGCCGCGACGGCATGGGCGTCGAGCGCTGGAACCGCCTGCATCCTGACGCGAAACCGAGACAGTCCTGGGTGGAAAAGTGCCTGGAGAAAACCTGCGGCCCGGTCGTCACGGCAAGCGACTACATGCGCAGCCTTGGGGACATGATCCGCGCCTGGGTGCCGCGCAAGTACACGGTTCTCGGCACCGACGGATTCGGCCGCAGCGACGGCCGTGCGGCGCTGCGCGACTTCTTCGAAGTGGACCGTAATCACATCGTCGTCGCCGCGCTGAAGTCGCTGGCCGACGAAGGCGCCATCGACAGGAAGATCGTGGGCCGGGCCATCGAGAAGTACGGCATTGCCACGGACCGGCCCAACCCCTGGGACGTTTGAGGGACCCGGCCCCGGGGCCGGCGGCCGCAAGCAAAACGGCGCCCGACCTGTTGTGTAAACTGAATGCCGGGCACGCCATGCCCGGCTTTTTTTTGTCCCAGGAACTTCCCTTTGAAAAAGACTTTCCGGGGCATGCCGTTCGGCCTGCCTCATGCAGCGGATATTTCGCCTCCGTGACATCCCCTTCGATACCCGCGCGCATCGGCAAATATCCGATCCTGCGCGAGTTGGGCCACGGCGCGACCAGCCGCGTGTTCCTCGGGCGCGATCCTTTTGCCCATCGCCATGTCGCGATCAAGGTCATGCACAAGAACGCCGGAACGGACAAATCGTCCCGGCAGCGATTCGACAACGTTTTTCTCAATGAAGCGTCGCTGGTGGGAAAGCTCACCCATCCGAACATCATCGGCATCTACGACGCCGGCATAGAGAGCGAATTCAGTTATATCGTGATGGAGTACGTGGACGGGGCAACGCTGGAGCCCTATTGCGAAGTGGCCGACCTGCTGCCGCTGAAGCGGGTGGTGGAAATCGCGTTCAAATGCGGTCTCGCCCTCGACTTCGCGAATCGCAGGGGAATCATCCATCGTGACATCAAGCCCGCAAACATCCTGCTCGGCAAAAACGGCGAAATCAAGATCACGGACTTCGGCATCGCCCTGCAGCACGACGCTGAAATGACCCAGCTCGCGGGCGTCGGCTCCCCGCTCTACATGTCACCCGAGCAGGCCCAGGATCATGCGCTCACCCATCAGTCCGACATCTATTCGCTGGGCGTGGTCATGTACCGTTTGCTGACCGGCAAGGTGCCGTTCTCCGCTTCGAACAGCACGAGCCTGCTGTACCAAGTGGTCAACATGACGCCACCCGAGCCCCGCGTGCATCGGGCCGATCTTCCTCCCGACCTGGGCCGCATCGTGATGAAAGCCCTGGCCAGGAATCTGGAAAACCGCTACCGGACCTGGGAGGATTTTTCCGCCGATCTTGCCAGAACCAATAAATCCCTCGCGCTGCCCGAAGCCTCGATATCCGACACCGAAAAATACGGCGCCATCAAGGCCATGCCCTTCTTCCGCGAATTCGCGCATCTCGACGTCTGGGAGATGGTGCGCATCGCGGCTTTCCGCCGGCTCGCCCCGCACGAAACCGTGGTCAGCGAAGGCGAAATCTGCGAAAGCTTCTATCTGATCGCGGAAGGCGAAGCGCGGGTCACGAGCGGGGGACGGGCGTTGTCGGTCCTGGGGGTTGGCGACTGCTTCGGCGAAATTCCCTATTTCGAGGACAGGGGCAAGCGCGCCAGTTCCGTGATCTCGGTGACGCCCCTGACCGTCATCGAGATCAATGCGACCGCGTTGCGGCAGTCGAGCGACGCCTGCCAGAAGCAGTTCAACCGCGCTTTCGTCCGCATCCTGCTGGACCGCGTCGACCGGCTGTCGAAAGCCAATGCGCAACTGAGCGAAGCGGTCCGCAGGAAATCCTGACGGCGGCGGCGGACCGCACTCATACCGGCGGCGGATTGAGCTCGGGGAAACCGCGTTGATGCCAATACGGATAACCCAGCGTCGTGGCGCTTGCGGCATCGAGTCTTGCAACCTGCGCCGGCGTCAGGTTCCAGCCGACTGCACCGAGATTCTGGCGCAACTGCTCTTCGTTGCGCGCCCCGACGATAATGGTCGAGACCGTCGGGCGCTGCAGCAGCCAGTTGAGCGCAATTTGCGGCACGGTCTTGCCGGTTTCCTTGCCCACCTCGTCCAACGCATCCACCACCTTGAAGACATGCTCGTTCGACACCGGCGGCCCCTTGTCGTTGGAAAGCTTGCTTTGCAGCCGGGTGGTCTCCGGCAGCGCCTGTCCGCGGCGCAGCTTGCCGGTCAGCTTGCCCCAGCCGAGCGGACTCCAGATGACCGTGCCGATTTTCTGGTCGAGCGCCAGCGGCATCAGCTCCCATTCGTAGTCGCGTCCGACGAGGCTGTAGTAGGCCTGGTGCGCGACGTAGCGCGCCAGCCCGTGCCTTTCCGAAATCGCCAGCGACTTCATCAGATGCCAGCCGGAAAAATTCGAGCAGCCGATGTAGCGGATCTTGCCGGCGCGCACCAGGTTATCGAGTGCCAGGAGGGCT
>DASVNF010000162.1:0-25143 GCA_036384015.1 Burkholderiales bacterium
CGCGGGAGCCGCATCGCAGGCGCCGGCATCGATCGATTGTGCATCGCCTGCCGGAAGCGCAGGGGTTCCGGCCTTCAGCGCGTCCACGGGTAGGTCGGGCACCACACCGGTACCCTGGATGCGCCGGCCATCCGGCGTGTAGTAGTAAGCCGTGGTGAGTTTCATTGCCGAGCCATCAGCAAGCGGCAGCACGACCTGAACGGTGCCCTTGCCGAACGTCCTGGCACCGACGATGGTGGCGCGCTTGTGACTTTGCAGCGCCCCTGCAACGATTTCCGACGCCGATGCCGAGCCCCCGTTGACCAGCACGACGAGGGGAACGGTCTTGAGAGCGGAGCCCAGGATCCTGGCGTAGTCCCCGCCACTGGCTCCGCCGGCATCTTTTGCCGCCAAGCGCATGCGCGATTCCTGTGACGCGCTTTCGGTATAGACGACCAGCGCGTCCTCCGGCAGGAACAGGGAGGAAACCGCGACCGCGGAACGCAGCAGGCCGCCGGGATTGTCGCGCAGGTCGAGCACCACGCCTTTGAGCGCGCCGTTCTTCTCGTACGCATGCGCGAGCGAGGCATGCAACCGCTCGGCGGTGTTCTTGTTGAAATGCGTGATCTGCAGATAAACATAGGCGGGATCGATGGGCGCGGAACGCACGCTGCGGGCCTGGATGACCGCGCGTTTCAGTGTCACGATGCGCGGCTGCGCTTCGCCGCTGCGCAGGATCGTAAGCGCCACGCTGGTATCCGGCGCGCCCCGGGCTTGCTGGATCGCCTGCTCGAGGGTAAGCCCTTCCACGCTGGTGTCGCCGAACCGCGTGATCAGGTCGCCGGGCTGCAAGCCCGCATGCGATGCCGGCGAGTCCTCGAATGCCGAAATCACCTTGACGGCATTCTTTTCCATACTTACCTCCATGCCCAGGCCGCCGAACGCGCCGGCGGAATCCTGGCGCTGGCCTTCATAGGCCTCGGATTCGAGGTAGTGGGAAAACGGATCGAGGCCGCCGATCATGCCCTTGATCGCATTCGCGACCAGCTTCTTATCGTCCAGAGGCTCGGCGTATCGCGATTTGATCTGCGAGTAGGCTTCGGCGAATGCGCGCACGGCGTCACTTTGTGCCGCGTCGTCCGCGCGCGCGGCGGCGGCGGATTGCACCAGAACTGCGAATGCGATGCCGGATGCGATCCCCCGCGCCAGGCGCAACCTATCCCACCAATGTCCGGTCCGTCCTGCAATCCTGCTCAATTCAACCCCCGTTGAACATTCCGATATTGCTGCAACGCCGCGTATAGCACTTGAATTCAGTGCCTTAATCCGCTTTCAGGCCCCGCTCAGCCGCCGGGTGCCGACCATCCCTCACCGCTTGCATTGTGGGAATTACCGGCGCGTCCCGCATTCCGGAGACAGGACCCGACCTGCAAAATTTGCATGGCCCGATCCGGCCCTTTTCCCTAATTTACATCATGCAAAGATCGATCCAATGACTCAAGCTGCTACCGGTGCAGCCACCACCAGCCGATCGCGCCCGCGAGGGCAAGCCAGGCCAGCAGGCCCAGGGGCCTGGAAAGCACGATGTCCACATCGGCCCGCGAAGGCAGGCAGGAATACGCGAGATTCGCCGCGACATAGCCCCAGGCCAGTTCCGGCCACTCCCAGGGCGGAAGTCCGGCGGCGCGCTGCCACACCAGCCACAGCGCAACCGGCAGCGCGAGCAGCGGCGCGAAGCCGACGAACACAGCGTTGTACCAGCGGATGTTCGCGAACATGACGTAACCCAGGGTCGTCGAGCCGTCCCGGTGGAACTTCGGCAGCAGCGAGGCCTTGATCGGCTTCGCCAGGGTAAGCGTGCCGATCAGGAAATGCAGCAGTTCGTGGCCAACGGTGCCGGGAAGCGACAGCAGGCTGAAAAAGCGCGGCATGCGGCGCATCCAGTGCAGCGCGACCGCGATTGCGGTGACGGCAACGAGATAGATCCAGAAAACCAGGTCGGGCTGGGATGAACTCATACGGCCTCGCGTTGCGCACGCATTCTACCGGCTTGAAACGACCGGATTCAGGCACCATCTGGGATTGCGGCCGGATACCCGGCGGGAGATCGCAGTGGCGACGGATACAGTACGCATGCCGGCGGTGTTTTTCGGACACGGCAGCCCGATGAACACGCTGGAGCAGAATCGTTACACGCAAGCCTGGGCCGACATCGGCAAATCGCTGCCCCGGCCCAGCGCCGTTCTGGCCATTTCGGCACACTGGCTGACGCGCGGCACGGCGGTGACGGCGATGGCTGCGCCGCGAACCATCCACGATTTCGGCGGATTCCCGCGCGAGCTGTTCGAATTTCCCTACCCCGCTCCCGGCCAACCGGCACTTGCCCAACGGGTCCGCAGCCTGCTTGCGCCGGTCGACGTGAAACTGGACCAGGAGTGGGGCCTGGACCACGGCGCCTGGTCGGTGCTGGCGCATGTCTTTCCCGACGCCGGCGTGCCAGTCGTGCAACTGAGCATGGACGGCAACCAGCCGCCGCAGTACCACTACGACCTGGCAAAGCGCCTGGCCCCGCTGCGCGACGAAGGCGTGCTGATCATCGGCAGCGGCAACGTGGTCCACAACCTCGGCATCATGGACTGGCGCGGCGCCAATAAGGCCCACGACTGGGCGACGCGCTTCAACCAGTTCGTGCGCGGCCATCTGGAAAAACGCGAGCATGCCGCGCTCATCGATTACCGGAAAATGGGCAAGGACGCAGATCTCGCCGTGCCCACGCCGGAGCACTACCTGCCGCTGCTCTACATTCTCGCTCAGCAGGACGACAAGTCCGTGGTCACCATCCCGGTCGACGGCGTCGAGTTCGGCTCGATCAGCATGCTCACCGCCGTCGTCAGCTAAAGTCTCCAGACCTTCGCCGCAGAGGCGCGGAGGCGCAGAGGACACGCAGAGAAAAGAACAGAATCAAGAGTGGCCGCGATAGGCACCCGCTGTCGGGTGACTGGAGCCCGGTCAATTGCTCGCTCGCCTTGCTTCGCCTTCCTCTGCGTGATTTTCTCCGCGTCTCTGCGGTTAGGAGTTAGTTGGCGCGATAGCGCCTGATCACTTCCGGATCCGGATCCAGGCCCAACCCCGGTCCCTGCGGGACGGTGATGGCGCCGTTCTCGGGCACTCCCGCCGCGCCGTAGAGCTTCGCCTCCAGGTCGAAGTAACGCCATTCCACCAGCGAACCCTGGCCGACCGCGGCATTGACGTGGACGCCCGCAAGGAACCCCGGGCCGTCATAGAAACTGTGCGGCATGACGGTCACGTTCTGCGCGGCGGCGAGTGCGAACACCTTGCGCAGCTCGGTTATGCCGCCCATCTTGATCGGGCTGGGCTGCAGGAAATCCACGGCCCCCGCTTCCAGCAACTGCTGGTATTGAACGAGCGTCGCGGCGTTCTCGCCGGCCGCAACCGGTATGCCGCCTTGCCCGCGCACCCGCGCCAGCCCCGCCGCATTCTCGGGCGGCCAGACCGGTTCCTCGAGCCAGCGCAGGTTGATTGGCCGCAGCTTCTGCGCCATGTCGAGCGCCTCGCGCACCGACCACGGGCAGTTCACGTCGAGCATGAGCCCCATGTCCTCGCCTCCGGCATTCCGTGCGGCCTGCGTGGGCGCCACTTCGACTTCGTGCAGCTTGACGTGCCGGAAACCCTGCGCCACCGCGCGCTCGACGTTCCTCGCCACGGTTTGAGGGTCGGTGTAGCGGATCAGGCTGGCGTAGCAATCCAGCTGCGGCGCGCGGCAGCCGCCCAGCAGGCGATGCACCGGCTGGCCGGCCACTTTTCCGGCAATGTCCCACAGGGCGATGTCGATGCCCGAGAGGCCGTAAATGACCGGACCGCCGCGGCCGAAAATGTGCAGCTTCTGTTGCAGGTCAAGGTTCAGCGATTCGATGGCGGAGGCATCGCGGCCGATGCACATCGGCGCGAGGACCTGGTCGATCGCCGATTTCGTCGCGGGGATCACGTTGTAGCCGAAGGCTTCGCCCCATCCGGTGACGCCGTCGTCGGTCATCACTTTCACGAGGAGCGCATCGGCGGTCTGCCAGGCCTTGCCGCCCCAGACCTCGGTATCTGTGGAGCCGCCGCTGGAGTATGGGATGCGCAGGACGACGGTTTCGATGGAAGCGATTTTCATTTTCCCGGGTTCCGGCCGTTCGTTTGAGGAATCCGGATAATAGTGGACCGCGCCCGACGGCGCAGGACCCCAACATGAACCAGACTTTCGTGCATGAGCAGCTGATCCGCTTTTCCCATTGCGACCCCGCCGGCATCGTCTACTTCCCGCGCTTTTTCGACCTTGCCCATGCCACGATGGAAGACTGGCTCGCGCAGGGAATCGGCCAGGGACTGCCGGTGCTGATCCGCGACCGGCGCATCGGCACGCCGACCGTATCGATCCAGTGCGATTTTGCGAAGACGCTGCGAATCGGCGATACGCTGCGCTTCGAGTTGCGGGTGACGAAGCTCGGGAATGCCTCCGTGCAGCTGGCCTACAGCGGGACAAAAGGCGCGGGCGGCGAGGAGCACCTGTCGATCCGCCAGACCATCGTGTTCATGGACCTGGAAGCGCAGCGGGCCATCCCCATCCCGGCCGACCTGCGGCAAAAGATCGAGCAATACCTCGCAACCTAGCCGCGCGGGCAGGCGACCGTGTCCTGATACATCGTGTCTATGGCGCCGATTTCCTTTTGGATTCGCGGGGTTCCGTACACGTCGTGAGACGCCCGCCGGCATTGCCCGCGACCTTGGCGCCATTTCGTTCCGCGGATCAGAATTTGCGCACTGCCGCATGGCTTTCCCTGCTTATGCTCCCACGTTGAAAGTTAATTCCTCCCGTGTATACACGGCGATTTTCCGGGAGTAGAGTCTCGGCGCGGCTTGATTCGTCATCGCAGTTGCGCAAGCGCGTGCAGCATCAAAAAGAAAACATATTCCAAGCTCGAAGGAGGGTGTGGCAATGAAGCTCAAGGTTAATCAACAGGACAAGAATTTCGAGGGAGATCCGCAGATGCCGCTGATGTGGTACCTGCGCGACGAACTCGGTCTCACCGGTACCAAATTCGGCTGCGGTTCGGGCCTGTGCGGCGCCTGTACAGTACTCATCGACGGCAAGGCCGTGCGCTCCTGCGTCACGGTAATGAACGACGTGAAAGGTTCCGTCACCACGATCGAAGGGCTCTCCCCGGATGGCAATCACCCGGTGCAGAAGGCCTGGCGCGCGGCCAATGTGCCCCAGTGCGGCTACTGCCAGTGCGGCCAGATCATGAACGCCGCGGCCCTGCTCAACGAGAACAAGAGTCCCTCGGACGACGAAATTCTCGCCGCCATGCAGGGCAACATCTGCCGCTGCGGCTGCTACCAGCGCATTTTCGCCGCGGTGAAGTCCGCCGCCCAGGAGGCCTGAGATGAAAACCCAAAATCAGGCACTGATCGAGAACGTCAGCCGCCGCAACATGCTCAAGGGCATTGTCGGCACGGGCGGGCTGGTCATCGCAGCGCAATTCGTCCCCTCCAGCTTGTTGGCCGCCGAGTACAAAACCGGCGCGACGGGCATGCCGGGCGGCGTGGTCTGGGATCCGCACATTTTCGTTTCCCTGGGCACCGACGGCACCGTGACCATCGTCACCCACCGCTCCGAAATGGGCACCGGCTCGCGCACCAGCCTGCCGATGGTCGTCGCGGACGAAATGGAAGCCGATTGGTCGAAGGTCAAGATCGTCCAGGCCGAAGGCAACGAGCAGAAGTATGGCAACCAGGACACGGACGGCTCGCGCAGCATCCGCCACTTCATCCAACCCATGCGCACCTGCGGCGCCGCCACGCGGCACATGCTGGAACAGGCGGCAGCGGTTACCTGGGGCGTCTCCAGCACCGAATGCCGCGCGGAGAACCACCAGGTCATTCATACGCCCACCGGCAGGAAGCTGGGCTACGGCGAACTGGCTGCCGTCGCTGCCAAGCTGAAGACCCCCAACCTCCGCGACGTGGAACTCAAGGATCCGGCTGACTTCCGTTACATCGGCAAGGGCGAAGTCCAGATCACCGACCTGCACGACATCACCACCGGCCATGCCATGTACGCCCAGGACATCCACGTCCCGGGATCGAAGTTCGCCGTGGTTGCGCGCCCGCCGGTCCTCGGCGGCACGGTGAAGACCTACGACGAAGCCGCGGCCATGAAAGTCAAGGGCGTGGTCAAGGTCGTGAAGCTCGCCCACACACCGATGCCCGCGAAGTTCGCGCCGCTCGGCGGCGTGGCTGTCATCGCCGACAATACCTGGGCCGCGATCAAGGGCCGGGAAGCGCTGAAGGTCACCTGGAACGACGGCCCGAACGCGAACTACGACTCGGACACCTACAAGGCCAAGATGCAGGCGACTGCGAGGAAGCCCGGCAAGGTCGAGCGTAACGAAGGCGATGTGGACAAGGCGCTGGCCGGTGCAGCCAAGGTAATCGAGCGCGAGTACTACATTCCGCACGGCGTGCACGTGCCGATGGAGCCGCCCGCTGCCACCGTGCAGATCAAGAACGGCAAGGCGGAAGTCTGGGCCTGCGTGCAGAGCCCCGGCGGCACCCGCGGCGACGTGGCCAACACGCTGGGAATGAAGGAAGACGACGTGAAGGTGAACGTCACGCTGCTCGGCGGCGGCTTCGGCCGCAAGTCGAAGTGCGACTTCGCGCTGGAAGCGGCACTGTGCTCCAAGGCGATGGGCGGCGCGCCGGTGAAGGTGGTGTGGACCCGTGAAGACGACATCCACCACTCCTTCTACCACAGCGTTTCGCTGCAGCATGTCACCGCCGGGCTGGACAAGGACGGCAAGGTGATCGCCTGGCGCCATCGCAGCGTCTCGCCGTCGCTGATGGCCAACTTCATGCCGGATCCGAAGCGGGAAAGCGCGCTGGAGCTGGGGCTGGGCCTGATCGACACGCCGTTCAACGTGCCGAACCTGCGCCTGGAAACCGGCGAAGCCGTCGCGCAAACCCGAATCGGCTGGTTCCGTTCGGTCAACAACATCCCGCACGCTTTCGCGATGCAGTCGATGGTCGCGGAGCTGGCCGCCGAGCTGGGCAAGGATCCGAAGGACTTCCTGCTCGAGATGATCGGGCCCGCCCGCATCGTCGATCCGCGCAAGGCCGTCACGAGCGAGCTGTGGAACTACGGCGAGCCCTGGGACACCTACCCGATCGATACCGGCCGCCTGCGCAAGGTGGTCGAGCGCGCCGCGCAGGAAGCAGGCTGGGGCAAGAAGCTGCCGAAGGGCCACGGCATGGGCATCGCCGTGCAGCGCAGCTTCGTGACCTACGTCGCGACCGTGGTCGAGGTTGCCGTGGATGATGAGGGCAATGTCACTGTGCCCCGCGTCGACACGGCGATCGACGCCGGCTTCATCGTCAACCCCGAGCGCGTGGCTTCCCAGATCGAGGGTGCCGCGGTGATGGGGCTGAGCCTGGCGAAGCTGAACCAGATCACGTTCAAGAACGGCCGCGTGCAGCAGAACAACTTCCACGACTACCCGGTGCTTCGCATCGGCCAGGGCGCGATGAACGTTCATACCCACATCATTGAAAACTCCATCGAGGTTCCCTCGAGCGGGGTGGGTGAGCCGGGTGTGCCGCCGTTTGCGCCGGCTTTCATCAATGCAATCCACGCCGCAACCGGCAAGCGCATACGCAACCTGCCGCTGGGCGAGCAGTTGAAAAAAGCCTGACCGGCAGCGGCCTCCGGAGCATCGGAGGCGTTGCAACAGTAGTGAGGTTGAACGCCCGTTCGGAAACGAACGGGCGTTTTTTTATCCGTCGTCCGGCCGGCGATGCGTCGCCCGATTGACAGCCCTTCGCACGCGCCTTAAGTTGCGGCATCGGTCGAAGAACAAGAACCCGGAGGAGAACATGGTTTCCAGAACCGCCGCGGCGCCCATCGGCGCACGCCTGCTTGCGTTTGCGCTCATCGCCACGCTCTGTCCAGCGGTGGGCGCACAGGGCCTGCCTGCGGCGCCCCCCGCATCGGTGGGCATGTCCGCGCAGAAGCTCGAGCGCATCAGCGCGGCCTTCAGGAAAGAAATCGACCAGGGCAAGTTCCCCGGCGCCGTGGTGCTGGTCGCGCGCAAGGGCAAGCTGGTGTACGCCGATGCCGTCGGTTTGCAGGACAAGGCGGCCGGCAAGTCCATGACCAAGGACAGCCTGTTCCGCATCTATTCGATGAGCAAGCCGCTGGTTTCCGTCGCGGCGATGATGCTGGTCGAGGAAGGCCGCATCCAGCTCACGGATCCCGTCTCGAAATACCTGCCGCCGCTCAAGGCCATGACCGTGAGCGTGGCGAAAACCGATGCCGAGTTCGCGAAAATCACCTATGCGCAAGTCCCCGCCGACCGGGAAATGACCGTGCAGGACCTGCTGCGCCATACCGCCGGTCTGGCCTATGGTGAAATAACGCAGAATGCTCCGGTCAAGGAAGCGCTGGGCAAGGCAGGCATCTACAAGCCGGCCATCGACTATGACGCCCGCGACCTCGCCCCCGCGGAACAAGTGGAGCGCCTGGCAAAGGCGCCGCTGGCCCACCACCCGGGGACCGTGTGGGAGTACAGCCTCGCCAGCGACGTGCTCGGCCGGGTGGTCGAAGCCGCCGCCGGGGAGCGGCTCGGCGACTTCCTCGACAAGCGCCTGTTCAGGCCGCTGAAGATGAACGACACCGCGTTCTGGCTTCCGCAGGAAAAACTGGGACGCCTGGCCGAACCGCTGGCAACTGATCCCGTCTCCGGCAAGCCGATCGTGCTGATCGACGTCACGGCCCAGCCGGCGGCCGATTCGGGTGGTGCCGGCGCGGTATCGAGCGCCGCTGACTACCTGCGCTTTTCGCAAATGCTGCTCAACGGCGGACACCTCGACGGCGCGCGCATACTGGGCAGAACCAGCATTGCGCTGATGACCGCCGATCATCTCGGCACGCGCATCGCGGCCCCCGTCACGCCGGGAGAACTGCTGCTGGGCGTTCCGGGCTACACCTTCGGCCTGGGCTTCGCGGTACGCCAGGGTCCCGGGGTCGCGGGCGTGCCCGGGTCGGCGGGCGAGTTCATGTGGGCAGGCTATGCCGGCACTTATTTCTGGGTCGATCCGAAGGAAGAGCTCACCGCCGTGATGATGATGCAGGCGCCCAGCCCGATCCGCGCCTATTTCCGGCGGCTGTTCAAGCAGCTGGTGTATGCGGCGATCGAGGATTGAAAGAAGCCGTGACGACGTGACGACATTGATCAAAGCGAAGCCGACCCCCCATGACAATACAAGCTGAAAGCAAGAATATTCGCTGGCCGTTCGGGGTCAGGGCGCTGGCGCCGAACATCGGCGCGGAGATCGTTGGCGTGAATCCGGCGCAAGGCATCGAGTCGTCGACGTTTGAAGCGATCTACGAAGCGTTCCTGCGACACCAGGTGCTCCTGTTCAGGACGGGCGATCTGCCGCCGGGGCGTCAGGTCGAGTTCGCGCGCCACTTCGGCAAGGTGCAGATCCACGTCATGAACCAGTATCACGCCGACGGTTATCCCGAGCTCTATCGCCTCACCAACCTCGATGCGAACGGCAATCCCAATGGACGTCATCCGGACAAGGGGACCCTGGCCTGGCATACGGATGGTTCCTGGGAGCGCATCACCGGCCAGGCCACGATCATCTATGCGGAGGTCGCCGCCGGCGAAGGCGGCGAAACCCATTTCTGCGACATGTACGGCGCCTACGAGCGCCTGAGCGCGGGCTGGAAGCGCACGATCGCCAACCTGCGCGCCGTGCATAACCTCGACTTTTCACGCACCCGCCGCCATGGCGAGTCGCCGATGACCGCAGCGCAGCGCAAGGCCGTTCCGCCGGTGGACCATCCCATCGTGCGCACCCATCCCGATACGGGCCGCAAATGCCTGTTCCTCGGCGATCATGCCGAGTACATCCTCGGCATGGACTACGACGAAGGCCGCGGCATGATCGAGGAACTCAATGCGCTCGCCATCCATGACGACCTCGCGTACCGGCATCGCTGGACGCCCGGCGAAATGATCGCATGGGACAACCGCTGCGTGCAGCACCGCGCGACGGAATACGATCCGGCCACGCAGCGCAGGGTGATCAGAAGGTGCACGGTGTTGGGAGAAGCGCCGCAGTAGGAAAACACAGGGCCGAGGTTCGCGGCCCCTTTTGATGTTGCAAAACTCCGGGAGGGGAGTCATGCAATCGACCGCAACCGACAAAACCACGTCCCGCGGCTACACCCGCCTGGTGCTGGCGAGCTGTTTCGGCACCGCGATCGAGTGGTACGACTTCTTCATCTACGCCTTCCTCGCGCCGCTTGTTTTCGACAAGCTGTTCTTCCCCAAGCTGGATCCGAAAGTCGGCACCATTGCGGTATTCGCCACGTTCGCGGTTGGATTCATCGCGCGCCCCCTCGGCGGCATCGTTTTCGGCCACTACGGCGACCGCATCGGCCGCAAGTCCATCCTGCTTGTCACGCTGCTGCTGATGGGCGTGGCAACCACGCTGATCGGCCTGCTGCCCACCTACGAGCAGGTCGGCATCCTCGCGCCCATCGCGCTGGTGGTGCTGCGCTTCCTGCAGGGTTTTGCACTGGGAGGCGAATCCATCGGCGCGCTTTTGCTGACGGTGGAAGGGTCGCCGCAGAGCCGGCGCGGATTCTTCGGCTCGCTGGTGTACGCCGCGGGCCCCTTCAGCATTGTCATGGCCACGTTGGCGGTCTCGCTGGTATCCCGGCTCCCGGAAGCGGACTTGTTGTCCTGGGGTTGGCGCGTGCCCTTCGTCATCAGCATCGTCCTGGTGGCGGTCGGGCTGTATGTGCGCCTCAAAGTCGAGGAATCCGCGAGCTTCGCGAAAATCGCGGCGAAACGCGAAGTCGTGCGCATCCCGATGCTGGAAGTGTTCCGGCACTTCCCGCGGCCGACCATGATCACGCTGCTGGTCTGCCTCGCGGAAACGGCGTTCTTCTACCTGACGGCGATATTCGCCTTGTCTTATGGCACCAGGACGCTGGGCATGCCCCGGCCGCTGCTGGCGGACGCCCTGCTCTACGCGAACTGCCTGGCCTTCCTCACCGTCCCGATGTTCGGCGCGCTGTCGGACCGCGTCGGTCGCAAGCCGGTGTTCATGAGCGGCGTGATCGCGACGATGATCTACATCTATCCTTTCTTCCTGCTGCTCGGCACGAAAGATCCGGCACTCGTGACGCTCGCCATCGTTTTCGCGGCCGGACTGATCCATCCGCTGATGTTCGGTCCGGAGGGCAGTTTCTTCGCCGAACAGTTCGAGACCCGCGTGCGGTTCAGCGGCGTCTCGTTCGGCAAGCAGGTCGGAACGGTACTGGGCGGCGGCCTCGCCCCGCTGATCGCCTCGGCGTTGCTGCTGAAGTTCGACAATTCTTTCGTGCCGATCGTCATCTACTTCCTGATCCTCGCGACGATTGCCCTGATCGCCACCATTGCTGCTACGGAAACGCGGCACAGAACGATTTGAGTGCTGATTGCTGATTGCTGAAGTTAGAAATTCTTGCTCCCCTTGCAGCTCCCGTTTCTGGTGTTTTCTTCTTCTCAGCATGCAGCACCCATCTACGTGATGGGCGAAACCCGTAATCCAGCGAAGTTTGGGCAGCACTGCCCTTGCTCTTTCCTCTTTTCTCTTTTCTCTTTCATCTCGCCTCTACCCCAGCAACGCCGTCAGCTTCCTTCCCACCGTCGACAGCACCGACCCCGATCTCGCCGCCGGGTCGAAGATGACCGAGCGGTCGATGTCCTTGAGCTCGTCCCATCCGCACAGCGCCATGACGCGGTCGATCTCGGTGCGATAGATTTCCAGTACGCGCGCGACACCCTGTTCTCCCGCCACCGCTGCGCCCCAGAGATGGGGCCGGCCGATCAGGCATGCGGTTGCGCCGATGGCCAGCGCCTTGACGACATCACCACCCCGGCGGACTCCGCCGTCGATCAGCACCGGCATTTTTCCGCCTACGGCATCGACGACCGCTGGCAATGCCTGCAACGAGGCAGGCACGACGTCGAGCTGCCGGCCTCCGTGGTTGGATACGACGATGCTGTCGACGCCGATCGACAGCGCGCGCTTCGCATCGTCGGGATGCAGGATGCCCTTGAGAATCAGCGGCCCGGCCCAGAAGCTGCGCAGCCATTCCACTTCCTTCCAGCTCGCGCTGGCGTCCATCCACCCCATGATGCGGGCGCCGATCGAGAACACACCGGTATCCCCTTCGCGTTCGTAGTTGGCCATCGCCAGGCGCGGCGCACGCGCCATGCGCAGCAACCAGCGCAGATGCAGCGCCATGTCGACCAGGCCGCTGAACTCGAACTGCGGCGGTATCGTGAAGCCGTTGCGGACATCGCGCTCGCGCTGCCCGAGCACCTGGTTGTCGATGGTCAGTACCAGGCCCTGGAATCCAGCCGCATGCGCGCGCTCCACGAACGACTGCGTCAGCCCGCGATCCTTGTAGGGAAAGATCTGCATCCACAGCTTGCCCGCCGCCTCGCGCGCCAGCTCCTCCATTTTCACCGTCGCGCCATGGCTCATGGTGTAGACCGTTCCAGCCGCGGCCGCGGCCCGCGCCGCCTCGATCTCCCCCCGCGCCCACAGCATGCCGGTCATGCCGGTCGGGCCGATCAGCACCGGGCCCTTGAGCTTCATGCCGAACAGATCGACCGTCTGGTCGCGGCGGGTCGTGCCCCGCATCGGCTGCGGGAGCAGCGCCAAGTCGTCGAAGGCCGATTCATTGCGCCCGGTCACGATCTCGTCCTCGGCTCCGCCATCGACAAAATCGAACACCGCCCGCGGCAGCCGCTTCTGCGCAAGCGTGCGCATGGCATCGATGCTGTAGGCGTGCTTTTTCAGGAATGCACTGTCCATGGTCCCCCTTGCGATCCTTTTCCCTGCGAACTGTACGATCGCCCGCTATACTCAATCATACAGTCGTTAAAATCAAAGAACCGAGGAGAGCCCCCATGCGCAAGTCCGCCCTGGCCGGATTCCTGGCTGCCACATTGCCGTTCTGCCTTGCTCCGGCAATGGCGGCGGAAACCGTCAAGATCGCCCATATCGACCCGCTGAGCGGGCCGATGGCCCTGATCGGCGAAAGCTACACCCGGCAGCTGGATGCGGCGGCGGCGGCGATCAACGCCAAAGGCGGGGTGCAGTTCGAGTTCGTGCACATGGACAACAAGTCCAGCCCGCAGGAAAGCACGCTGCTGATGAAGCAGGTCGTGGATTCCGGCATCCGCTACATTACGCAGGGCGCGGGCTCGAACAATGCCCACGCGCTATCGGAGGCCGTGGCGAAGCACAACAGCCGCAATCCGGGCAGTGCCGTGCTGTACATGAATTTCGCGGCCCAGGACCCGGCGCTGACCAACGAGAAATGCAACTTCTGGCATTTCCGCTTCGATGCGACCGTCGACATGAAAGTCGACGCGCTCACTTCGTATATCGCGACGAAGAAGAACGTGAAGAAGATGTACCTGATCAACCAGGACTACGCGTTCGGCCAGGCCATCAGCAAGGCGGCCCGGGAGATGCTCAACAAGAAGCGTCCCGACATCGAGATCGTTGGGGACGACCTGCATCCGCTCGCCAAGGTCAAGGATTTTTCCCCCTACATTGCCAAGATCAAGTCTTCCGGCGCCCAAGGCGTGGTCACCGGCAACTGGGGGCCCGACTTGTCCCTGCTCATCAAGGCCAGCAAGGACGCCGGACTGCCGGTGATTTACTACACGCTCAATGCGCACAACTCCGGGGCGCCGAGCTCAATCGGCGCATTGGGCGCGGACCACGTCACCCAGGTGTTCACCTGGCACGCCAATGTCGCCGACAACAAGATCGAGAAGTTCGCCAACGACTTCCACAAGAAGTACAAGGACGACTTCTACTACAACACCGCGAAGACCCAGCTAGACATGCTCGCCAAGGCCATGGCCGACATCAAGTCCACGGATCCCCTCAAAGTCGCGCGTGCGCTGGAGAACATGAAATTCCAGAGCGATACCGGGGAAGTCTGGATGCGCGCAGACGATCACCAGATCATGCAGCCGATCTACATTGCCACGTTCACCAAGAAAGGCGGGCCGGTGAAGTACGACGCCGAAGGCACCGGATTCGGCTGGAGAACGGACACGCGGATCGAATACAAGGACACGGTCTTGCCGACCACTTGCAAGATGGAAAGGCCGTAGCCGCAGGCGAGGCCCCAGCGGCTGGAGAGGTGAAAGGAAAAAGGTGAAAGTGGGAAATGCTTCGATGCTTTTACTTTCCCCTTTAACCTTTCAACTTTTGCCTGTTTTTTACAATTCTCCGAACTTCCGCTTTACCTCCGTGATGCACTGCTCCTTCTCGGCCTCGGGCACCGCGTAGCATTTCTGCAGTTCCGCGGACATCAGGGGATCCATGCGTTCCTGGTTGTCGCGCTCCGCTGGCTGCTCGCCGCGCGCGGGATTCTCGCGCTCGCGGGTGGTTTCCTTGCGGTCGGGGTTGTCCGGGGTTTGCGCCATCACTGCTTCCATTGCGCCCAGGCCCGCAACCATCGCTGCGAGCGTCAAAGTCCTGAGTATCGTTTTCATGCCTTCCTCCAAGTCAATTGGCTCACAACTCTCCAAGTCTGCGTTTTGCTGCGTCGACACAGGCTTCCCGCTGCGCGCCCTGAAAGCCCTCGCACTGGCGTAGCCGGGCTGTATAAATCCGCGCTTCGTCGGCAGCCTCGGCGCCGGACTGCGCCTTCGGATCCGTAGGCCGTTCGGCATCCCCAAGTTGCGGGACGACGCCGTGATGCTCTTCCGTCGCACCCTGATAACCTGCGCGAGCCTGCTGATCTGCCCGCACGGAGACGGCGAGCGCCAGCAGCATGGCGGTGAGGGCCACCCTGACGAGCATCCTGATCATCGGACCTCCTTTGCACGGCCAACGTGACCGCGCTTGGGAGTTGGGCACCTTCCCATGATGGGAGTTCATGCCGCGCATGTCGCTGCGCGGAGACGATCGCGACGGCGGGCGCGAACAATGCTCCCGGCGTAAAATGGTTCTTTCGAATTCCGGACTGGATTTTCATGACCAACTTGGACGTGGCGCGCTATGCCCGGATTATCAGGGGGGCTCGCGAAGATGTGTATGTACTGGCAACCCGACGGGGACTGAACCTGCGCCTTCTCAACGTCGAGTTCGACGTCGGCCGCGGCCCCGGGCCCCACGAAACCCACGTCCTGATGCTCTCCACGACCGACAAGTCGGTCACGATCGAAGAGGCCGGCATTCCGCACGAATGGGTGGCGACCCTCGGCACCGGATACATCGATACCCGTTTCGTCAAATGCGTCACCTCGCTCATCGCGAGATTCGAAAAGAAGGCCGGCGAACTCGGCGTCCAGGTCTGACCCCGGGGCGCACCCCCGTCCGGCCATGCGCGCCGGTTCCGGCTTCCACGGAATTTTTTCAGCGCTGCAATGTCGATAGTGAGGGGAGCATTCCGCTCTTTTCCCGAAATCCATCATGCATCGACGCGATCTGCTGAAATCGGCCGGCGCGCTCGCACTCGCGGGCTCGCCTTTCCTGCACTGGGCAGAGGCGCTTGCCGCCCAAGGCGGCCTGCGCCATCTGGGCAAGCCCCGGCCTTTCGATTACGCCTGGCTCAAAGGGCAGGCCCGGGCGCTCGCCGGCCAGCCGTATCTCGAGCAGGCCCATCCGGTACCCCCGGAAGTCGAGCGGCTCGACTGGGACCAGTACCAGTCCATCCGCTACCGCCCCGACCATTCGTTATGGGCCAAGGATCAAACGCGCTTCCAGGTGCGCTTCTTCCACCTGGGCCTGTTCTTCAAGAAACCGGTCCAGATGTACGACGTTGTCAACGGCGCGGCCCGGGAAATCGCCTATGACCCGGGAATGTTCAACTACGGCAATAGCGGCCTCGACGGCAAGAAACTGCCCGCCGACCTCGGATTCGCCGGTTTCCAGGTGCTCCATCACAACGACCTGTCACGCGACGTTGCCGCCTTCCTCGGCGCAAGCTATTTCCGCGCGGTCGGCGCCGAAATGCAGTACGGACAATCCGCCCGCGGACTCGCCGTCGATTGCGGACTCGGCCGGCCCGAGGAATTTCCGGTGTTCACCCATTTCTGGTTCGAGCAACCGGCGCGCGATTCGGGAACGCTGACCGTGTACGCGCTCATGGACTCGCCCAGCATTGCCGGCGCCTATCGTTTCGACATCGAGCCCGCCGCGACGCTGGTGATTAGCGTCGACGCGGCGCTCTATCCGCGCAAATCCATCGAGCGCCTGGGCATCGCGCCGCTGACCAGCATGTACCAGTACGGCGACAACGACCGTCGCGTGGCGGACGACTGGCGTCCCGAAATACATGATTCCGATGGCCTTGCGCTGTGGACCGGCTCCGGAGAATGGATCTGGCGCCCGCTGACCAATCCCGCCAACCTGCGCTTCAACGCCTATCTCGACGAGAATCCCCGCGGCTTCGGCCTGCTCCAGCGCGACCGCAACTTCGAGCACTACCAGGACGACGGCGCATTCTACGATCGCCGGCCCAGCGTCTGGGTGGAACCGCGCGCGGGCTGGGGCAAGGGATCGGTCCAGCTCGTCGAGTTACCCACGGCCGACGAGACGTTCGACAACATTGTGGCGTTCTGGAACCCGGAGCAGAAAACCCGGCCGGGCCAGGAATTGCTGTTCAGCTATCGCCTGCACTGGGGCTCGGGCATGCCGTTCGCTTCGCCGCTGGCGAGGGTCGTGGCCACCCGCACCGGAATTGGCGGCATCATCGGGCAGAAGCGCAGATATTATTCGCGGCGTTTCGCGGTGGATTTTTCCGGAGGCGAGCTGGCGATGCTGGGAAAGGATGTGAAAATCGAGCCGGTCATTACTGCATCGCGCGGCGAAATCGAAGTCACGTCCGCCCGTCCGCTCGATTCCGTGCGCGGCATTCGCGCAATGTTCGACCTGAAGCCGGTGGACACGAGCACCGAACCGGTCGATGTGCGCCTGTACCTGCGCGCCGGCGGCAAGCCGTTGACGGAGACGTGGCTGTACCAGTGGTCGCCGCCTCCCGCCGATCAAAGGACGTTCTGATCAGTGGAAAAAGGCGAGGGAAAAGAGACGGGAGAAAAGAGAAAAGGTAGCCAGGATGGCATGCGCCCTGAAACTCCTACCTTTTCTCTCCTCTCTTTTCTCTTTCCTCTCTTCTCTTCCGCAGGTTGCTCGGGCGTGCGTTGAACCGGCCTGGCGACGAACTCGTCGGCAAACGGAAAGATCATCGCCCGCGACTGCTCCACGGTCATATACTTGGCGGCGACGCATTGCGGCGCAACGGCGTATATCGCCGCCGTTGCCAGCCAGCGCATGTCCAGGCTCATTTAGGGCTGGTTCCTTTCCGGATCGTCGTCTTACTTCCGCGGATCATCGCACGGACGGCTTCGAGACGAGCTCGATGCGTTTTCGAATGCCCGCCAGCGCCTTGTCATCGCCGGCGGCTTCCGCCAGTCTCGCCTGCACGTTCAGATACGCCAGCAATGGATGGCGCCAGGCCTGTTCCGAAGCCGTCTCGATCGCGGTGGAAATCCCGTCCGGCGAAAGGCGGCCGCCGCGGAACAGCGCACCGGCAGCCACCAGGCGCGAAAGCGGATCCTCGATCTCCCGCAATGCGCGATTCTGCGCATCGGCATCCTTGGCGCCGGCAACCCCCTCGTATTGCGGCGGAAGCTGTGCACCGTCTTTCCGTCCGAACTGGCCGAAAAGGAAACCTGCGTAGGCGCGATCCCTCTCGGCCGCGTCCGCCTGCATCGATTCATAGTCCGCGCAGGCATCGAAATCGAGCGCCGCAGTGCCGACGCCACAGCGGATGAGTTCCATCCGCGCCACCAGGTCCGGCCGCCCCGTCCCGGCGACCGCGGCGCGGCTTTCCGCGAAATAGCGCATTGCCACCTTCGTGTCGCCTTTCAGATAGGCGTGGGTGAAACCCTCCAGCGCATCATGCGCGTCCGTCTGCCAGGCAGGCGACGGCGCGACGCTGCACCCTGTGCACGCAATGGCGATCAGCGCCGCCAGGATGCCCGGCCTCACGGCAGCTTGACCTCGGGCTTGCGCGCGAACGGCCAGCGGCGGTTGATCTCGGTAATGAGCACGTTCACCTTGCGAATGCGGTCGTCCACCTCCGCACGCAATGCGCCCAGATCGGTCGTTGCGTCCTTGACGTTGGCGCTGGCGCTCTTGATGTCGGTGCTGGCGTCCTGGGCATTGGCGAGTATGGCATCGGCTTTCTTCAGGCTGTCGCGCGTATCCGCGAGCAGGGTATTGAGCTGCAGCATGGATTTTTGCATCTCGTCCATGACGCCGCCCTGCGCGAACATTTTCTCGTCCGTCTTCGCCAGCACGTTGTCGGCGCGGGCCGTGACGCCCTTCAGCGATGTCACGAGGGCGTTCACGCCCTCCACCGTTTCGATGACGTTCCGCGCGGTTTCGGGGCTTCCGGTCAGGCCTTCCATGATGCCGTGCTCGCCCGCCATGCGCGCCGTCACCGATTTGAGATTCGCCAGCGTCTGGTTGAAGCTGGAGTCCGGGCGGATGATCTCGTCGACGTTCTGCAGGATGGTGTTGGCACGCGCGATCACCTGCGGAATATCCTTGGACGCATCGGTGGCGATCAGCAGGCGCTCGGCGTCGGCCTCCAGCGGCGGATCGGTCATCTTCGGCGAGACGACGCGGATCTTGGCGCCGCCGAGCAACTGCCTTTCCAGCGTGAAGGTGCTGCTGGAGCGCAGCCAGCGCGCCTCCTTCACCTTGATCCTGACCTCGATGCGCACCTGTCCGGTGTCGCTCAGGGCCATGCGGGCGACCTGGCCGATCGGAAAACCCGAAAACATCACGGGCATGCCCGCCGCCACACCTTCGGCGTCCTGGGCGATGAGCGTCAGCGCCTGGGTCCGATCGAACGCGCCGCGCGCGTACATGGCGTAGAGCAGCAGTCCGACGGCGAAGACCGGAATCAGCGTGACCAGCAGCCCGACCTTGAAGCCCAGGCCTTTTATGTTCGACTGTTGTACAGGGGCGCGTTCCATGCGTAGTCCAGGATCAGGCACTGCTCGAACCTGCCGGCAAGGGCGAGCAGCGTCCGGTTCAGGAAGAAGGGATAGTTGGTATCAGGCAGCAGTTGGGCGGGGCGGTCGATCAGGATTATAGGGGGAGTCAATACCACCGCGCGCAGCAGCTTGGCGATAAAACGTTCCTCGGTGCTCAGTTCCGGATCGCGCCGCTCCGCGCAATCCGTCCCTCCCACCAGTTGCAGCAGTTCCCAGGCCCTGTCGTTGGCCTCGCCGATGTAGGAATTGGTGCGGAACTGCAGGACGACCGTGATGTTTTCCATGACCGACAGGTTCGCCCGCAACGGCAGGTCGTGCGACACCATGGCCGCGCTTG
Source organism: Burkholderiales bacterium (assembly GCA_036384015.1). Lineage (GTDB taxonomy): Bacteria > Pseudomonadota > Gammaproteobacteria > Burkholderiales > JACQAP01 > JACQAP01. The sequence continues at coordinate 19,480 of DASVNF010000162.1, forward strand.
GATGCTGCTCGATCAGGGCGAGCCGCTCCGCATTGCCGGCCAGCATGAGCACGCGTTTCGTGCTGGAGATCTTTCCCGCGGCATCGGTCATCGGCATGCTCAGACGTAAAGGGCCGTCAGCGCCGCCAGCTCGATGACCATCAGCGCGAAGAACAGGCGCACCATGCCGCGCAACACCGCGATCGGGGCATGGAACAGTTTCTTCGGCGTGTTCAGCCCCTCCGAGATCGGAATCACCGTCACCGCGAGGCCGAAGGCAATGGTCTTGATCCACAGCACGCCGATCGACGGCATGTCGAGCACCTTGCCGATGACGCGCGCGAATTCTCCCGGCGGCAGGCTCCAGGGATTGAGGTCGATGATCATGATCCGCGCCAGCAACAGCGCCACGACCGTATTGACGGCAGTCAATGCCAGGACCGAGATCGTGCCGCCCACCACCCGGGGCAACAGCTCCAGGCGGAACGGATCGATGCCGATGCGCTCCAGCGCGCCGAGCTCGTTCTGGATCTGCATCAGCGCAACCTCGGTATTGATCGCCGCGCCCGTACGCAGCGCGATGAAAAGCGCGGTCATGAGCGGCAGCATCTCCAGGACCAGGACGCGGACGATGAGTTCGAGCGCATAGGCGTATAGGCCGTAGGCGCTGGCGTTGCGACCGACGATCTCGATGATGAGCACGCTGAACAGCGCCGAGAACAGCGCAAAGCCGGGCAGGATCTGCCACGCGGTGAAATAGATCTGCTTCTGCACGACCAGCCGCGTGGCCTTGTTGTAGGTCGACGGCGACAGCGCGCCGACCACGGCCACGCCGGCGAAGCTGAATACCCTGGCCCAGCCATTCATCCACTGGGCGAAACCCTGCCCGCGCCGGGTCAACCAGGCTTGCATGGCGTTCAAAAGGCGGCACCCACGATCCGGCCTGCTCTCAATGGTCCCGCGCCGGATGCGTCGGCTGGCGGCTCATTGCTTTGCGTGATCCAGGCAACCGCGCACGAAGCCGGCCTGTTCCTGCGCCGCATTGAGCAGGACGTTCAGATCGTTGCCGGCAAGGACCATCCTCAGGCCGCGGGCGATGTAGCGCTTCAGCGGCTCCTTTCCGTAAACCCCGCCGAGCGCGGCGGTCTTGCCGTGCTTGCGGCAGGCCGCGATAACGGATTCGATGGCCGCCACCGTGCGCTCATGTTCGAGCTGGCCGGGGATGCCCATTTCCAGGCAAAGATCGTTGGTGCCGATCAGCAGGACGTCGAGCCCCGGAACGGCGGCTATCTTTTCCGCGTTCGCGACGGCCTCGGGCGTTTCGATCATGGCCACCAGCAGGGTGGCCTCGTTGAGGCCGCTCACGATTTCTGCCGCGGGCGTCGCCGCGTAGCCGAAATGCGGGTAGCCGCCTGCGATGGAGCGATGCCCCACGGGCGGAAACCGGAAGGCATCCACCATCGCCTTGGCCTGCTCAGACGTATCGACATGCGGAATGACGATGCCCAGGGCGCCGCCATCCAGGCAGCGCGCGCCGAGCGCGAGCTCGCCTGCCGACACGCGCACGATGGGCGCGATGCCGGCATCCAGTGCCGCCACGCAGATCGAGTAGGCGTTTTCGACGGATGTGGGCCCGTGCTCGAGGTCGATGAACAGCCAATCGTATCCGGCGGTCTTCATCAGCCTGGCCACTTCCGCGGACCGCAGCGCCCGCACCCCCATGCCGACCGCGATGCCGCCTTGCGCCAGCCGCTCCTTCACCGGATTGACGATTCTTCCCATGGTTTGTCTCCCTTTTTTATCCCCGCCTGCCGGCCTGCGCCGACCGGAGGGTAATTCTATGCGTACCGCCGTAAACTACGAAATCCGCCCGCGGGCGGCGAACACGCAAAAACCAACAAAATCGAGGAAAGCCATGGATCACACCGCCTTGTTCGAGCAACTGCGCCGTTTCGATACCCCCACCATCGTCAACGCCCTGGAAATCGCAGGAGCCGGACGGGCCATCACCGGCTTTACCCGCCACACCCTGATCGCCGCCTTTCCGTCGTTACCCTCCATCGTCGGCTACGCGCGCACCGCCGCGATCCGCTGCTCTACGCCGTTCGATCCCGCGGTACGCCGGCAGATGCAGACCGGGTATTACGACTATGTCGGCCAAGGAGGACAGCCGACGATTGCCATCGTCCAGGACGTGGACAGCCTGCCGGGCGTGGGCGCTTTCTGGGGGGAGGTCAATACGCACGTACACCGCGGCCTCGGCTGTCTCGGGGCCGTGACCAACGGCTCCATGCGCGATCTCGACGCCATGGACCCGAAATTCCAGTGCCTGGCCGGCAGCCTCTGTCCCAGCCACGCCTGGGTGCAGGTGGTCGAGTTCGGCAAGCCGGTGGATGTGTTCGGCATGAACGTCAAGGACAATGATATCGTCCACGCCGATCGCCACGGCGCGGTCGTCATTCCTGCCGCCTTCCTGGCGAAAATTCCGGCCGCGATCGACCTCATGGCGCGCAAGGAAAAGGTCATCCTCGACGCGGCGAAAAAACCGGGCTTCACTGCGGCGTTGATGCGCGAAGCGCTGGCCGCGTCCGACCAGGTCAAGTAACCGAACGACTCCATGGAACAGCGCGCCGACACGGATGCGGTGATCGCCGCCACCCGGGACTGGCTGGAGAAGGCGGTCATCGGCCTCGGCCTCTGCCCCTTCGCCAAGGCCGTCCATGCCAAAGGGCGGATCCGCTTCGCCGTCAGCGCCGCGCAGACCCCGGAGGCTCTGGTCGAGGACCTCATGGCGGAACTGCGGGCCCTGGAGTCGGCCGATCCGGACATCGTCGATACCACGCTGCTGGTCCATCCCGGCGTGCTTGCGGACTTCGAGGACTACAACGATTTCCTGGACGTCGCCGATGCGCTGCTCGACGAGCTGGAGTTGACCGGCGTGATCCAGATCGCCAGTTTCCATCCGCAGTACCGCTTCGAGGGCACCATGCGCGACGCGATCGAGAACTACACCAACCGCTCGCCCCATCCGATGCTGCACCTGCTGCGGGAAGAAAGCGTCGAAAAAGCCGTCACGACCTATCCCGATGTCGCCGACATCCCGGAAAGGAACATCGAGACCATGAACAAGCTCGGGCACGATGGCTGGCTTGCGCTGATGTCAAAAAAATGAATCTTCACCGCAGAGGCGCAGAGAATACGCAGAGAAAAACCGGAAGAATCAAGTAAGGGGCTGGAGGCAGGTCGCAGTGTCTCAACAATTCAGCAATCAGAGGCAATGTGCGGGGAAATTTCACATCATTCATTGGGTTTCCTCTGCGTGTTTTTCTCCGCGCCTCCGCGGTGAGGGTCTGGACTAACCGAAGGAAAAAACCATGAGAAAAGTCGTCTGGGGTGTCCTGAGCACCGCGAAGATCGGCACCCAGAAAGTCCTGCCCGGCATGCAGAAAAGCGCCTGGTGCGACATACGCGCCATCGCGTCGCGCTCGATCGAGGCGGCGGCCGCCGCCGCGCGCGCGCTCGGCATTCCGAAAGCCTACGGCTCCTACGACGAACTGATCGACGATCCGGACATCGAGGCGATCTACAACCCGCTGCCCAATCACCTGCACGTGCCGCTGACCTTGCGGGCGGCGCGGGCCGGCAAGCATGTCCTCTGCGAAAAACCGATCGCCATGTCCGCGGACGAAGCCGCGCAGCTGCGAGAAGTGGCGGACAAGGTGCTGATCATGGAGGCGTTCATGGTCCGCTTCCATCCGCAATGGCTGCGGGCGCTGGAACTCGTGCGCGAAGGTCGCATCGGCACGTTGCGGGTGGTACAGATGCTGTTCTGTTATTTCAACGACGATCCGGCCAACATCCGCAACATCCCCGGCGCCGGGGGCGGCGCGCTCTACGATATCGGTTGTTATCCGATTACCGCGGGCCGCTTCTTCTTCCAGGGCGAACCGCGGCGGGGCATTGCACTGGTCGATCGGGATCCGCAGTTCCATACCGACCGGCTCGCCAGCGCGCTGGTGGACTTCGGCGAAGGCCGCCATCTCGATTTCAGCTGTTCCACGCAGTCCGCGCGTTACCAGAGAATCCAGCTCAGCGGATCGAAGGGACGGATCGAGATACAGGTTCCGATCAACGCCGCCCAGGGCGCCAGGACCACGCTGGTGATCGACGACGGCTCGCCGGACGGCGGCGGCATCCGCACCGAAGCCATCGCCGAAAGCGACCAGTACATGCTGCAGGGAGAAGCGTTTTCGCGCGCGGTCCGCGGCGAAATCCGGCTTCCTTACGGCGTCGAGGATGCGGTAGGCAGCATGCGCGTGATCGACGCGCTGTTCCGCTCCGAGAAAAGCGGTCGCTGGGAGGATATCTAGCGCTTCCCGGATGCTTCCGTCATGGGGCGGTTGCAAAACCTTGCGCCAGGCACGGGAATATGCGAATACAATCCGTGTTCCGGAAGCTGCCCCTTGCAGCAAAGCCAAAAAACAATCATGTACCGCCGGATTTTCGCCCTGTTCTTGTGCTTTTTCCTTTACGCCGCGGCGGCATCGGCGGCGTGGGAGCTCGAACCCGGCGCGGATCGTCTGCCCCTGGAGGGAAAGCTCGCCTATCTGGAGGACCCGTCCCGGCAACTGACGCTGGCCGATCTCACCCATCCGGCAGTCAACTATCGCTTCAACGCCTCGCCCGCGCACGAAAGCCTGAATTTCGGCTACTCCGCTTCCGCGTATTGGCTGCGCCTTCCCCTGCAGGTCGAGCCGGGCGCGGCCCGGGAATGGCTGCTCGAATTCGCCTATCCCTCGCTCGACAGCGTCGAGGTATTCGCCCCCGACGCCAACGGCGGCTATCGCCGCCTCGAGGCCGGAGATCACCAGCCTTTCAGCGCCCGCCCCTATCCGCACAGGAACCTGGTTTTCCCGGTAGCCCTGCTGCCCGGAAAGGAGCAGGTGATTTACGTCCGCGTCACTTCGGACGGTAACCTGACGATGCCGGCGACGCTGTGGACGCCGGAGGCGCTGCACCAGAATGACCTCCGCACCTACCCGCTGTTTGCCCTCTACTACGGGGCGCTGGGCGCACTGGCCATCTACAACCTGCTGCTGTTCTTCCTCATCCGGGATCGCCGGCACCTCGAGTATGCCGCCTTCGCCGGCTGCATGATCATCGGCCAGGCTTCGTTGAACGGCTTCAGCAACCAGTTCCTGTGGCCGGAATCACCGGTATGGGGCAACGGCGTGTTTCCCGCCGCGATGGCCGCGACCGGCTTCTTCGGCGCGCTGTTTACGCGCAGTTTCCTGGAGACCAGGCGCACTGCGCCGGGACTGGACAAGCTGGTTCTCGTCTGCGTCGCCTGGTTCGCGATCGCCGCAGTCGGCCCGTTCGTGTTTCCGTACCGCCTCGCCGCCATCAATGTATCGCTGTCGGGGATCAGCTTCGCCCTGCTGGCGGTGGCCGGCGGCGTGCTCTGCCTGATGCGCAACGGTCCCGGCGCGCGTTTCTTCCTCATCGCGTGGGCGCTGCTGCTGGTCGGCGTGGCGGTGACCGGCGCGCGCAACTTCGGCTGGTTGCCGACCAACGACCTCACCTCTTATGCAATGCAGATCGGCTCCGCGCTGGAGATGCTGCTGCTGTCCTCCGCGCTGGCCGACCGCATCAACAGCATTCGCAAGGAAAAGGAGCGCGCGCAGG
>DASVNF010000163.1:0-22073 GCA_036384015.1 Burkholderiales bacterium
GTGCAGCTGATCCAGCCCATCGCGATGGAAGAGGGGCTGCGTTTTGCGATCCGCGAGGGCGGCCGCACGGTCGGGGCCGGCGTGGTCTCCAAAGTCATCGAGTAAAACGATTTGCGCGGGGCGGCAGCGCCGCCTCACCGAACAAAGTAAGAAGGCCAGTAGCTCAATTGGCAGAGCGTCGGTCTCCAAAACCGAAGGCTGGGGGTTCGAGACCCTCCTGGCCTGCCACTACAAGACCCGCAACTTGAAAACCAGGTTGCGGGTTGGCGTTTAAGAGAGTGGCAAAAAGGGTGTATTGATGGCAGACAAGATCAAGCTGGTGCTGGCGGTACTGCTGGTTATTGCGGGAATCGCCGGTTTTTACTTGTTGAAGGACAGCGCGCTCATCCTGCGCATTGCCTCGGTTCTGGCCGGCCTGGTGCTGGCGGCGATCGTGGTCTGGACCAGCGCCCCGGGCAAGCAGTTTTTCGCGTTTGCCCAGGAAGCGATCGCCGAGACCAAGAAGGTCGTGTGGCCCACGCGCAAGGAAACAGTGCAGACGACCGGACTGGTCCTGGTGTTCGTGCTGGTGATGGCGATATTTCTGTGGATCGTGGATGCCCTGCTGGTGTGGGGCGTCAAACTGCTGATGGGGCCGGGGGCGTGATGTCGAAGAAATGGTACGTGGTCCACGCTTACTCGGGATTCGAAAAGAGCGTGCAGCGCGCGCTGGTCGAGCGCATCGCCCGGGCCGGCATGGAAGACCAGTTCGGCCAGATCCTGGTGCCCGTCGAAGAAGTGGTCGAAATGAAAAGCGGCCAGAAGAACATCAGCGAGCGCAAGTTCTTCCCCGGCTACGTGCTGGTCGAGATGGAAATGACCGACGAGACCTGGCACCTGGTGAAAAACACGGCCAAGGTCACGGGCTTCGTGGGCGGAGCCCCGGGGCGCCGTCCGCCGCCTATCAGCGAGAAGGAGGTGCAGGCGATCCTGCACCAGATCCAGGAAGGCGTCGAAAAGCCGAAGCCCAAGGTGTTGTTCGAGGTGGGCGAGGCGGTCCGGGTCAAGGAAGGTCCGTTCACGGATTTCCACGGTTCGGTGGAAGAAGTGAACTACGACAAGAACAAGTTGCGGGTATCGGTTTCCATCTTCGGGCGTGCCACGCCCGTTGAACTGGATTTCAGCCAGGTCGAGAAGGCCTAGGCTGTTTTTAACGGGGAGCGCGCCTTGAAAAGGCGTGCGTCAGCACCCACTCTCTAGAGGAGTTTGACGTGGCAAAGAAAGTCGTCGGTTTCATCAAGCTGCAGGTTCCTGCAGGCAAGGCCAACCCGAGTCCTCCGATCGGACCGGCTCTGGGCCAGCGGGGTTTGAATATCATGGAGTTCTGCAAGGCGTTCAATGCCCAGACCCAGGGCGTCGAGCCGGGCCTGCCGTTGCCGGTGGTGATTACCGCCTTCGCGGACAAGAGCTTCACTTTCATCATCAAGACCCCGCCGACCTCGGTGTTGATCCGCAAGGCGGTCAAGATCGAGAAAGGCAGTTCCAAGCCGCATACCGACAAGGTCGGCCGGCTGACCCGCGCGCAGGTCGAACAGATCGCAAAGCAAAAGCAGCCCGATCTGACCGCCGCGGATCTGGAAGCCGCGATGCGCACCGTTGCCGGCAGCGCGCGCAGCATGGGCGTGGAAGTGGAGGCATTCTGACATGGCACATATTTCGAAGCGAACCAAGGAACTGCGCGGCAAGATCGACCGCGACAAGACTTATCCGATCGCCGATGCGCTGAAGCTGGTCAAGGAAGGCGCGAGCGCGAAATTCAATGAATCGGTGGACGTCGCCATCAACCTGGGCATCGATGCCAAGAAGTCGGACCAGGTGGTGCGCGGCTCCATCGTGTTGCCCAAGGGAACGGGCAAGACCGTGCGCGTGGCGGTGTTTGCCCAGGGCGACAAGGCGCAGGCGGCCAAGGATGCCGGTGCCGACATCGTCGGTTTCGACGATCTGGCGGCGCAGGTCAAGGGCGGCAAGATTGATTTCGACGTGGCCATTGCGACGCCGGATGCGATGCGCGTCGTCGGGACGCTGGGCCAGGTCCTCGGTCCGCGCGGCCTGATGCCGAATCCGAAGGTCGGCACCGTGACCCCGAATGTGGCCGAAGCCGTCAAGAACGCCAAGGCCGGCCAGGTCCAATACCGTACCGACAAGGCGGGTATTGTCCAGTGCACCATCGGCCGGGCCTCGTTTACCGAAGATGCGCTCAAGGAGAATTTCCTGGCGCTGATCGACGCGTTGAACAAAGCGCGCCCTTCGAACACTAAGGGCATCTATCTTAAAAAGGTCTCGGTCTCCAGCACCATGGGACCGGGAGTCAGGGTCGACCAGGGAAGCCTGAGCGGCCAGTAAGGACTTTGTGGCCCGGCCGCCTGTTACAGGGCGGGCGGGGCCATCAAAGACCGTAGGAGTTGCCGGCGGATCGTTTGCCGGAAGCTTAATCGTCGGCAGGCTTGCGGCGTCCTACGCAGATGGCGTACCAAAGAAACATCGGGCGGGCGGGACGTTTCATGCCGGCTCCTGGATCGAAGGTCGCTAAATCTGAAAGGCAAGGCCGGTCGCCACAAGCGAAAGGCTTTGGAGTTCAACATCAGGAGGGTAGACCTTGGGTCTTAATCTGGACGACAAGAAAGCGGCAGTGGCGGAAATCGGCGCGAAGGTTGCGCAAGCGCAATCCATCGTGCTCGCCGAATACCGCGGCCTCGAAGTCGGCGACATGACCGCGTTGCGCGCGAAAGCGCGCAGTTCGGGCGTGTACCTCCGCGTTCTCAAGAATACCCTGGCACGTCGCGCCGTATCCGGCACGCCGTTTGAGACGCTCGACCAGCACATGGTCGGGCCGCTCATTTACGGCATTTCTCCGGATCCGGTCGCTGCGGCAAAGGTGCTCAACGATTTTGCCAAGGCGAACGAAAAGTTCGTCATCAAGGCCGGCGCTATGCCCGGACAGGTCATGACCGCGAAGCAGGTCGCGACCCTGGCCACCATGCCGAGCCGCGAGGAACTGCTGGCAAAACTGCTGGGCACCATGCAGGCGCCGGTCGCGAAGTTTGTCCAGACACTGAACGAAGTGCCTGGCAAGTTCGTGCGCACCGTCGCCGCGATCAGGGATCAAAAAGAGAAGCAGGCTGCGTAACCGATTCAGCGATTCCACACTCAATTCATTTGGATTTTCAGGAGATCAATCATGGCAGTAGCAAAAGCTGACATTCTCGACGCGGTCGCAGGCCTGACCGTTCTGGAACTGTCCCAGCTCATCAAGGACATGGAAGAGAAGTTTGGCGTTTCCGCCGCCGCCGCGGTTGCCGTGGCAGCCCCGGCCGCCGGTGGCGGAGCCGCCGCCGCCGCAGAGGAAAAGACCGAGTTCAACGTCATCCTGACCGCCACCGGCGACAACAAGGTGAACGTGATCAAGGTCGTGCGCACGGTTACCGGCCTGGGGCTGAAGGAAGCCAAGGACCTGGTCGACGGCGCACCGAAGCCGGTCAAGGAAGGCATTCCAAAGAAGGATGCGGAAGACATCAAGAAGCAGCTTGAAGAAGCCGGCGCCAAGGCGGAAATCAAGTAATACGGTCGTACACGGAAGGCTGGCGGCTTCGGCCGCCGGCCTTTCGGTTTGGTAGGGCAGGATGAAAGAGGTCAAAGAAAAGCTGTTCGTGACGGTTTTTCTTTGTCTTCTGAAGCGACTGCAGAAGACAGGTATGGTCGGATGACCGGGTTCCCGGTCATTGTCAGCCAGCGGTTGGTAGAGGCCAACCACCACGCCATTGTCCCAGTCGATTAACGCAGCGCGCATCCCCGGCGCCTGCCGTGAATCGGAGAATTTATGGCCTATACCTTTACCGAGAAGAAGCGCATTCGCAAAAGTTTCGCGAAGCGCGCGAGCGTATTGCCGGTGCCGTTCCTGCTGGCCACCCAAATCGATTCCTATGCCCAGTTCCTCCAGGCCGATGCCGCCCCGGAAGGCCGCAAGAACCAGGGCTTGCAGGCTGCGTTCCAGTCGATCTACCCGATCGTCAGCCACTCCGGCAACGCCAGGCTCGATTTCGTCAGCTACCAGCTCGGCATCCCGCCCTTCGACGTAAAGGAATGTCAGCAGCGTGGCCTGACTTTCGCGGCGCCGCTGCGCGCGAAAGTGCGCCTCACCATCATGGACCGTGAAGCGGCGAAGCCCACGGTGAAGGAAGTGAAGGAACAGGAAGTCTACATGGGCGAAATTCCGCTCATGACCACGACCGGCTCCTTCGTGATCAACGGCACCGAGCGCGTCATCGTTTCCCAGCTGCACCGCTCGCCCGGCGTGTTCTTCGAGCACGACCGCGGCAAGACCCACAGTTCCGGCAAGCTGCTGTTCTCCGCGCGCATCATTCCCTACCGCGGCTCCTGGCTGGATTTCGAGTTCGACCCGAAGGATTACCTGTATTTCCGCGTCGACCGGCGCCGCAAGATGCCGGCGACCATCCTGCTGAAGGCCATCGGCTACACGCCGGAGCAGATCCTGGCCGGCTTCTTCATGATGGACACGTTCCACATCTCCAAGAAGGGCATCCAGTTCGAATTGAAGCCGGACCGCATGCGCGGGGAAATCGCGCGGTTCGACATCGTCACCAAGCAGGGCAAGCTGATCGTGCAGAAGGACAAGCGCATCACGGTCAAGCACGTGCGCGAAATGGAGCAGGCCGGGCTGACCAAGATCGGAGTCACCGACGACTTCCTGATCGGCCGCACCCTGGGCCATAGCCTGGTGAACAAGGAAACCGGCGAAATCGTCGCGACCGCCAACGACGAGGTCACCGAGGACCTGCTGAAGAAGATCGTCGAGGCTGGTGTCGACACCATCGAAACCATCTACACCAACGACCTCGACCAGGGCCCGTATATTTCGCAGACCCTGCGCACCGACGAGACCGCCGACCAGATGGCGGCGCAGGTTGCGATCTACCGCATGATGCGCCCCGGCGAGCCGCCCACCGAAGATGCGGTGCGCACGCTGTTCAACGGCCTGTTCTACGCCGAGGAGCGTTACGACCTTTCCGCCGTCGGCCGCATGAAGTTCAACCGCCGCGTCGGCCGCGACGAGCTCACCGGGCCGGGCACGCTGTCGAACGAAGACATCATTTCGGTCATCCAGATCCTGCTGGATCTGCGCAACGGCCGCGGCGAAATCGACGACATCGATCATCTCGGCAATCGCCGGGTGCGTTCGGTCGGTGAACTGGCGGAGAACCAGTTCCGCGCCGGGCTGGTGCGTGTCGAACGCGCCGTCAAGGAACGCCTGTCGCAGGCGGAATCGGAAAACCTGATGCCGCATGACATGATCAATGCCAAGCCGGTCTCTGCGGCGGTGCGCGAGTTCTTCGGTTCCAGCCAGCTGTCGCAGTTCATGGACCAGACCAACCCGCTGTCGGAAATCACCCACAAGCGCCGCGTTTCGGCCCTCGGACCGGGCGGCCTGACCCGCGAGCGCGCCGGCTTCGAAGTGCGCGACGTGCATCCGACCCACTATGGCCGCGTGTGCCCGATCGAGACGCCGGAAGGCCCGAACATCGGCCTGATCAATTCGCTGGCGCTGTACGCCCGCACCAACGAGTACGGCTTCCTGGAAACGCCGTATCGCAAGGTGACCGGCGGCCGCGTGACCGACGACATCGAGTTCCTGTCGGCGATCGAGGAAGGCAAGTATGTGATCGCCCAGGCCAACGCCGCCATCGACAAGAAGGGCAAGCTGCTCGACGAACTGGTTTCCTGCCGCCATGCCAACGAATTCACGATGGCGACCGCGGACCGGGTCGAGTACATGGACGTGGCGCCGTCGCAGATCGTTTCGGTTGCGGCATCGCTCATCCCGTTCCTCGAGCACGATGATGCGAACCGCGCATTGATGGGTTCCAACATGCAGCGCCAGGCGGTTCCCTGCCTGCGCGCGGAAAAGCCGCTGGTCGGCACGGGCATCGAACGCACCGTCGCGGTGGACTCGGGCACGGCGGTCCAGGCGCTGCGCGGCGGGGTGGTGGACTACGTTGACGCATCCCGCATCGTGGTGCGCGTCAATGACGACGAAACCTCCGCCGGCGAAGTCGGCGTGGACATCTACAACCTGGTCAAGTACACGCGTTCCAACCAGAACACCAACATCAACCAGCGTCCGATCGTGAAGGTCGGCAACAAGATCGCCAAGGGCGACGTGGTCGCGGACGGCGCGTCCACCGACATGGGCGAACTGGCGCTTGGCCAGAACCTGCTGGTGGCGTTCATGCCCTGGAACGGCTACAACTTCGAGGATTCGATCCTGATCTCGGAGCGTGTGGTGGCCGAAGACCGCTTCACCTCGATTCACATCGAGGAACTGTCGGTCGTAGCCCGGGACACCAAGCTGGGACCGGAGGAAATCACCCGCGACATCTCCAACCTGTCGGAAAACATGCTGGGCCGGCTCGACGAGTCTGGCATCGTCTACATCGGCGCGGAAGTGGAAGCCGGGGACGTGCTGGTCGGCAAGGTCACCCCCAAGGGCGAAACCCAGCTGACGCCGGAAGAAAAGCTGCTGCGCGCCATCTTCGGCGAGAAGGCATCCGACGTTAAGGACACCAGCCTGCGCGTGCCCTCCGGCATGTCCGGCACGGTGATCGACGTGCAGGTGTTCACCCGCGAAGGCATCGATCGCGACAAGCGCGCTGCCCAGATCATCGACGACGAACTGAAGCGCTACAAGAAGGATCTGGCCGACCAGCTGCGGATCGTCGAAGACGACGCTTTCGGCCGGATCGAACGCCTGCTGACCGGCAAGACTGCCAACGGCGGTCCGAAGAAGCTCGCCAAGGGCACCAAGATCGTCAAGGCCTATCTGCAGGAAATCGAGCGCTATCACTGGTTCGACATTCGCCTTGCCAATGAGGAGTCGGCGCAACAGCTCGAACAGCTGCAGGAAGGCCTGGAGCAGACGCGCAAGGCTTTCGACGTTGCCTTCGAAGAGAAGAAGCGCAAGCTGACCAGCGGCGACGAGCTGCCGCCCGGCGTGCAGAAGATGGTCAAGGTCTACCTTGCGGTGAAGCGTCGCCTGCAGCCCGGCGACAAGATGGCCGGCCGCCACGGTAACAAGGGCGTCATCTCCAAGATCACGCCGATCGAAGACATGCCGCACATGGCCGACGGCACCCCGGTCGACGTCGTGCTGAATCCGCTGGGCGTGCCTTCGCGGATGAACGTCGGCCAGATCCTGGAAACCCATCTGGGCTGGGCCGCCAAGGGACTGGGCAAGCGCATCGGCGACCTGCTGCAGGCGCAGTCCAAGATTGCGGACATCCGCAAGGCGCTGACGCTGATCTACAACTCCAGCGGCAAGGCCGAGGAAATGAACGAAATTTCCGACGAGGAAATCCTGGAACTGGCGAAGAACCTGAAACTCGGCGTTCCGTTCGCGACCCCGGTGTTCGACGGCGCCACCGAGGACGAGATCAAGACCATGCTCGAACTCGCGGGACTGCCGCGTTCCGGCCAGGTTTCCCTGTTCGACGGCCGCACGGGCGAGACCTTCGACCGGCCGGTCACCGTCGGCTACATGCACATGCTGAAGCTGCACCACCTGGTGGACGACAAGATGCACGCGCGATCCACCGGACCGTACTCCCTCGTCACCCAGCAGCCGCTGGGCGGCAAGGCGCAGTTCGGCGGACAGCGTTTCGGCGAAATGGAAGTGTGGGCGCTGGAAGCATATGGCGCTGCGTACACCCTGCAGGAAATGCTCACCGTCAAGTCGGACGACGTGGGCGGACGCACCAAGGTGTACGAAAACATCGTCAAGGGCGAACACAAGATCGACGCCGGCATGCCGGAATCCTTCAACGTGCTGGTGAAGGAAATCCGCTCGCTTGCGATTGACATCGACCTCGACCGTTATTGATCCGGCAGTTGACCATACCTACTGCTAAGGAGCCGTGAATGAAAGCATTACTGGATTTGTTCAAGCAGGTCACGCAGGAAGAAGAATTCGACGCCATCAAGATTGGCCTGGCGTCGCCTGAAAAGATCCGTTCCTGGTCCTACGGGGAAGTGAAGAAACCCGAGACCATCAACTACCGCACCTTCAAGCCGGAGCGGGACGGCCTGTTCTGCGCCAAGATCTTCGGCCCGGTGAAGGATTACGAGTGCCTGTGCGGCAAGTACAAGCGCCTCAAGCACCGCGGCGTGATCTGCGAGAAATGCGGCGTCGAGGTGACGCTGTCCAAGGTGCGCCGCGAGCGCATGGGTCACATCGAGCTGGCCTCGCCGGTCGCGCACATCTGGTTCCTGAAGAGCCTGCCCAGCCGCCTGGGCATGGTGCTCGACATGACCCTGCGCGACATCGAACGCGTGCTGTACTTCGAGGCATTCGTCGTGACCAACGCCGGCATGACGCCGATGAAGCGCGGCGAGTTGCTGTCCGAAGACGCCTACCTGGAAAAGGTCGAGGAATTCGGCGACGAATTCCAGGCTGCGATGGGCGCGGAGGGCGTGCGCGAACTGCTGCGCCACCTCGATCTCAACAAGGAGATCGACACGCTGCGCAAGGAGCTCGAAGGCACGGATTCGGAAACCAAGATCAAGAAGATCGCCAAGCGCCTGAAGGTGCTGGAAGGCTTCCAGAAGTCCGGCATCAAGGCCGACTGGATGATCATGGAAGTCCTGCCGGTGCTGCCGCCGGAACTGCGCCCGCTGGTGCCGCTGGACGGCGGCCGTTTCGCGACCTCCGACCTGAACGACCTGTATCGCCGCGTGATCAACCGCAACAACCGCCTGAAGCGCCTGCTCGAGCTCAAGGCGCCGGAAATCATCGTGCGCAATGAAAAGCGCATGCTGCAGGAAGCCGTGGATTCGCTGCTGGATAACGGCCGCCGCGGCAAGGCGATGACCGGGGCCAACAAGCGTCCGCTGAAGTCGCTGGCCGACATGATCAAGGGCAAGGGCGGCCGCTTCCGCCAGAACCTGCTGGGCAAGCGCGTCGACTACTCCGGACGCTCCGTCATCGTCGTGGGTCCGCAATTGAAGCTGCACCAGTGCGGCCTGCCGAAGAAGATGGCGCTGGAATTGTTCAAGCCCTTCATTTTCCACAAGCTGGAAGTCATGGGCATCGCCGGCACCATCAAGGCTGCCAAGCGCGAGGTCGAGAACGAGAACCCGGTGGTCTGGGACATTCTCGAAGAAGTCATCCGCGAGCATCCGGTGATGCTGAACCGCGCGCCGACGCTGCACCGCCTCGGCATCCAGGCGTTTGAACCCGTGCTGATCGAAGGCAAGGCGATCCAGCTGCATCCGCTGGTCTGCGCGGCGTTCAACGCCGACTTCGACGGCGACCAGATGGCCGTCCACGTGCCGCTGTCCCTGGAAGCGCAGATGGAAGCGCGCACGCTGATGCTGTCCTCGAACAACATCCTGTCGCCCGCCAATGGCGAACCGATCATCGTGCCGTCCCAGGACATCGTGCTGGGCCTCTACTACATGACGCGCCAGAAGATCGGCGCGCGCGGCGAGGGCATGATTTTCCGCGACGTGGCCGAAGTGCAGCGGGCCTACGACAACAGGCTGGTGGAACTGCATGCCCGCGTCCTGGTCCGCATCAAGGAGCTGATGAAGGACGCCGAGGGCAACATCACCGAGAAGATCACCCGCTACGACACCACGGTGGGCCGTTCGCTGTTGTCGGAAATCCTGCCGCCTGGGCTGCCTTTCGAGCTGATCAACAAGGCGCTCAAGAAGAAGGAAATCTCCAAGCTGATCAACGCCGGTTTCCGCCGTTGCGGCCTGCGCGAAACGGTCATATTCGCCGACAAGCTGATGTATACCGGCTTCACCTATGCGACCCGCGCCGGCATTTCGATCTGCGTCGACGACATGGAGATCCCGCCCGAGAAGCTGCAGCTGATCGCCGCTGCCGAGAAGGAAGTCCAGGACATCGAGTCGCAATACACCTCGGGCCTGGTCACGCAGGGCGAGCGTTACAACAAGGTGGTCGACATCTGGGGGCGCGCCGGCGACATGGTCGCCAAGGCGATGATGGAACGCCTTGGCCAGGAGCCGGTGATGGAGTTCGACTCCAAGAAGGCCGAATGGATGCAAATGAAGGACAAGAAGGGCAACCCGATGACGCAGGAGTCCTTCAACGCCATCTACATGATGGCGGACTCCGGCGCGCGGGGTTCCGCCGCCCAGATCCGCCAACTGGCGGGGATGCGCGGCCTGATGGCGAAGCCGGACGGTTCGATCATCGAGACGCCGATCACCGCCAACTTCCGCGAAGGCCTGAACGTGCTGCAGTACTTCATTTCCACGCACGGCGCCCGCAAGGGTCTGGCCGATACCGCGCTGAAGACGGCGAACTCTGGTTATCTGACCCGCCGCCTGGTCGACGTGACCCAGGATCTGGTGGTGACCGAGGACGATTGCGGCACCACACAGGGTGTCGCGATGAAGGCGCTGATCGAAGGCGGGGAAGTGGTCGAGCCGCTGCGCGAGCGCATCCTCGGCCGCGTGGCCGCCAACGATGTCATCAATCCGGAAAACAGCCAGGTCCTGTACGCGGCCGGGGCGCTGCTGGATGAAGAAGCTGTCGAGCGTGTCGAAACGCTGGGCATCGACGAAGTGAAGGTGCGCACGCCGCTCACATGCGATACGCGCTACGGCTTGTGCGCGCAGTGCTACGGGCGCGACCTTGGCCGCGGCCAGCTGGTCAACGTCGGCGAAGCCGTCGGCGTGATCGCCGCGCAGTCGATCGGCGAGCCGGGCACCCAGCTGACGATGCGGACCTTCCACATCGGCGGCGCCGCCTCCCGTACCGCCGTGGCGAGCCAGATCGAGTCCAAGTCCAACGGCTCGGCGCGCTTCTCGCCGCTCATGCGCTATGTAACCAACGCGCGCAACGAGCCGATCGCGATTTCGCGTTCCGGGGAGGTGCTGATCCTCGACGATAACGGCCGCGAGCGCGAACGTCACAAGGTCCCGTATGGGGCGACGTTGCTGGTCACCGACGGCAGTGCGGTCAAGGCCGGCAAGGTGCTGGCGACCTGGGATCCGCACACCCGCCCGATCATCACGGAATTCGCCGGCCGCGTGAAGTTCGACAACGTCGAGGAGGGCGTGACGGTTGCCCGCCAGATCGATGAAGTCACCGGCCTGTCGACCCTGGTGGTCATCGATCCGAAGCGCCGCGGCACGGCCCAGACCAAGGGCCTGCGCCCCAGCGTCAAGCTGATCGACGAAAAGGGCAAGGAAGTGAAGATCCCCGGCGGCGACCTGCCGGTGAACATCACCTTCCAGATCCATTCGGTTATCACCGTGAAGGACGGCCAGCAGGTCGGTGTCGGCGAAGTGCTGGCGCGCATCCCGCAGGAAACCTCCAAGACCCGCGACATCACGGGCGGTCTGCCGCGGGTGGCCGAGCTGTTCGAGGCGCGTTCCCCGAAAGATGCCGGGATGCTGGCGGAAGTCACGGGTACCGTTTCGTTCGGCAAGGACACCAAGGGCAAACAGCGGCTGGTCATCACCGACCTCGATGGCGTGGCGCACGAGTACCTGATCCCGAAGGACAAGCACGTGATGGCGCACGACGGCCAGGTGGTGAACAAGGGCGAAATCATCGTCGACGGCCCGGCCGATCCGCACGACATCCTGCGCCTGCTGGGCGTCGAGGCGCTGGCCCGCTACATCACCGACGAAGTGCAGGACGTCTACCGGCTGCAGGGCGTGAAGATCAACGACAAGCACATTGAAGTGATCGTGCGCCAGATGCTGCGCCGGGTGCAGATCGTCGATATCGGCGATACCGAGTTCATTACCGGCGAGCAGGTCGAGCGTTCCGAGGTCCTGGAGGTCAACGACCAGCTGGAAAAGACGGGCAAGAAGCCGGCGACTTACGAATACCTGTTGCTCGGCATCACCAAGGCATCGCTCTCTACCGATTCGTTCATCTCTGCGGCTTCCTTCCAGGAAACCACCAGGGTGCTGACCGAAGCGGCGATCATGGGCAAGAAGGACGACCTGCGCGGCCTGAAGGAAAACGTCATCGTCGGCCGGCTCATTCCTGCCGGTACCGGCCTGGCCTATCACAAGAACCGCCGGACCCGCGACCAGCCGCAGGATGCGTTTGTCACCGAGAGTCCGATAAGCGAGCCGGCGACCGCTACGGAGGCGGCTGGCGACGAGCAGGTTGCTTGACACCCCCGGCGCCGGACCATAGAATCCGGCGTCTTTTTACCTGCAAATCCGGCAGATAACCCGGGTTGCAGGGTTAGCAGGAATCTCACCAGGGACGGCGGGAACGCCGTCCCCGGTTTTTTAGGACCAGAATAATGCCAACAATCAACCAGTTAGTTCGTAAGCCGCGGGTTGCGCCGAAGGAAAAGAGCAAAGTCCCGGCCCTGCAGAATTCGCCGCAAAAACGCGGCGTTTGCACCCGTGTCTACACCACGACTCCGAAAAAGCCGAATTCGGCATTGCGGAAAGTTGCCAAGGTGCGGCTGACCAATGGTTTCGAGGTGATCAGTTACATCGGCGGGGAAGGCCACAATCTTCAGGAACACTCGGTCGTGCTGATCCGCGGCGGCCGGGTCAAGGATTTGCCGGGCGTGCGTTACCACATGGTTCGCGGCAGCCTGGATACCCAGGGTGTGAAGGATCGCAAGCAAAGCCGTTCCAAGTACGGGGCCAAGAAGCCCAAAGCCGCATAACCGGCTGATGCCACAGAGCTGAGGAATAAGAACTTATGCCACGACGCAGAGAAGTGCCCAAGCGCGAGACGCTTCCGGATCCGAAATACGGCAATCAGGAGCTTGCCAAGTTCGTCAATGTGCTCATGACCCGGGGCAAGAAGTCCGTGGCCGAGCGCATCGTCTACGGCGCGCTTGACCAGATCGGCAAGAAAACCGGCAAGGATCCGCTGGAAGTGTTCAACCTGGCACTGAACAACGTGCGTCCCATGGTCGAAGTGAAGAGCCGCCGTGTCGGTGGCGCCAACTACCAGGTGCCGGTGGAAGTGCGTTCGGTCCGCCGCAATGCGCTGGCGATGCGCTGGCTGCGTGACGCGGCCCGCAAGCGTGCCGAAAAATCCATGGACGCGCGCCTGGCGAGCGAACTGGCCGAGGCCGCGGAAGGCCGCGGCGGCGCGATGAAGAAGCGTGAAGAAGTCCACCGCATGGCGGAAGCGAACAAGGCGTTCGCGCACTACCGGTTCTAGACGGACTCAGGTCAATGCCCCGCGTTACTCCCATCGAGCGTTACCGGAATATCGGCATCAGTGCCCACATTGATGCCGGTAAGACCACGACCACGGAACGCATCCTCTTTTACACCGGCGTGTCGCACAAGATCGGCGAAGTGCACGACGGGGCTGCCATCATGGACTGGATGGAGCAGGAGCGGGAGCGCGGCATCACCATCACCTCTGCGGCCACGACCTGCTTCTGGAAGGGGATGGACGCGAGCTATCCCCAGCATCACATCAACATCATAGACACCCCGGGCCACGTCGATTTCACCATCGAAGTCGAGCGTTCCATGCGCGTGCTCGATGGCGCCTGCATGGTCTACTGTGCGGTGGGCGGCGTGCAGCCGCAATCCGAAACAGTGTGGCGCCAGGCCAACAAGTACAAGGTCCCCCGCCTGGCCTTCGTCAACAAGATGGACCGCCAGGGGGCCAATTTTTTCAAGGTGCACGACCAGATGCGTGCGCGCCTTAAGGCGAACCCGGTTCCCGTCCAGATTCCGATCGGCGCCGAGGAAAGTTTCGCCGGCGTGATCGACCTGGTGAAGATGAAGGCCGTCTACTGGGACGATGCCAGCCAGGGCATGAAGTTCGAAGAGCGCGCGATTCCCGCCGAACTCAAGGCTAGCGCCCAGGAATGGCGCGAGAAAATGATCGAGGCCGCCGCCGAAGCCTCCGAGGAGCTGATGAAGAAGTACCTCGAATCCGGCGATCTGGGCACCGAAGACATCAAGGCCGGACTGCGCGCGCGCACGATCTCTTTCGAGATCGTACCGATGCTGTGCGGCTCGGCATTCAAGAACAAGGGCGTGCAGGCGATGCTCGATGCGGTGCTGGATTACCTTCCGGCGCCGACGGACATTCCGCCGGTCAGGGGTCATCTCGAGAACGGCAACGATTCCGAGCGCAAGGCGAGCGACGATGAGCCGTTCGCTGGCCTGGCATTCAAGATCATGACCGACCCGTACGTCGGCCAGCTCACGTTCTTCCGCGTCTACTCCGGAGTCGTGTCGTCCGGCGACACCATCTACAACCCGGTCAAGGGCCGCAAGGAACGCATCGGGCGCATCCTGCAGATGCATGCCAACCAGCGCGAGGAAATCAGGGAAGTGCGCGCCGGCGACATCGCGGCAGCGGTAGGTCTGAAGGAAGCGACCACCGGCGAGACGCTGTGCAACCCGGACAAGATCATCATCCTCGAGCGGATGGAATTCCCCGAGCCGGTGATTTCCCAGGCCGTTGAGCCGAAGACCAAAGTGGACCAGGAGAAGATGGGCGTCGCCCTGAACCGGCTGGCCCAGGAAGATCCGTCATTCCGCGTGCATACCGACGAAGAGTCCGGCCAGACCATCATTTCCGGCATGGGCGAGCTGCACCTGGAAATCATCGTCGACCGCATGAAGCGCGAGTTCGGCGTCGAAGCCAACGTCGGCAAGCCGCAGGTCGCCTATCGCGAAGCGATCAGGAAGCCGGTGGAAGTCGAAGGCAAGTTCATCAAGCAGTCCGGCGGCCGCGGCCAGTATGGCCACGTCTGGATCAAGCTGGAACCGAACGAGGCGGGCAGGGGCTACGAATTCGTCGACGCCATCAAGGGCGGCACCGTTCCGCGTGAATACATCCCGGCGGTGGACAAGGGTTTGCAGGACACGCTTCCGAATGGCGTCCTGGCCGGCTTTCCCGTGGTGGATGTCAAGGTCACCCTGTTCGACGGCTCCTATCATGACGTCGATTCCAACGAAAACGCCTTCAAGATGGCGGCCTCAATGGCGTTCAAGGACGGCATGCGCAAGGCCAACCCGGTGCTGCTCGAACCGATGATGTCGGTCGAAGTGGAGAGCCCGGAAGATTTCATGGGCAATGTCATCGGCGACCTGTCCAGCCGCCGCGGCATGATCCAGGGCATGGAAGAAATCCCGGGGGGAACCGGCAAGGCGATTCGCGCCGAAGTACCGCTGGCGGAGATGTTCGGTTATTCGACGACGCTGCGCTCGCTGAGCCAGGGCCGGGCCACCTATTCGATGGAATTCAAGCACTACTCGGAAGCACCGAAGACGGTGGCCGAGGCGGTGATCAACAAGAAGGCTGCGTAAGCAGGAAGGAACCGCGAGATGGCAAAGGGAAAGTTTGAGCGCAACAAGCCGCACGTGAACGTTGGGACGATTGGTCACGTGGACCATGGCAAGACGACGCTGACGGCGGCGCTGACATCGGTGCTGTCGAAGAAATTCGGTGGCGAGGCCAAGGCGTACGACCAGATCGACAATGCGCCGGAAGAAAAGGCCCGCGGGATCACGATCAACACGGCGCACGTGGAGTACGAGACGTCCAAGCGGCACTATGCGCACGTTGACTGCCCGGGGCACGCGGACTACGTGAAGAACATGATCACGGGTGCGGCGCAGATGGACGGGGCGATCCTGGTGGTGTCGGCCGCCGACGGCCCGATGCCGCAGACGCGCGAGCACATTCTGCTGGCCCGCCAGGTGGGGGTACCCTACATCGTCGTGTTCATGAACAAGGCCGACATGGTCGACGACAAGGAGCTGCTCGAGCTGGTGGAAATGGAAGTGCGCGAACTGCTCTCCAAGTACGAGTTTCCGGGCGACAAGACCCCGATCATCATCGGTTCGGCGTTGAAGGCGCTGGAAGGCGACAAGGGCGACCTGGGCGAAGTGGCGATCTTCAAGCTGGCCGACGCGCTGGACTCCTACATTCCCGAGCCCAAGCGCGCCCTGGACGGCCCGTTCCTGATGCCTGTGGAAGACGTGTTCTCGATCTCGGGTCGCGGCACGGTGGTCACGGGCCGGGTGGAGCGCGGCATCGTCAAGGTGGGCGATGAACTGGAGATCGTGGGCCTGAAGCCCACGATCAAGACGGTTTGCACCGGCATAGAGATGTTCCGCAAGCTGCTCGATCAGGGGCAGGCGGGGGACAACGTTGGGGTGCTGCTGCGCGGGACCAAGCGCGAGGAAGTCGAGCGCGGCCAGGTGCTGGCCAAGCCCGGTTCGATCACGCCGCATACGAAATTTGCCGCCGAGGTGTACGTGCTGTCGAAGGAAGAGGGCGGGCGTCATACGCCGTTTTTCAACGGCTACCGGCCGCAGTTTTACTTCCGCACGACGGACGTGACGGGGGCGGTGGAACTGCCGGCGGGCACCGAGATGGTGATGCCGGGGGACAACATTGCGATCACCGTGCAGCTGATCCAGCCCATCGCGATGGAAGAGGGGCTGCGTTTTGCGATCCGCGAGGGCGGCCGCACGGTCGGGGCCGGCGTGGTCTCCAAAGTCATCGAGTAAAAATCATGCAAAGCCAGAAAATCAGAATTCGCCTCAAAGCCTTCGACTACCGCCTGATCGACCAGTCGGCAATCGAAATCGTGGAAACCGCCAAGCGCACGGGGGCGGTCGTCAAGGGTCCGGTTCCGCTGCCCACCCGCATCGAGCGTTTCGATGTGCTGCGCAGCCCGCACGTGAACAAGACTTCGCGCGACCAGTTCGAGATTCGCACCCATCTGCGCCTGATGGACATCATCGACCCCACCGACAAGACCGTGGATGCGCTGATGAAGCTCGACCTGCCCGCGGGCGTGGACGTGGAAATCAAGCTGTAATAAAGCAGTACCCCGGGATTTCCCCGGATAAAAATAGATCGGCCGGTCAATTGAAACCGGCCCCTTTTGTTAAAGGGAAACAAAAATGAGCTTAGGACTTGTCGGTCGCAAGATCGGCATGACGCGACTCTTTACCGACGACGGCGATGCCGTCCCGGTGACCGTCGTCGACGTGTCGAACAATCGCGTGACCCAGATCAAGACGCCGGAGACCGACGGTTACACCGCGGTCCAGGTGGCCTTTGGCAAGCGCCGCGCCAGCCGCGTATCAAAACCGGCTGCCGGGCATTTCGCCAAGGCGAGCACCGAGGCGGGTCACATCCTCAAGGAATTCCGCGTCGAGGCCGACCAGATTGCCGACCTCAAGGTGGGCGGCCAGGTCGGCGCCGATATTTTCAAGGTTGGCCAGCTGGTCGACGTCACGGGCACTTCCGTCGGCAAGGGTTTCGCCGGCGTCATCAAGCGCCACCATTTCTCCTCGAATCGCGCCAGCCACGGCAACTCGCGCTCGCACAATGTGCCGGGCTCCATCGGCATGGCGCAGGATCCGGGACGGGTGTTCCCCGGCAAGCGCATGTCCGGCCATCTCGGCGCCGTGAAGCGCACCGCGCAGAAGCTGGAAATCGTGCGCGTCGATACGGAGCGCCAGCTGCTCCTGATAAGGGGTTCCGTCCCCGGCGCCGAAGGCGGCGACGTGGTGGTGCATCCTTCCGTGAAGGCGGTGGCGTGATGGAACTCAAACTGATCGATGACAAGGGTCAGGCCACCGCAAGCGTCAATGCTTCGGATGAGCTGTTCGGCCGCGAGTACAACGAATCCCTGGTCCACCAGGTGGTGACGGCATTCCTGGCGAACGCCCGCGCGGGTACCCGCGCGCAAAAGGGCCGCAGCGACATCGCCAAGTCCACGCGCAAGCCCTGGCGCCAGAAGGGAACGGGCCGCGCCCGCGCCGGTATGGCCTCAAGCCCGCTGTGGCGCGGCGGGGGCAAGATATTCCCGAACAGCCCGGAAGAAAATTTCAGCCACAAGGTCAACCGCAAGATGTTCCGCGCGGGGATCGCATCCATCCTGTCGCAACTCGCGCGGGACGGCCGCCTCTCGGTGGTGGAAAGCTTCAGCCTGGATTCGCCGAAGACCAAGCTGCTGGCCGAGAAGGTCAAGGGCATGGGCATGGACAGCGTGCTGATCATCACGGACAGCGCCGACCAGAACCTGCACCTGGCGTGCCGCAATCTGACGAATGTCATGGTGATCGAACCGAAGCAGGCCGATCCCGTCAGCCTGCTGCGCTTCAATCACACGCTGATCACCAAGGGTGCGGTGGCCAAAATCGAGGAGATGCTGGCATGAACGCAACTGCAACCAGTCAAAGCGGCAGAAAACAGGCCGCTTCGCCGAAACCGGCGTACAAGGCCGAGCGGCTGATGCAAGTCCTGCTCGCGCCGGTCGTATCCGAAAAAAGCACATTCGTCGCCGACAAGCACGAACAGGTGATTTTCCGCGTGGTTGCCGACGCGACCAAACCCGAGATCAAGGCGGCGGTGGAGCTGATGTTCAAGGTCGAGGTGGAAAGCGTCCAGGTCGCCAACGTGAAGGGCAAGGAAAAACGCTTTGGCCGTTTCATCGGCCGCCGCCGGCACTGGAAGAAGGCCTATATCTGCCTGAAGCCGGGCCAGGAAATCAACTTCGCAGCAGGGGAGGCCAAGTAATGGCACTCGTCAAAGTCAAACCGACATCACCGGGCCGCCGCGGCCTGGTCAAGGTCGTGCACGCCAACCTGCACAAGGGCAAGCCGCTTGCCGCGCTGACCGAGAAGCAGATCCAGAAAGCGGGCCGCAACAACAAAGGCCACATCACCACGCGTCACAAGGGTGGCGGCCACAAACACCATTACCGCAAGGTCGACCTTCTGCGCGACAAGGACGGCATCGTCGCTAAAATCGAACGGCTGGAGCACGATCCCAACCGCAGCGCCCACCTGGCGCTGCTGTGCTACGCCGACGGCGAGCGCCGTTACGTGATCGCCGCCAAAGGGGCGGTCGTGGGCCAGGAAATCATCAGTGGTTCCGAAGCGCCGATCAAGTCGGGAAACACGCTGCCCCTGCGCAACATTCCGGTGGGCTCCACGATCCATTGCATCGAAATGATGCCCGGCAAGGGCGCCCAGCTGGCCCGCTCCGCGGGGACTTCGGCGCAACTTCTGGCACGTGAAGGCACTTACGCCCAGTTGCGGCTGCGCTCCGGCGAAATCCGCAAGGTGCATGTCGATTGCCGCGCCACCATCGGCGAAGTGGGCAATGAGGAGCACAACCTGGAGTCGATCGGCAAGGCCGGGCGCGTGCGCTGGCGTGGCGTGCGTCCGACGGTGCGCGGCGTTGCCATGAACCCGATCGACCACCCGCACGGCGGCGGCGAAGGCAAGACCGCGGCCGGCCGCGACCCGGTGAGCCCGTGGGGCACGCCGACCAAGGGGTACAAGACCCGCCGCAACAAACGGACGCGCACGATGATCGTACGCGACCGCCACGGCAAGTAAGGGGTAAAGACCATGGCACGTTCAGTCAAAAAAGGCCCGTTCGTCGACTACCACCTGATCGAAAAGGTGGAGGCGGCGCGCGCATCCAACGACAAACGCCCGATCAAGACCTGGTCGCGCCGCTCGACGGTACTGCCCGATTTCGTCGGGCTCACCATCGCCGTGCACAACGGCCGCCAGCATGTTCCCGTGTACATCAACGAGAACATGGTCGGCCACAAGCTCGGCGAGTTCGCCCTGACCCGTACGTTCAAGGGCCATACGGGCGACAAGAAGGCCGTCGTGACGCCCTCGGCGCCGCCGAAGAAGTAAGCACGGGAGAAAAATGATCATGAAGACTTCTGCTGTATTGCGTGGCGTGCGGCTCTCGGCCCAGAAAGGCCGCCTGGTCGCAGACCAGATCCGCGGGATGCCGGTCGACAAGGCGCTCAACCTGCTCAGCTTCAGCCCGAAAAAGGGCGCGGCCATCATCCGCAAGGTGCTGGAATCGGCGATCGCAAATGCCGAACACAACGATGGGGCGGATATCGACGAGCTCTCCGTCGCGACTATCCACGTCGAACAGGGTGCGAGCCTCAAGCGGTTCATGCCGCGTGCCAAGGGGCGTGGATTCAAGATCACCAAGCCTACCTGCCACATCTACGTGACAGTCGGGGACAAGGAGTAAGCATGGGACAGAAAATTCACCCGACAGGATTCCGGCTTGCGGTCAACCGCAACTGGACCTCGCGCTGGTACTCCAACAGCAAGAACTTCCCGGCGATGCTGCACGAGGACATCAAGGTCCGCGACTTCCTGAAGAAAAAGCTCGCGCATGCCGCCGTCAGCAAGGTGGTGATCGAACGCCCGGCCAAGAACGCCAAGATCACGGTATACAGCGCCCGTCCGGGCGTGGTGATCGGCAAGAAAGGCGAGGACATCGAGAATCTGCGCGGGCAGCTGCAGAAGCTGATGGGCGTGCCGGTCCATGTCAACATCGAGGAAGTGCGCAAGCCGGAAGTGGACGCACAGCTGATCGCCGATTCCATCGCGCAGCAGCTCGAGAAGCGGATCATGTTCCGGCGCGCGATGAAGCGCGCGATGCAGAACGCCATGCGCCTTGGCGCGCAAGGCATCAAGATCATGAGCGCGGGCCGCCTCAACGGCATCGAAATCGCGCGGACCGAGTGGTATCGCGAGGGCCGTGTGCCGCTCCATACCCTGCGGGCCGATATCGACTACGGCACTTCGGAGGCGAAAACGACCTACGGCGTCATCGGCATCAAGGTCTGGGTGTTCAAGGGCGAGATGCTGGGCCGCGGCGAGCAGCCGGTGGCTGCGCCCGCCCCCGAGCCGGAGAAGAAGGCAAGACGAGGAGCAAAGCATGCTGCAGCCAGCTAGAACCAAATATCGCAAGTACCAGAAGGGCCGCAATACGGGCGTGGCAACCCGTGGCGCCAAGGTGAGCTTTGGCGAGTACGGCCTGAAGGCGATCGGCCGCGGCCGTCTGACGGCGCGCCAGATCGAAGCCGCGCGCCGGGCCATGACCCGCCACATCAAGCGCGGCGGCCGGATCTGGATCCGCATTTTCCCGGACAAGCCGATCTCTCGTAAGCCGGCCGAAGTCCGCATGGGCAACGGCAAGGGCAATCCGGAGTACTTCGTTGCCGAAATCGTCCCCGGCAAGGTGCTGTACGAAATGGACGGCGTGGATGAAGTGCTGGCCCGGGAAGCGTTCCGGCTGGCGGCGGCGAAGCTGCCGATCCAGACGGCATTCGTCATCAGACAGGTGGGTTAAGCGATGAAAGCCAGTGAACTCAGGACCAAAAGCGCAGCCGATCTCGACAAGGAGCTGAACGAGCTCCTCAAGGCGCAGTTCTCGTTGCGCATGCAGCTGGCCACCCAGCAGCTGACCAACAACAGCGAAATCAACAAGGTTCGCCGCGACATCGCGCGCGTGCGCACGCTGATCGGTGAAAAGGCGAAAAAGGCATGAACGAGCAGACAACTACCAACGCACGCAAGCTGACCGGCCGCGTGGTCAGCGACAAGATGAACAAGACCGTGACGGTCCTGGTGGAGCGCAAGGTCAAGCACCCGCTCTACGGCAAGTTCGTCAGCCGCTCGAAGAAGTATCACGCCCACGATGAGAAAAACGAGTTCCATCCCGGCGACCTGGTGCTGATCGAGGAAACCCGGCCGATGTCCAGGACCAAGACGTGGAAGGTGGTCGAGCTGATCGAAAAGGCCAAGGAAGCATAAGGAAACCCTTGCCCAGGCGGCGTTTTATACCTAGAATGCCGCCTTTTCCCCGGAGCACCTTCGCTCCGGTATCTGACCCGGACGGGTTCCAAAACTGGTCTGCCGAAGCATAAAAGTCAGGCAGGCGAAGTTGGAAAGAGAGCTAAGCATATGATTCAAATGCAATCCAGGCTGGATGTGGCCGACAATACGGGCGCGCGCTCCGTCATGTGCATCAAGGTGCTGGGCGGCTCCAAGCGCCGTTATGCCGGCATCGGCGACATCATCAAGGTCAGCATCAAGGACTGCGCCCCGCGCGGGCGCGTCAAGAAGGGCGAAATCTACAACGCCGTGGTGGTACGCACCGCCAGCGGCGTCCGTCGCCAGGACGGATCCCTCGTGAAGTTCGACGGCAATGCCGCCGTGCTGCTCAACAACAAGCT
>DASVNF010000164.1:0-13579 GCA_036384015.1 Burkholderiales bacterium
CGGCCCTGACCACTTCCTCGTGGGCATGCCCCAGCACCAGCGGGCCCCAGGACCCGACGTAATCGATGAAACGCCCGCCGTCCATGTCCCAGATGAACGGGCCTTCGCCGCGCGCAATGAACGGCGGCGTGCCGCCGACCGAGCGGAACGCGCGGACGGGAGAATTCACCCCGCCGGGACTCGACGACTGGGATTGTTCGAACAGGGCCTCGTTTCGCGATTTCATCGGTACGTTCCGTGGTCAGTTGTACGGGAAAAAAGTCCGCAAAGTCGGCGCGCTTCGCCCTCCGGATCCGCCGCATCGAACAATGCGCTGACGACCGCAACGGCATCCGCGCCCGCTTCTATCAGCAAGCCCGCATTGCCGGCGTTGATGCCGCCGATCGCAACGATCGGCAGCCCAAGCTCCTTCGCCTCGCGCAAGAGCTCGGGCCTCGCGTGCACCGCGCCTGGTTTGGTGGAAGAGGCAAAAAAGCTGCCGAACGCCACATAATCGGCACCCGCTTCCGCTGCGTCGCGTGCACGCTGTAATTCGTTGTAACAGGAAACCCCGATCCACTTGCGCGGCCCGAGAACACGCCGCGCGGCGGCGGCATCGCCGTCTTCCCTGCCCAGATGCACGCCATCCGCCCCCAGGCGTTTAGCCATCTGCGCATCGTCGTTCACGATCAGGCTCGCGCCCGCGCGCCGGCAGACCGCAAGCAGGCGCTCCAGTTGCGCGAGCTGGAGCAGCGGCGAAGCCGTCTTGTTGCGGTACTGCACGATTCTCACGCCGCCGCGCACGACAGCCTCGACCTTGAACAACAACAGTTCGGTGTCCGCCAGATCAGGCGTCACCGCGTACACGCCGCTAACTTTCTCCGCCATCCTCAGGCTCTTCCTCCCGCGCCCAGAACAGGCGATCGGGGATCAGTTGCCCCATCCCGGTCCGGTAGCCGTGCTTGAGAGTCTGCCAGGTATACTCCTGCGCATCCCGCACCGCCTCCGGAATGCCCAGTCCGTTCGCGATGGTGGCGGCAACCGCCGAGGCGAGCGTGCATCCGGATCCGTGGTATGTTCCGGACAAGCGCTGCCAGGAATCCGTGCGGACCACGCCCTGCTGGTCGTAAAGCGTATTGATCACCTGCGGCGTGTTCTCATGCGCTCCGGTGACCAGCACGTATTCGCATCCCAGGGTCAGCAGACGCCGCGCACATTCTGCCAGTTGCGGATCGTCGCTGTCGTCGGATTCGTCCTGGGCCAGGCGGCGCGCTTCCAGGCTGTTCGGCGTGATCAGCGTGGTCTGCGGGATCAGCAGTTCGCGCATCGCCGAAATGACGTCCTCGGAGGCAAGCTCATCACCGCGGCCCGAAGCGAGCACCGGGTCGAGCACCAGCGGAATGTCGGGATAGTCGGAAACCACTTCGGCGATGGCCGCAATGGCCTCGACGCTGCCGAGCAGACCGATCTTGAACACCGCGACCGGCATGTCCTCGAGCACGCAGCGCGCCTGGTCCGCGACCCATTCCGCGTCGATCGGCAGCACGTCCTCGATACCCATCGTGTCCTGGATGGTGATCGCCGTCACCGCGGTGAGCGGATGGCAGCCCATGCTGGAGAGCGTGAGGATGTCAGCCTGGATTCCGGCTCCGCCGCTGGGGTCGGTCGCCGCGAATACGAGCACGATGGGCGGAGAATCGGACACGACTGTTTGGGGGCGGCGACGTTTCGACTTAAAATCGGATTTTAACTGAAAGCCCTCTCCATCCCCATTTCCCATGGCTGCAAGCGACAACGAAGAATTCAAGACCTACATGTGCCTGATCTGCGGTTTCATCTATGACGAGGCGGCGGGCCTGCCCGAAGAAGGCATCCTCGCGGGCACCCGCTGGGAAAACGTGCCCGTCAACTGGGTCTGCCCCGAGTGCGGCGCGCGCAAGGAAGACTTCGAACTGGTCGAAATCTAGGAACGGGCAGCATTCGGAAAGGATCATTGATGCGGATACTGCACACGATGCTCAGGGTCGGCGACCTGAAACGTTCCATCGATTTCTACACCGCGGTACTGGGCATGAAAGTGCTGCGGCAGAAGGACTATCCGGAGGGCCGTTTCACGCTCGCCTTCGTCGGTTACGGCGACGAGGATAAGGAGGCGGTGCTCGAATTGACCCACAATTGGGACACCGCGAAATACGAACTCGGCACGGGCTATGGCCATGTCGCACTGGAAGTCGACGATGCCTACAAGGCTTGTGAGGCGGTCAAGAAACTCGGCGGAAAAGTCACCCGCGAAGCCGGACCGATGAAGCACGGCACCACGGTCATCGCCTTCGTCGAGGATCCCGACGGTTACAAGATAGAGTTCATCCAGCGCAGGCATTGAACGGCATCATTCGCGGTCACCGGCAAGGTGATTCGCGATACGCACGAAGGCCGCCACATCCAGCGTTTCGCCGCGGGCGCCCGGGTCTACTCCCAGCCCGACCAGTTCCTGCTCGCCGATCAATGCCCGCAGCGCATTGCGCAGCGTCTTGCGGCGCTGTCCGAAAGCCGCCGTCACCACCTCGGCAAGGCGGTGTTCGTCGCGCGCCTCGTTTGGCAGCGTCAAATGGGGACTCATTCGAACGATGGACGACCAGACTCTGGGCTGGGGATTGAATGCAGTGGGCGGGACGTCGAACAGCGTTTCGATCCGCCAGCGATACTGCAGCATCACCGAGAGACGGCCGTATTCCGCGGTATCCGGCGCGGCCGCCATTCTCTGCACCACCTCCCGCTGCAGCATGAAATGGCAATCACGGACCGCCGCGGCAAACGTGGTGAGGTGAAACAGGATCGGCGTAGAGATGTTATAAGGCAGGTTTCCGGCCACCCGCAGGCCAGGGCCCAGCGCACCAAAGTCCGTTTCCAGCGCATCGCCCTCGTGGATCGACAGGATGTCCGGAGGGAAGCGGGCGCGAAGGCGGCGCACGATATCCCGGTCGATTTCCACCACTTCCAGCCTGCCGACGGCCCGCAGCAGCGGCGCCGTCAATGCACCCAGGCCCGGCCCGATTTCGACCATGCGCTCGCCGGGACGCGGATTGATCGCAGCGACGATACTTTCGATGACCGCGCCGTCCTCGAGGAAATTCTGCCCAAAGCGCTTGCGAGGGATGTGCATCTTTACAAATCCGCGAGCGTTTTGGAGGAGATCGGCCTGCAGCTGCAGGCCGGCGGAGGGATCAGCGCTCTTCCAGGCGCAATTCCACGTAGGCGCGATCGCGTTGCTGTCGCACCCATTCCTGATAGGCTTCGTCGGATTTGCGCGCGCGGATCGCCTGGCGCGCCAGCACCCGCTGCCGTTCCTTCGACAGGTCTTCGCTGCGACGCTCGATGACCTGGATTAGATGCCAGCCGAATGGGGATTGCACGGGATCACTGGTCTGACCCGGTTCCAGCGCATTCATGGCGCGTTCAAACTCGGGGACGGTATCGCCCGGAGAGAGCCAGCCCAGATCGCCGCCGCGCGACGCGCTCG
The DNA here is from genome assembly GCA_036384015.1 of Burkholderiales bacterium. GTDB lineage: Bacteria > Pseudomonadota > Gammaproteobacteria > Burkholderiales > JACQAP01 > JACQAP01. Next base: position 3,500 of record DASVNF010000164.1, read on the forward strand.
CATCCTCCGACTGAAGGCGGGCAAGCTCGGCGAAATCCGTGCCGTTGTCGACGCGTTCCTTGAGGCTTGCCAGCCGGTGTTTCGCGTCGTTTTCCGACACCACTTCGTTCAGGCGCAAAAGAATGTGCCGCGCATGGGTCTGCTGGACAATGACCGGGGTTTCGTTGCCGCGCTTGTCGAGCAGCTTGAGGATGTGAAAACCGTTGGCGCTGCGCAGCACCGCGCTGACGTCCCCGACTTTCATGTTCCTGGCGGCCTCGACGAATATCTGCGGGAGCCGGGACGACGGCCGCCAGCCCAGGGGCCCGCCTTCCAGGGCGTTCTGCGCATCCGATACGCCGGCAGACACCTGGCGGAAGTCGGCGCCGCTGCGAACCTGCGCCAGCGCCTTTTCCGCGACTGCCCGCTTGGCCTGGATCTGCTCCGGACTTGCCTGTTCGGGCACCAGCACCAGGATGTGCGCCAGGCTGTACTCGTCATCCTTGCCGCCCTGGCCCTGCTGGTTCTTGAGGTAATTGTCCACCTCGGCGTCCGTGATCAGGATCTTGCTGTCGACCTCGCGCTCCTTGAGCCGCGAAATCAGCATCTCGTTGCGCAGCTCTTCGCGGAACCTGGTGAAATCGACGCCTTCCTTTTCCAGCTGTTTGCGGAAGGCGTCCGCCGGCATCTTGTTTTCCTGCGCAATGCGGTCGATGGCCCGCTGCAACTGGGTGTCATCGATGCGCAGGCCCGTTTCCCTGGCCATCTGCACCAGGACTTTCGACGTCACCATCCGCTCCAGAAGCTGGCGCTCCAGGACCTCCTGGGCAGGCAGCGGCGTGCCCTGGCGCTTCAGTTGCTGGGTGGCGATCTTGATCTGCTCGTCGAGGTCGAGGCGGGTAACGACGTCGTTGTTCACTACGGCGACCACGCGGTCGAGAAGCGCTGTTTCCCCGCGCGCGCGATCGGGCGCGGCCTGCGCCGCAACGGCGGCCGCCAGGCAAACAAGCATGGAAAATCGCAAACTGGTCATGATCTGATTATCGCAGAACGCCTGCAGTCGACACCGGCACGGCCGCCCCGTTCCCGGTCCATCAATATGACGGGAAGGGATTGAATTCCGCCGGCGGGGATTCGTTGGTCTTGGTGTATCCGGAGATGTTCTGGCGCAGGACTTCGAGCGGGTTCGAACCGATCCGGGAAACGCCATTCAGCTCGAGCTGGAAGAACATCGAATTCACGTACTCCTGGGTCGCGCTGACGAAACGGTGCAGCACGATCCTGGCCGACCAGCAACCGGCATTGTACTCGAGCCCCGCAAGGCCCTCCAGCAGGTGCTTGTCCTGCAGCGTGTAATTCCAGCGCGCCAGCCCGCTCCAGCGGCCTCCCAGCGGCCACTGCGCCGAAAGGTCCACCTGCTCCAGCGAATCCCGGGTGAAACGATAGCCGAAATTCAGCAGCTTGCCGATCCCGGGCTGGTAGCGCAATGCGGCATTACTGCGTTCCACGCGGTTCTCGTTGGCGCTGTACTGCATGCCGAAGCCGGCAAGCCAGTGGCTGGCGATTCTTCCGTTCATTGCCAGCAACAGATCCGAGCGGTTGAAGCTGCGCGCAGAGTTGTCGAGGGAAACCTGCTGCTCCTTGAAATAGAAGCGCTGACCGACCGTGAAGCGCAGCTGCTCGTTGCCATCCTGCGGATCGATGAAGCGGCTGCTCACGGCCGCGGTCAGCTGGTTCGCATCGTTGATGCGGTCGCCGCCTGTGAACTGGTTTTCGGTGAAAATCTGGGCGAGGTTGAAATCCGCCAGCGCGGTGTCGAAGTTGGGCAGCTGGTCCTGCTCGCGGAATGGGATGTAGACGTAATAGAGGCGCGGCTCCAGGGTCTGGATGAAATCCCGGCCGCGGAAAGTCGTCTGCCGCTCGAAGGTCACGGCGCTGTCGAGGCTGTAGATGGGCAGTTCACGTGTCTCATCGGGAAGCCCGGTTCCCTCGAATGAATAGCGCGTGGCGTGATAGCCGAGTTTCGGCGTCACGTAGAAAAAAGAGGTCTGCAAAGGGAACGATACGGAGGGATACAATATCTGGCGCTGACCGTTGAGCAGGGTGGGATGATCGAAATCCACGTACTCACCATACATCCCCAGGTCGGCGAGGTAGCTGGTTTGCCGGTTCGCGCTCAGTGTCAGTTGCGGCACCCGCGCGTAGGGCGGCACCACCGGGGCCAGCGGATCCTGCAGGGTCTGGAACTTCTGCACCCGGGCAGTCGTGTTCCACCAGTCGCCATCGTAGAAAAGGCTGCCGTCCCGCGGCAGGTTGGTCTGCGACGTGGCTGCGATTTTATCGCTGAGGTCGGTGAAGTAGGTGTCGTCTGAGACGCCCTGGATGTCGAAGGCGCCGGAGAAGCCGTAGCCGAAAGCCTGCCGGTGCTGCCACGCGTAGCCATAACGGCTTTCATCCTTGATCCGGTCGTCAGGCAGATATTCGCCCCGTAACTCGCCGCTGAGATTGGGCTCGAGGTAACGCACCTCGGAATTGAGGAGCGTGCCGCGGCGCGCCAGAAAGCGCGGCGCGATGGTGGCATCGCGATTGGGAGCGATGTTCCAGTAAAACGGCTGGGTGACCTCGAAACCGCTCTGGCCCGTGCTGCCGAACGTCGGCGCCAGCAGGCCCGTCTTGCGCCGTCCGCTCAGGGAAAAGTCCAGATAGGGCGAGTAGAGCACCGGCACGCCCTTGAAAACCACGGTGGCATTGCGGGCCACGCCGAGGTCGCGCTGGCGGTCGAGCTCCAGGCGATCCACCCTGATGAACCAGTCGTCGTCGCCCACATCGCAGTTGGTGTAAGTGGCTTTCTGGACTTTGTAGAGGTCCCGGCTTTCGACCAGGAGTTTGCTGGCGCTGCCGCGCGCGCGGTATCGCGGGAACCTGTAGGTCGGGTTGTCTACGAAGCCGCTCTCGCTGTCGAGGTCATAGAACAGCTTGTCGCCGGTGAGAACGTCGCCGTGGCGCTCGAAACGCATGTTGCCGGTTGCCGTCAGTTCCTGCTCGGGAAATGCGTAGTAGAGATAGTCCGAAAAGATCGACTCGCCACGGCGCCGCAGGCGCACATTGCCCTCCGCCTCCAGTTCCTGGTCGATATGCCCCTGCGCGCGATCGGCATCGAAAAAGAGGGGTACTGGATCGCCCTCACCGCTCTCATACGGAATCAGGGAGGGCTGGGCCTTGAGTTTGAGGCCGATCTCTTCGGCCATCGCGGAACAGGCAAGCAAGCAGATCAACAGGGGGAGCGCAGGAGTGAATCGGAATCGGTGCATGCGGGCTGTTGATCGAAGTGAGGTGCTAAAATCGCACAAATAATCCCTCAAGGCAACGAAGCCGCTTGGATCGCTACGCACTCCTGCAGGAATGGCTCCACCGCCAACTGGCCGAACGGGCCTTCAGCCTGGCACCGGCGTCCGCGGATGCCAGTTTCCGCCGATATTTTCGCGTGACCCTGGCCGAGTCCACGCTGATCGCCATGGATGCGCCGCCGCCCCAGGAAGACTGCCGGCCGTTCGTGCGTGTGGCGGCACTGATGGGCGACGCCGGCCTTCATGTCCCGAAAGTGCTGGCCAGCGACCTGGAGTCCGGATTCCTGCTGCTGACCGATCTCGGCAACCTCACCTATCTGTCCGCGATCAACGAACGGAACGCCGACGCAATGTTTTCCGATGCCACGGATGCATTGCTGCGCTGGCAGCTCGCGAGCCGCACGGATGTGCTGCCGCCCTATGACGAAGCCCTCCTGCGCCGTGAGCTCGACCTGTTTCCCGAGTGGTACATCGGCCGCCACCTTGGCCTCAAATTGTCTGCCGGGCAACAGGAATCGCTGCAATCCATCTTTGCGGCGGTCCTGGCCAGCAACCTGGCGCAGCCGCGCGTGTACGTGCATCGCGACTACATGCCGCGCAACCTGATGGTCAGCGAGCCGAATCCGGGCGTGCTCGACTTCCAGGACGCGGTCCATGGTCCGATCAGCTATGACGTGGCTTCGCTGTTCAAGGATGCGTTCATCAGCTGGGAAGAGGGCCGGGTGCTGGACTGGACCGTGCGTTACTGGGAGAAAGCGCGCAAGGCGGGGCTGCCGGTCAACCCGGATTTCGGCGAGTTCTACCGCGATTTCGAGTGGATGGGCCTGCAGCGGCACCTCAAGGTGCTGGGCATCTTTGCCCGCATCTGTCATCGGGACGGCAAACCCGACTACGTAAAGGACACACCGCGCTTCCTGCGCTACGTACGGGACGTGGCGCAACGCTACACCGCTTTGTCGCCGCTGCTGCAGCTGCTCGACCAGATCGAGGAACGCGAACCCGCCGTGGGATATACGTTTTGAGCGGCGCCGGAACGCCCATTCCAGCCGCCATGATTCTCGCCGCGGGACGCGGCGAGCGCATGCGTCCGCTTACCGACCACACGCCGAAGCCCCTGCTCGAAGCCGGCGGCAGGGCGCTCATTTTTCGCCATCTCGACAGACTGGCCGCCGCCGGGTTCGGGCACGTCGTCGTGAATCACGCGCATCTGGGCGCGAGAATCGAGGCGGCTGTCGGTGATGGCAGCCGCTGGGGCCTGCGCGTCCTCTATTCTGCGGAGTCCGAAGCACTGGAAACCGCGGGCGGCATCCGCCAGGCCCTGCCGCTCATCGCCAGCCCGGCATTCGCCGTGGTGAACGGCGACGTGTTCAGCACCTACGACTATTCGCTGCTGGCCGCGGCCGCGACGAATCTGTCCCGAACCGGAATGCAGGCGCACCTGATACTGGTTGACAACCCGGCGCATCATCAGCGCGGGGATTTTTGCCTCGACGGCGGCAGAGTGCGCGAGGCAGGCAAACCGATGCTGACTTTCAGCGGCATGGGCGCCTACCGGGCGGAAATGTTCGAACCGCTGGTTCCCGGCGAGAAGCGGGCGCTGGCCCCCCTGCTGCGCGAGCAGATTGCGCAAGACAGGGTGAGCGGCGAGCATTTCCCCGGCCTGTGGACCGATGTCGGCACGCCTGCGCGGCTGGCGGAACTGGATGCGCGACTGCGCAAGGAGCCACGGCAGTGATCTACATCCCGAAGCCCTTTGCCGAGCAGGGCACCGGGCGGCTGCATGCCCTCATCCGCGAGCGGAATTTCGGCACCCTGATCTCCCACGGCGCGAACGGAATTGAAGTCTCCCATCTGCCTTTCCTGCTCGACGCCGGGCGCAACGTGCTGCGCGCTCACATGGCGCGAGGCAATCCGCAATGGCAGTCGCTGCAGCCGGGCACCGAAGTCGTGGCTGTATTTCACGGCCCCCATCACTACGTATCGCCGTCCTGGTACGCGAACCATCCCAGCGTGCCGACCTGGAATTATGCGGTCGTGCACGTGACCGGCAACCCACGGCTGATCGATGACCCCGGACAACTCGAATCCCTGGTGCGCGACCTCGTCGATCAGCACGAAGCCCTCTCCCCCGCCCCCTGGCGCATGGACCTGCCGCCGGAGTATCTGGGCAAGATGATTTCCGGCATCGTCGGCTTCGAGATCGACATCGCCGGGATCGAGGGCAAGTTCAAGTTGAGCCAGAATCGACCGGCCGCGGATGCCCCGCTGGTCGCAGAAGCCCTGGAAAAAATCGGCAGCGAGGACGCCCGTGGCATTGCCGCGATGATGCGCGAAAATCTGTCGCGCCGCTGACTCCGCGGCCGGGGCAGCGGCTGGCCGTATAATCGAGGCTCATTCTTGCCCCGTCCTGAATTCACGCCCGCCCATGACCGATCCAAGTCTCTACGCCGGACGCCGCTCCCGGCTGGCCGCCCAGATGGGCGGCGGCGTCGCAGTACTGCGAACCGCCCCCGAACGGGCGCGCAACCGCGACTCAGGATATCCGTTTCGCTTCGACAGCTACTTCTACTACCTGACCGGATTTGCCGAACCGGAAGCGGTGCTGGTGCTGGTCGCTGGCAAGTCTCCCCGGAGCATCCTGTTCTGCCGCGAGAAAAACATGGAGCGGGAAATCTGGGACGGTTTTCGCTACGGACCCGGGAAGGCGCGGGAAGTCTTTGGTTTCGACGAGGCCCATCCCATCGACAAGCTCGACGAATTCCTGCCCGACCTGCTCGCCGACCAGCCGGCGGTGTTCTGCGACGTCGGCGCCGATGCGGAATGGGACGCCCGCATCATCGGCTGGATCAACAAGGTGCGAGGCAAGGTCCGCAGCGGGGTCGTCGCGCCGACCGGCATCCGCGACGTCCGCGAATTCCTCGACGATATGCGCCTGGTGAAGGACGCGCACGAAATCGGCACGATGAAGCGCGCGGCGGCCATATCGGCGCAGGCGCACGCTCGGGCGATGCGCGCGACCAAACCGGGGCGGCACGAATACGAAATCGAAGCCGAACTGCTCCATGAATTCCGCCGCCAGGGCGCGCAGGCGCCGGCCTATACCTCCATCGTCGCCGGCGGCGCCAACGCCTGCGTCCTGCACTACGTGCAGAACGATGCCGTGCTCAAGGACGGGGATCTGCTGTTGATCGACGCGGGTTGCGAACTGGACGGATACGCTTCCGACATCACCCGCAGTTTTCCGGTTGGCGGCCGCTTCTCGGGCCCGCAGCGCGACATCTACGAACTGGTGCTGGCGGCGCAGGCGGCGGCGATCGCCCAGGTCAAGCCGGAAAACCGGTGGGAAGATCCGCACGATGCGGCGGTCAGGATTCTGGTGCAGGGCATGATCGATCTGGGTCTTTGCCAAGGCACCGTCGACAGCGTCATCGAGTCGGGCGATTTCCGCCGCTTCTACATGCATCGCACCGGGCATTGGCTCGGCATGGACGTGCACGATGCAGGCGACTACAAGCGCAATGGCGAATGGCTCAAGCTCAAGCCGGGCATGGTGCTCACGGTGGAGCCGGGTTGCTACGTGCGCCCGGGCGAAGGCGTCCCCGAGAAATTCTGGAATATCGGCGTGCGTATCGAAGACGATGCCCTGGTCACGTCCTCCGGCTGCGAGATCATTACGGCCGCAGCGCCGAAGAAAATCGGCGACATCGAAGCCCTGATGAAGGGCTGAGATCCTCGCGGCTCGGATCATGGACCCCGGCCACGATCTGCTAATCGTCGGTGGCGGCCCGGTGGGCGCGTCGCTGGCCCTCGCCCTGCGGGGCAGCGGGCTCGATGTCGCGTTGCTTGAAGCGCGCCCCGATGTCGCCGCGAGCAAGGACGACCGCTCCCTTGCCGTTTCCTATGGCACCCGCCTGATCCTCGAACGGCTGGGAATCTGGGATGCCGTGGAAACGCCCACGCCGATCCACACGATTCATGTCTCGCAACGCGGAGGATTCGGCCGCAGCCTGCTTGCCGCCGAGGAAATCGGCCTGCCGGCGCTCGGTTACGTCCTGCGCTATGCCGGCCTGCAGCATGCCCTCGGCATCGCCCTTGCGAAGGCGCCGGGCCTGACGCTGGTATCCGGCGCGCAGGTCGAACAAGTGGCCCACGAGCAGGATGGCGTCGCCATCCAGTTTCGGCGCGGCGCGGCATCGCATGCCGCGTCTTCGCGGCTGCTGGTCATTGCCGACGGCGGCGTCAGCCTGGCGGAACAGGCGGGCGCTGTCGTCAAGTCCCGGGACTATGAACAGCAAGCCGTAGTGGGCGTGCTCGAAACCTCGCGGCCGCACGGATTTCGCGCCTTCGAGCGTTTCACCGCGGATGGACCGTTAGCGCTGCTTCCGTTCGAAAACCATTTTGCGCTGATCTGGACGGCGACTCCCGAAACCGCGGCCACGCTCGTGGCCCTGCCGGAAACGCAATTCCTGGACGCATTGCAAAGACATTTCGGCGACCGGGCCGGGCGATTTGTCTCCATTGCCTCGCGCGCGCGCTTTCCGCTTGCGTTGCGCTATGCCCTCGATCCGGTCCTGCCGCGCACGGTGCTGCTGGGCAATGCAGCGCAGGCCCTGCATCCCATCGCCGGACAAGGATTCAATCTCGGCCTGCGCGATGCGTGGGAACTGGCGGAAGTCATCCGTGGAGTTGGCCAGGCGGATGCCGGCGCGGATGCCTGCCTGTCACGCTATCGCGCCACGCGCAAACTGGATCGCCTGGGCGGCATCGCGCTAACTGACTCCCTGGTCAGAATTTTCTCCAATGATCTTCTGCCGTTGCGAGCCTTGCGTGGCGGCGGGCTCGCCTTGCTCGACTTGCTCCCCGCCGCGAAACGCGCCTTCGCGCAACGGATGATCTTCGGCGGGTCGTTGTAATAGCAACGCCGAGGATTCCGACCGACATGGCGCGTCCTTTGCGCTAGAATGGCGCTCCCTTTTTGCCGCCAGCCGACATGCAGATCGGTCCGCATCTCCTCAGGAACAACCTGATCGTCGCGCCCATGGCGGGCGTGACCGATCGTCCGTTCCGCCAGTTGTGCAAGGCAATGGGTGCGGGAATGGCTGTTTCGGAAATGATTTCCGCCAATGCACAACTTTGGAACACGACGAAAACGAAACGCCGCGCGGACCATGAAGGCGAAGTCGATCCGATTTCCGTGCAGATCGCCGGGGCCGATCCCGGGACGATGGCCGACGCCGCGCGCTACAACGTCGAGCGTGGCGCGCAGATCATCGACATCAACATGGGTTGCCCGGCGAAGAAAGTCTGCAACGTCGCCGCCGGTTCAGCCCTTCTGCAGAACGAAGCGCTGGTCGGCCGCATTCTCGATGCCGTGGTACGTGCCGTGGATGTTCCGGTCACGCTGAAAATCCGCACCGGCTGGAATCCGCAGAACCGCAACGCCGTGCGCATCGCGAAAATCGCCGAAGCGGCCGGCATCCGCGCGTTGTCGGTGCACGGGCGCACGCGCGCCTGCGCCTTCAACGGCGAGGCCGAGTACGAAACCATTGCGCAAGTCAAGTCGGAAGTGACGCTGCCGGTCATCGCCAACGGCGACATCGGCACGCCGGAAAAGGCGCGCGAAGTTCTGCGCCGTACCGGCGCCGATGCGATCATGATCGGCCGCGCAGCGCAAGGACGTCCCTGGATTTTCCGCGAGATCCGGCACTTCCTTGACACCGGCTCGCACCTGCCGGCGCCGGCAGTCGAGGAAATCCGCCTTGTCTTGGTACAGCACTTGCATGCCCTCTACTCGCTCTACGGCGAATACACCGGTGTCCGCGTCGCCCGCAAGCACATCTCCTGGTACACGCGGGGACTGGAAGGCGCGACGGCGTTCCGCCAGGCGATGAATCAACTGGAATCCACGCACCAGCAGCTGGACGCAGTCAATGGCTATTTTGCCGGACTGGCGGGCCGCGGCGAGCGCCTGACCTATATCGGGGAACTGGCAGCATGATCAACGAAAACGAAATCGCCCGCTGCGTGCGCAAGGCGATGGATGGTTACTTCCGCGACCTGGACGGCGAAAGACCCTGCGCCATTTACGACATGGTGATCAGCTCGGTGGAAAAACCGCTGCTGGAAATGGTCTTGCACCGGGTCGAGGGCAACCAGACCCAGGCGGCCCAGTTGCTGGGCCTGAACCGCAACACCCTGCGCAAGAAAATCAAGGAGTACGGCATCAAGTAGAGGCCGTGCGCAAAGGCCGCAATCCGCCCGCTCCAGACGCGGGCGGTTTCATTTTCCGGACCGTGCACCATGAGCAACCGACAAGCCCTGATCAGCCTTTCCGACAAGACCGGCGCGATCGAATTCGTCCGCGCGCTGAGCGGATTCGGTGTGGACATCCTTTCCACCGGCGGCACTGCGAAACTGCTGCGCGATGCGGGCATCACGGTCACCGAGATCGGTGACTACACGGGATTTCCGGAGATGCTCGACGGCCGCGTCAAGACGCTGCACCCGAAGGTGCATGCCGGGATTCTCGCCCGCCGCGACCTTCCCGCCCATGTGCAGGCGATGAAGGATGGCGGGCTGCCCTACATCGATGTCGTCGTGGTCAACCTGTATCCCTTTCTGCAGACCATCGCCAAACCGGACTGCTCGCTCGAGGACGCGATCGAGAATATCGACATCGGCGGCCCCACCATGGTGCGGGCGGCGGCGAAGAACTGGCAGCATGTCGCCGTCATCACCGATCCGGCCGATTATC
>DASVNF010000165.1:0-4353 GCA_036384015.1 Burkholderiales bacterium
CTTCCACCAGAACCGCCATGCCCAGTCCGAGCGCCGTTTCCTCCAGTTCCCGCATCAGGCCATCGTCGAGCGCTGCGACTATGAGGAGTATGCAATCCGCCCCCCATGCCCGCGCCTCATGGACTTGATAGACATCCAGCATGAAGTCCTTGCGCAATACGGGCAGTCCGCCCGCCGCACGCGCCTGGCGCAGGTAACCCGGACTGCCCTGGAAGAACTGCTCGTCGGTCAGGACCGAAAGGCAGGCCGCGCCGTGGCGCGCGTAAGACGCCGCAATGGCGCGCGGATCGAAATCGACCCGCAAGACGCCCCGGCTCGGGCTCGCCTTCTTGACCTCGGCGATCACGGCAGGAAGTCCCGCGGCCAATTTGCCCCGCAATGCCCCGACGAAATCGCTAGTCCCTTCGGCTGATTCCGCCTGGCGGCGCAAGTCCGCCAGCGGCAGGCGCTGTTTCGCCGCCGCCACTTCCGTGCGTTTCACGGCGAGAATTTTTTCCAGGATGTCGGACATCGTCTAGCCCGTTTTGAATTTCTGCGTAAACGCTACGAAACGGTCGAGGCTGGATCTGGCCGCGCCGCTCGCGATCGCCTCGAGTGCCCTGTTCACGCCAGCCTGATGGCTGGCAGCCAGTCCCGCGGTATAAATCGCCGCCCCGGCATTGAGTGCGACGATATCGCGGGGGGGGCCGGCCCTGTTGGCGAGGACCGAGAGCAGCATGTCCCGCGATTCCGTGCCGTCGCCGACCTGGATTTCCTTCAGGTCGCTGGGCGCCATGCCGAACTGGCGCGGATGAATGGTGTACTCCCGGACTTCGCCGTTCCTGAGTTCGCCGATGAGTGTGTCCCCGGATACGGAGATCTCATCCAGTCCTTCCACGCCGTGCACCACCATCACGTGACGGCTGCCCAGTCGCTCCAGGACCCGCGCCTGGATGCCCACAAGATCGGGATGAAACACGCCCATCACCTGGTTCTTCGCGCCGGCGGGATTGGTCAGGGGGCCGAGGATGTTGAAGAGCGTGCGGACTCCGAGCTCCCGCCGCACGGGCGCCGCATATTTCATCGCCGCGTGGTGGCTGGGCGCGAACATGAAACCGACCCCGGTCTGCCTGATCGACTGTGCCACCTGCTCAGGCGTCAGATTGAGATTGGCGCCCAATGCCTCGAGCACGTCGGCGCTGCCCGATTTGCTGGATACGGAGCGCCCCCCGTGCTTCGCCACCTTTGCCCCGGCCGCGGCTGCGACAAAAGCCGCCGCCGTCGAGATATTGAAAGTGTGCGCGCTGTCGCCGCCGGTGCCGCAGGTATCGAGCAAATGCGCTTCGTCGCCGACCTCGACCTTGGTGGAAAACTCGCGCATGACCTGCGCCGCGGCGGCTATTTCGCCGATGCTTTCCTTCTTCACCCGCAGTCCGATGATGATGGCGGCGATCAGGGTCGGAGACATCTCCCCGCTCATGATCTGGCGCATCAGCGCCAGCATCTCGTCGTGGAAGATTTCCCGGTGTTCGATGACTCTGACCAGTGCGTCCTGCGGCGTCATGGTCACTCCTGGATGTGACTGGTGGCTGGTGCCTGATGAAGGAAGTCTCAACTGCTTCTCAGGAAATTGGCGAGCAGGTCGTGGCCGTGCTGCGTGAGAATCGATTCCGGGTGGAACTGCACCCCTTCCACGCGCAACTCCCGGTGGCGCACGCCCATGATTTCGCCATCCTCGCTCCACGCCGTGACTTCGAGGCAGACCGGCAGGCTGGACCGCTCGATCACGAGCGAATGATAGCGCGTCGCCGTCAGGGGATCGGGCAGGCCGCTGAAAACGCCCGAATTTGCGTGGCGGATGGCCGACGTCTTGCCATGCATGAGCTGCGCCGCGTGCACGATTTTTCCGCCATAGGCCTGGCCGATGCTCTGGTGTCCCAGGCACACGCCGAGGATCGGAATTCTTCCGGCGAAGCGCTGGATCGCGGCAACCGATATCCCCGCCTCATTGGGCGTGCAGGGCCCGGGAGAAATGACGATCCGCTGCGGACCAAGCGACTCGATCTGTTCCAGCGACAACTCGTCGTTGCGGTAAACCTTCACCGATTCGCCGAGTTCCCCAAGATATTGCACCAGGTTGTAAGTGAAGGAATCGTAGTTGTCGATCATCAGCAGCATGGCATCACCCCTGGCCAACGCTGCTATTGAGCCCCGCCTGGGCCATCTCCGCGGCGCGCAGCAGCGCCCGGGCCTTGTTCTGCGTCTCGATCCATTCGTTGCGCGGAACCGAATCGGCCACGATGCCGGCACCGGCCTGCACGTACAGGATGCCGTTCTTGATCACGGCGGTGCGGATGGCGATGGCCAGGTCCATGTCGCCGTTGAAACCCAGGTAGCCGACTGCGCCGGCGTAGATGCCGCGCTTGGCCGGCTCCAGCTCGTCGATGATCTCCATGGCGCGGACCTTGGGCGCGCCGCTTACGGTGCCCGCCGGAAAAGTCGCCTTCATCACCGCCATCGCATCCAGGCCGGGCAGCAGCCGGCCTTCGACATTGGAAACGATGTGCATCACGTGGGAGTAGCGCTCGATGTTCATGTTCTCCGTGACTTTGACGCTGCCGGTTTCGGCGACCCTGCCCACGTCGTTGCGGCCGAGGTCCATCAGCATTACATGCTCGGCCCGCTCCTTGGGATCGCCGAGCAGTTCGTGCGCGAGCGCAAGGTCCTGCTCGCGGTCGGCGCCGCGTGGACGCGTGCCGGCAATCGGCCGGACGGTGACGACGCCGCTCTCCAGGCGCACCAGGATCTCCGGCGAGGCGCCGACCACGTGGAAATCGCCCATGTCGAAATAGAACATGTAGGGCGAGGGGTTGAGCGCCCGCAACGCGCGGTACAACGACAGCGGCGACGCGGAAAACGGCGCGCTCATGCGCTGGGACAGCACGACCTGCATGATGTCGCCGTCGAAAATGTACTGCTTGGCTCGTTCGACGGCCGCGATGAACTGCGACTCGCTGAATTCGGATTGCGGCGCCGCCGGTGCGGTGGGCGCCTCGGGTGGCACTACTACCGGCTGTCTCAGCATCCACAGCAATTCCTGCAGCCTTTTCCGGGCGCGGGCGTACGCGTCGTTCTCCGCGGGGTCCGCATACACGACCAGGTAGAGCCTGCCCGAGAGATTGTCGAGGACCACCAGTTGCTCGGACAGCAGCAGCAGGATGTCCGGTGTTTGAAGTTTGTCGGCTTTCGAATGGCCGCCGAGCTTGTTCTCAATGTAACGCACCGTGTCGTAACCGAAGCAACCCACGAGGCCGCCGAGGAAGCGCGGCAGGCCGGGAAGGCTGGCGGCCTTGACGCGGGCATGGCACGCGGACACGAAATCCAGGGGATTCGCGAACTCGGCGCGGCTCACGAGCGCGTCGCGCCGGAACTCCTTGCATTCACGGCCGCGCACTTCGAAGCGTGTCTCCGCGGGCAAGCCGATGAAGGAATAACGGCCGAAGCGCTCACCGCCCTGCACCGATTCCAGCAGATAGGAATACGGCTTGTTGGCGAGCTTCAGGTAAACGGAAAGGGGGGTATCGAGATCGGCGAAGGTTTCGAGGACAACCGGGATGCGGTTGTACCCCTGCGCGGCAAGCTGCTTGAAATCCTGCTCAGTCATGACGAACTCCGGAAACCAAAACGATGAGGGGGGAACGAGGGCGCTTAAATGCGGCGCCAGGACGCGGACGGACGCCACCAGCGCCAGCCGGCCCACTGTTCCAACCTCAGGTTTTCCGGTTTCATGACTGTGAGAAAGTAATCAGTTCCAAAGCTTCGGAGAGCGATGGCACTATAGCATCGCAATCCAGTTCGTGCACCCCGAGGCTGCCCCGGTATCCATACGGCACGCAGTACACCGGGCATCCCGCGGCGCGCGCCGCCAGGCAGTCGTTGGCGGAGTCCCCGATCATCAGCAGCCGGCCGGGCCTCACGCCGAGCGCCCCCGCGCAATGCACGAGCGGCAGGGGATCGGGCTTCTTGCGGGGCAGGGTATCGCCGCTGAGGATCAGGTCCAACCGCGCCGCCAGCCCCAGTTCCCGCAGCAATGGCTGCGTGAATGCCGCCGGCTTGTTGGTCACGCAGGCGAGGCGGAAACCACGCCGGCGCATCTCGTCCAGGGTTTCCTTCACGCCGGGATAAGGCCGGGAAGCACGGGTCAGCACCAGTGCATAGTGCCCCGTGAAAGACTCGCGTGCCTTGCGGAACAGGCCCGCATCCGGTTCGCCCTGGGGCTGTCCGGTCAGCAGTCTCTTGATGAGCCGGTCGACGCCGTCGCCTATGAACTCGCGCACCTGCCCGGCTGGCACCGGTTCGAATCCCAACTCGACC
>DASVNF010000166.1:0-8455 GCA_036384015.1 Burkholderiales bacterium
AGCCGTTCCGCGGCGATCAGGGGCCAGGAGTCTGCGGTCCGGTACAGCGCATAGATGGCGAGCTCGCGCTGGGCGCGGGTCTTCATCGGCGGCGTCTTGTCCAGGTAGCGTTGCGGCCGCCGCGAGATGGCTTCGAGTGTGCGCGCGTCCGGCCGCTGTCCCGCCGGCAGGTACACCAGGAGCATTTTCGCCCCGCTGAGGTTGCCGTTTTCCAGGGCCAGCCGGACGCGGGCCCAGGTGTCCTCGGAATTCAGGATGCCCCGGTCGAACATGGCCTGGAACAGCGGCATGCAGCTTTCCGGCAGCACCTGGGAGGTGAACCAGAGCGGGCGCGCCTGGGAGAGTACCCCGGATTCACCGCGCGCCAGCCGGGCCTGGAATGCGAAACAGACCAGCTCCGGATCCTCGGTGGTGAGTTTGGGATATTCGCGCATGAAGGTCGCCCAGTCCTTGTCCCTGGCAAGCTGGCGCAGCCAGTCCGCGCGCAGGCGGTCGGCGGACAGGCTGTTCTTGTTCCGGGAGAAGAAGTCTTCGATGTCGTCCGCGGGGGCATCGCTCAGGCGCGAACGCAACTGCCAGTACTGCACATACTGCAGCAGGGGGTAATCTGAACCGATCTTGCCGGCCCGTTCGTCCAGCTTGGCGATATCGCCGCGCTGGAACGCTTCCCTGGCTTCGAGGAACAGCTCCTGGTCCGACGCCGCAAGCGCGGAGCAGGAGACTAGAGCCAGGGCTGCAAGAACTTTCCTCATCGGTTGCTGTGACGGTCCGGCATCGCGGATGGTTTCAGCGAAGCGTGAAAATCAAGCCGCCATTATAAATCGGCTGCGGCTGCCGCACAGCGATTGCGTCACCCGGGAAGGAGGGTCAGGACAGGAAAAGCGCGTGCGCCGGGTTGCGGGTTTCGTCCCGCCAGGCATAGCCGAGTTGCGCCAGGAAGCGCTTCAGCGCCGGTTTGTCGCGGGACGGGACCTGCATTCCCACCAGCACCCGGCCGAAGTCGGCCCCGTGGTTGCGGTAGTGGAACAGGCTGATGTTCCAGTCGGCGCTCATGCTGTTGAGGAAATTCATCAGGGCGCCCGGCCGCTCCGGGAACTCGAAACGGAACAGCTGCTCGTTCTTCACCGCCGGCGCGCGCCCGCCCACCAGGTGGCGCACATGCAGCTTGGCCATCTCGTTGTCGCTGAAGTCCAGCGTGGCCAGCCCCTTGCGCCGCAGCTTCGCCACCAGCTTGCGGGTCTCTTCCCGGTCGCGGACCTGGACGCCGACGAAGACATGGGCCTCCTTCGGGTCGGAATAGCGGTAATTGAACTCGGTGACGTTGCGCACGCCGAGCAGGCTGCAGAACTGGCGGAAACTGCCCGGGCGTTCCGGTATGGTGACGGCAAGAATGGCCTCGCGCTTCTCGCCGAGTTCCGCCCGCTCGGCGACGAAACGCAGGCGATCGAAATTCATGTTGGCGCCGCAGGCCACCGCGACCAGGGTCTTGCCGCGCGTCTTGCGCCGTTCCGTCCAGGCCTTGGCGCCGGCGATCGCCAGCGCGCCGGCGGGTTCGAGGATGGAACGCGTGTCCTCGAACACGTCCTTGATCGCCGCGCAGATGGCGTCGTTGTCCACCAGGATCATTTCGTCGACCAGCTCGCGGCACAGGCGGAACGTCTCGACGCCGACCTGTTTCACCGCCACGCCGTCGGCGAACAGCCCGACTTGCGCCAGGCGCACCCGCCGGCCCGCCGCCAGGGAGCGCGTCATGGCATCCGAGTCCACCGGCTCCACGCCGATGATGCGGGTGCCGGGCCGCAGGCGTTTCACGTAGGCCGCGATTCCCCCGATCATGCCGCCGCCGCCGACGGCGACGAATATCGCATCGATCGGCCCGCTGTGCTGGCGCAGGATTTCCATGCCGATGGTGCCCTGGCCGGCAATCACGTCCGGATCGTCGTAGGGATGCACGAAGCTCAGTTTTTCGCGCCTGGCGATCTCCCGGGAATGGGCATAGGCCTCGTCGTAGGAATCGCCGAACAGGATGACGCGGGCACCGCGGCCGGCGACGGCGGCGATCTTGATCTGCGGCGTGGTCACCGGCATGACGATGGTCGCCCGGCAGCCGAGGCGTTGCGCCGACAGGGCGACGCCCTGCGCATGATTGCCCGCCGATGCCGCGACTACGCCGCGCCTGATCTGCCGGGGCGGCAGGTTTGCCATTTTGTTGTAGGCGCCGCGCAACTTGAAGGAAAACACCGGCTGCATGTCCTCGCGCTTCAGCAGCAGGTTGTTGCCCAGCCGGGCGGAAAGCGCCGGCGCGGATTCGAGCGGCGACTCGACGGCGACGTCATAGACCCGCGCGGACAGGATTTTTTTCAGGTAGTCGGTTTTCATGGGCGGTGCCGGGTATCGCCAGGCGCGGAACCGCTGAGGGTAGCAGCCGCCAAGGCGGCTGCGCAACAGGCCGCCGTTTGTGCGCGAACAGCGATGACGCTATGCTTGCCGGGAAAAACGACAGCCCCGGATAGCGCGGCATGGCCATGACCCAGGATGAAATGAAGAAGGCAGTCGCCCGGGCGGCGATTGCCCACGTGCCGGACGATTGCATCGTCGGCGTCGGCACCGGATCGACGGCCAATTTTTTCATCGAGGAGCTGGGCCGCATCAAGGGCCGCATCCAGGCTGCGGTGGCAAGTTCGGAAGCGACCGCGGAGCGCCTGCGGGCGGTGGGCATTCCCGTCCTCGACTTGAATTCGGTGGACGAACTGCCGGTCTACGTGGACGGCGCCGATGAAGTCACCCCCCGCATGCACATGATCAAGGGCGGGGGCGGGGCATTGACGCGGGAGAAAATCGTGGCCGCCGTGGCCGAAAAGTTCGTTTGCATTGCCGACGAGTCGAAGCTCAAGGACGTCCTGGGCGCGTTTCCGCTGCCGGTGGAAGTGCTGCCGATGGCGCGTTCCCATGTAGGCCGGCGCCTGGCGGCCTTGGGGGGGCAGCCGGAACTGCGGCTCGATCGCAGCGACGAGAAGCCCTTTAAGACGGACAATGGCAACCTCATACTGGACGTTTTCGGGCTGCGCATCGCCGATCCCGTGGCCCTGGAAGCGGAAATCAACCAGATCGTCGGCGTGGTGACGAACGGCCTGTTTGCCCGCCGCCGGGCGGACGTGGTACTGCTGGGCGGGCAGGGCGGCGTCCGCACCCTGACGGGCTGAATCGCGCCTCTGCAATCTTTTTGTCATCTGGCGGACGTAGACTTGCGGATTCGCAGCCTACAGCTGCCGAAGGGAGTTGGTGGGAATGCCTAATACCGAGCATACGTCCAAGCAGTTCGATGCCGAGCTGGAGGCCGTCCGCGCCCGCGTGCTGCAGATGGGCGGCCTGGTCGAGGAGCAGATCAAGCTCGCGCTCGATGCGCTCATATCCGGGGACCTCGAGCTGTGCACGAAGGTCGAGAACAACGACCACATGGTCAACGCGCTGGAAGTCGGCATCGACGAGGATTGCTCCACGGTGATCGCCCGCCGCCAGCCCGCCGCCGGCGACCTGCGCATGCTGATGACCGTGGTCAAGACCATTACCGACCTGGAGCGCATCGGCGACGAAGCCGCCAAGATCGCGCGCATGGCCAAGCTGATCTATTCGACGGACCGCCTGCAGCAGCCGCGCACGGTGGAAATCCGGCGCATGTCGCAGATGGCCCTGGAGATGCTGCGCAAGTCCCTGGATGCGTTCGCGCGCCTGGACCTGGCCGCTTCCGCCGAAGTGGTGCGCCGCGACCAGCACGTCGACGAGGAATTCCGCGGCGTGCTGCGGCAGCTCATCACCTTCATGATGGAAGATCCCCGCACCATCTCGGTGTCCATCGAAATCCTGTTCATCGCCAAGGCCATCGAACGCATCGGCGATCACGCCAAGAACATCTCCGAATACGTGATCTACATGGTCAAGGGCAAGGACGTGCGCCACGTCACGCTCGAGGAAATCGAACGCGAAGTCATGGGCTGAAGGGCACTCTCCGATATCCGTTCTCACCACGGAGACGCAGAGGGTACAGAGGAAAGGAATAAACAACCCCTGTGCGCCAATGGTTGCAGGGATGGGCGTTTCGGCAGCGCCATTCGGTTTTCTCCGTGTCCTCTGTGCCTCCGTGGTGAATGAGTTTTAAATCGCCCGGGGCTTTTGAGGCAAAATGACCGCAATGGAGACGTTTTCCACCATTGCCGCCGTCGACCTCGGATCCAATTCCTTCAGGCTCCAGGTCGGCCGCGTCGTCGACGACCAGATCTACCCCCTCGATTCCCTGCGCGAACCGGTGCGGCTTGCCGCGGGCCTGACCGCGGACAAGCAACTGGACGAAGCGGGACAGGCGCGCGCCACGGAATGCCTGAAGCGCTTCGGCGAGCGCCTGCGCGGCCTGCCGCCCGGTGCGGTCCGGGCGGTCGGCACCAACACCCTGCGCGTGGCGAAGAACGCCCGCGAGTTCATGCCCCGCTTCGAGGCGGCACTGGGGTTTCCGATCGAAGTCGTGGCCGGCCGCGAAGAAGCCCGCCTGATCTACCTCGGCGTTTCCCACAGCCTGCCCGCGTCCACCGAAACCCGGTTCGTGGTCGACATCGGCGGCGGTTCCACTGAATTCATCATCGGCGCCGGCAACCAGCCCCACCGCCTGGAAAGCCTGTACATGGGCTGTGTGAGCTACAGCCTGAAGTATTTTCCCGGCGGCAAGATCGGCAAGTCGGACATGAAGCACGCCGAGACCGCCGCGCGCATCGAGATCGAAACCATCAAGAAGCAGTTCTCGCGCAAGCACTGGCGGCAGGCGGTGGGGTCCTCGGGCACCGCCCGCGCGATCGCCGACATCATCGAGGCGAACGGATGGAGCCAGTCCGGCATCACTCGCGACGGCATGGAGAAGCTGCGCGGCGCCCTGCTGAAAACGGGAGACCCGGCAAAGCTGGAGCTGCCGGGACTGAAGGACGACAGGATTGCCGTGCTGCCCGGCGGCTTCGCCATCATGAGCGCCATCTTCTCCGAACTGGACGTGGAGCACATGGAGCTGGCAACGGGCGCCATGCGTCAGGGCATCCTCTGGGACATGATCGGCCGCGCGCACCGGCGCGACATGCGCGAGCTCACCGTGCGCCAATTCGTGAAGCGCTATCACGTGGACGTCGCCCATGCGCACCGGGTGGAACGCCTGGCGCTGAAACTGTTCGAGCAGCTGGCCGAGGGCGGCAAGGACGAAAACGAATACCCGATGCAAATGCTGTCCTGGGCGGCCCGGTTGCAGGAGATCGGGCTGACGGTGGCGCACACCGGCTATCACAAGCACTCGGCTTATATCGTCGCCAATGCCGACATGCCGGGCTTTTCCAAAATGGAGCAGGGCCAGCTGTCGATGCTGGTGCTGGCGCATCGCGGGTCGCTCTCGAAGCTGCGCGGCCTGGTCAGGCAGGACCATGACTGGTCGCTGCTCATCGCCTTGCGCCTGGCCGCATTGCTGCACCGCAGCCGTTCCGAGGTGCGCCTGCCTGCGTTCCACGCCTCGCGCAGGAAATCCACGTTCACCGTCGAGGTGGATCCGCGCTGGCTGGCCGCGAATCCTCTGACCGCCGCCGAATTGCGCGATGAAATCAAGGATTGGAAAGGTCTCGGCATCGAGCTGGTCGTGCCAAAACTCGCGGAGCTGGAAAACTCGGTCGAAACGCAGGACGCCGACTAGCGTTTTTCGAGCGCTTCCTCGATGCGCTCGCAAACCGTTCTCAGCACCTTGATGCGCGCGTAAAACTTGTCGTCGGCCTCGACCAGCGTCCACGGCGCGATTCCCGTCGAAGTGCGGTCCACCATGTCGCAGACCGCGGTCTCGTAGGCCTGCCATTTCTTGCGGTTGCGCCAGTCCTCGGGCGTGATCTTGAAGCGCTTGAAGGCGGTCTTTTCGCGCTCCTTGAAGCGCCGGTACTGCTCTTCCTTGCTGATCGCCAGCCAGAACTTGATGACGATGCCGCCGGCCTCCGCAAGCTGCTCCTCGAAATCGTTGATTTCCGGATAGGCCCGCATCCAGTCGGCCTCGGAGGCGAAGCCCTCGACGCGCTCGACCAGCACGCGCCCATACCAGGAGCGGTCGAAAATCGTGAAGCGGCCGCGGCGCGGGACATGACGCCAGAAACGCCACAGGTAAGGCTGCGCCCGCTCCTCCTCGGTGGGCGCGGCCACCGGTACGATGCGGTACTGGCGCGCATCGAGCGCGCGGCTGATGCGGCGGATGGCGCTGCCCTTGCCGGCGGCGTCCTGCCCCTCGAGCACCAGGGTGGCCGAATGCTTGCGAAAGCGCGGATGGCGCGACAGCGAGTTGAGCCTGGCCTGGTAGCGGTTGAGCAGGTCCTCGTACTTGCGGCGCTCCAGCTTTTGCGAAAGATCCAGCGACGCGAGCACGTTGCGCGTGTCGATCGCCGGCGCCAGCGGCGGCTTTCGATCCGCGCGTTTGCGCGGAAGCTTGCGGTCGAGGCGCTCGCGCATGGCGGCAAGCAGCGTGCGGCCCACGGTCAGGCTGCGGTAATTCGGGTCTGCTCCTTCGACGACGATCCACGGTGCGGCGCCGCTGCTGGTGTGCCGGAGCGTGAACTCGCTGGCCTTGCGGAACCTGTCGTAGAGCTTGAAGTGTTCCCAGTCCTCGTCCGTGATGCGCCAGCGCGTGCGCGGATCTTTTTCCAGCGAGATGAGCCGCTTTTTCTGCGCCGCCTTGGAAAGGTGGAACCAGAACTTGAGCAGCAGGACGCCTTCATCGGCCAGCATCCGTTCCAGGTTCACGATGCGTTCGATGCGCTCGACCAGCTGGGATTGCCTGATGTCTCCGTACACCCTTCCGGTGATGGGCTCGGTGTACCAGTGGCCGAACAGGATGCCGATTTTTCCCTTTTGCGGCAGCGCCTGCCAGTAACGCCACATGGGCGGGCGCTCGCGTTCCTCCTCCGACGGCGTGCCGAACGCCTCCGTGCGGATGTGGCGCGGGTCCATCCATTCGTTCAGCAGATTGATGGTTTCACCCTTGCCCGCGCCATCCACGCCGGCGATCAGCACCGCCACCGGGAAACGGCCGTCCTGGAACAGGTCGTACTGCGCATCCAGCAATGCCTCGCGCAGTTTCGGTTCCTCGCGCTCGTAAGTGCGCTTCGAAATCGAGTGCCCCAGTTCGGCGGAGTCGAACATGCCGGCGCCTCAAAGGAAATCGGGCGCAATGACCGCACGTACCACGGTCTGCGGAGCCTCGCCGCGAACCCTGTCTGACAGCCACCAAACGCCTCCCTTGCGGATGCTCCAGGGCATGGGTTCACCGGCGATCAGCATAGCCGCCACCATGCCCAGGGTCGGTTGGTGGCCCACGACCAGTACCGAGGTCTTGGTGTCCGGCCAGCCGGCGGCCGCCAGCACCGCAGCCGGGGAGGCGCCGGGCGCGATTTCTTCCACGATCTCGAATTGATCGGTGAGAGCCTGCGCCGTCTGTAGCGCGCGCTTTGCGGGGCTGACCAGAATGCGGATTGGCTTCGGCAGGCGGGCGCGCAGCCATGCGGCCGTTTCCTTCGCCTGCCTCTCGCCTTTGGGCGTCAGTTTGCGCGCCAGGTCGGGCGTGCCATCCACGGCTTCCGCGTGGCGCCACAGGATCAGATCCATTTTCTCCTCCGCATGTCGGGCCGTGATTTCCTACTTCCACCACCGGTCGATCTTGCCGAAGCGCTTCCAGGCATCTTCCAGGTCGACGCGGCATTGCTCGCCATCCCGCGCAGTCCAGCCGCGCATGAATCCCACCGCCTGCTGGTACTCCCCGTCGGGATCTTTGACTGCCAGCATGTCCAGCAGTTTCCAGGAGGTGGCATCGTCGTTCAGATGGCCGAGCATTCCCTGCAGTCCGGCCAGGGTATCCAGCGCATCCTGCGCCTCTTTCGTCGCCAGGGGCGCGAAAAATTCCAGCGAATAGCGCAGGCGCTTGATCGCGATGCGCAACCGGTGCAGGTCCTCGAAGGCGAGTTTGCCGATGCGGCGCCCGCGTTTTTTCACCTTCGCGTGCTGTCGCGACAGAGCCTGCTTCGCGAAATCGGCCAGCGGCATCGACGCGGCTTCGCGCTCTGCCGGGCCGCTCATGCGCGCCAGGTTCGTCAGCGTCGCCGTGAACTCCAGCATCAACCCGGCATGAGCCTTGTCGGATATCGCCGCAGCCGCATCCCTGGCGGCCGCGCGGCGTGCCGCCTGCGCGCGGCGCTTCAGCGCCGTCATCCCCGGATGGGTGCTGGTGCCGGCCTGTTTCAGCGTTTCGTCAACGAAGACGTCGAGGTTGCGCGCCTCCCCGAGCCTGCCCGCCAGGCGCCTCACTTTGTCGAGCAGCCCGGTGAAAGCCGCTTCGGGGACGACGGGCGCGAACGTGCGAAACAGCGAACGCAGCCGCCGCAGCGCCACGCGGGCCTGGTGCCGG
>DASVNF010000167.1:0-13153 GCA_036384015.1 Burkholderiales bacterium
AAAGACCGAGCGCACCTTTTCGCCGGTTCACTTCACCGCGTCGTCCAGCCGCCCGAAGCACACGTCGGATCCGTCAGCGGGAATTTTCTTGCCGGCGATTTTCTGCAGCGGCACCCACAGAATGGAAGTGGCGAGCCTGCCGACGGTTTCCACTACGTCGCCCGGCGAGACGCCGATCTTGAAGTTGCTGAAGGTGCCGCTGACGCTGATGGGCGTGGCCAGGCTGAGGAATTGCGCGGTTTTCGCCTGCGGCCGCATGCGCAGGTCCAGAGACTCCCTGGCGAAATCCGCGGAGCCCTTGCCGGTCACGCGCATGCGGCTGGTGTCCATGAGGATGACGCGGTCCACCAACTTGCCGTCGCTCAACTGGAAACGGCCGATGGCGCAGTTCACTTTCGATGCCTTGCCGGGGTCCACGGCGGGTACCAGCGCCACCAGCACGTTGACCGCCCACAAGTCGAATATTCCCGATTGCATGTTCTTCGGCCAGACCGCGAATTCGATGCGCCCGTTACCATGCCGCAGGATGTCGGACAGGTACTGCGCGCGCGAGTCCACGTCCATCTTGAGGCTGAACGTGCCTTGCAGGTCCGTTCCGGGTTTGGAGCGGCGCGCAAGGATGCCGTAGTCGAATTTTTCCACGTCGATGGCAAGATCGACCTTGACGTCGGCGTCCGTCGGCTCGTAGCCGAGCAGAAGTTTTGCGGAGCCCCCGGGGACGTTCACCAGGACCGGGCCGAGTTCGGCGCGGCCGTTCTCGAGCTTGGCCTGCAGCTGGCCGCTGCCGAGTTTGTCCTGTCCCGACAGGACCTGGTCCACTTTCACGTTCAGGTACGCGTCCTGTCGCAGCAGCACTTCGCGGCTCAGCAGTTTTTGCGCGCGATCCGCGCCCTCGGCAGCCTTCGCGCGCATTTCCTCCGCCGTCAGTTTTTTCTCCTTCTCGTCCGGCTTTTTCTCGACGGGCGACCAGTCGCCCAACTTGAAATCGTCAAGCTGCACGTTGGGTGCGGTCAGCGACACGTCCAGCCGCGGGCGCGTGCCGGTGGTGTCCAGTCTGCCATCGCCGTTCAGCACGCTTTCGCCAACCTGCAGTTTCAGGTTGGGCACTTCGTACCCCCGGGAGGACATGCGGAATACGCCGCTCGCGGACCATGGCCCCCATGGAGGCAGCGAGGCCCTCACCAGTTTGTTGAGGCTGTCGAAGCGGGGGCCGTTCATTTCGAGGCCGAGTTCGATTTCGCTGCCGAGCGGCCGCGCGATGGCGCCCGCGAGTTTGACCCGGGTCTGCGCGGCCTCCGCTTCGAAAATGAAGGGCATCGGCAGGTTGGGATCGACCAGCTCGTAGGCGCGGGCGGTTTCGAGCGATACCGAAACGGGAATATCGTCGAGCGCGCCCTTGATGCTGAGCCGCAAGGGCATGCCGGGATCCGCCCGCAGTTCCCCTTTTTCCACGGCAATGCGGGCTTCGGCCTTGGTATTGGGGTCGCGCAGGGTGATGCGTCCACCACCGATCTGGCCCAGGAGTTCGGAGCGCGCGAGCATGTCGCCGAGGCGGCTGGAACGCGCCACCAGGTTGATGCCGAATTCGCTGAATGTCGCGTCGATGTTCGCGGCGATGCCGAATTTGCGCAGAAGCTTCCCGGCGTCGATGTTGCCGGCGAACAACCAGAGGCCCGCGCTCGGTTCCATGCCGCGCAGGTCCATCAGCACGGCGCCGGTAAACGCCGTGTCGGCGACGGTTGCGGCAAAGGGCGAGGGGTTCATGTAGCCGTTCCGGATGCGCCCATCGAACGAAACATCGCGCACTTCCAGGGGGCTGCCGGCGAACTTCTTCACCCTGACCTCGATGTCCGCATCGGTGAGGTCGATGCCCTGCGGCAGAATCGGTATGTCGACCATCGGCCGTTCGGAGTTCTTTTTCCTTTCCTTCGGCGCGGGCATCAGGGATTCCAGTTCCTGCAGGTCGATCTGCTGCGCGGCAAGGCGGATTTTGACCAGCGGCTGGCTGCCGATGCCGGTGCGGGCAAGGCTGGCCGAGAACACCGTGCGCCCGAGCTTGAAAACCACGTCGTTCAGGGCCCACTCCCCGGTACGCATGGATGCCTTGCCGGAGAGGGCGGCCGGGGCATCGGCGCCGGGCTTGAATCCGAACCAGTTGGCGAGCTCGCCCGCGCGCGGCGCCGAGATGTCGAAAGCGATGTCGGGTCCGCGGTCTCTGGCCGGGGGTTGCAGGCTTCCCTGAAGGCGGGCGCGCACGCTCCCCGAACGCAGGTCGAAATCCAGTGGGGATCGACCCTCCAGCATTATCGGTTCGAGTGCGCCTGCGCGCAGTTGCGCGAGGAAGGGATGTCCCAGCAGCGTTCCGCGCATCGATCCCGACAGCGGCTTCGTGGGCGGCAGACTGACCGATAATTTTTCCAGGCCGAACTCCACCGGCCGGCCGCCTTCGAGGTTGCCGTAGCTGAATCGCCCGTGATCGATGTCCAGGCGCACGTCGAGGCTGCGGACGAGCTCGCTGACCTGGTCGCCGGTGGCGGCGAGTCTCAAGTCGAAGCGGCCCAGATGCCCCTTCATTCCCTGCACGCCGAGCAGCAGCTGCGCCAGGCCGCCGAGGTCGGAATCACGCGTGCCGAGTGCCAGGCGGAAATTCGGCGGGTTGGCGGTGCTGTCCGCACTGGCCGCACCGGAGAGCTCGACGCCGGAAATTACGGCTCCAACGGGGACTTCGAGATGCCCCTCCTGCAGCTTGATATGCAGGAATGCATCGCGCACGTCACCCGGCAGGCTCAGCCAGCGTTGCACGCCGAGGATCACGTCCATGTCCGCCGTGGCGAATTGCTTCAGGCTGAAAGTCGCGTTGGAGAGGTCGCGATAAAGATCGCCCAGGTTGCGGGGCGGCGTCGCATCGTCCCTCGGCTGCTCGCCGAGGAAGGGGCGCAAGTCGAGCGAGGGCAGCAGCAGTTCCCCGGTGATCTTCGGCCGTTGACCGGTGTAGTCGAAGTCGAGCTTGCCCGTGAGCGTCGTCCTGCCCATGACGCCGGTGAGCTGAATCAGGGACGCCTTGCGCGGTGAATATCGGATGGTGCCCGCCATGGCACTGGCACCCACGTCCGGCAGCTTTGTCTGGAACAGCCGCTCGAATTCGGTCAGGCTCCCGGTGCCCAGCCCGAAGATGACCTCGCCACTGTTGCCGCTGACGTTTCCGTTCACTGTCAGCGTCGAACTGAGAAAGGTCAGCGTGAGGCTGACCGGCCAGGGTTTGTCGAAAGACAGGTCGGCCAGCCGGCCCCCGCTGAATTCCAGCTTGTAAGGGAAGCTTTTTTCCACCGCGCCGTTCAATGTCATCGTGAAAGGCTGGCCGGCGGGCGACTGGGCCTGCAGGGTATGCAAGTCGAAATAGTGCGGCTTTCCGTCCGGGCCGATGTATTGGACGTTCAGCGCCTGCAAGGAAACGCGCTGGATGTCGAGCAGGGTCACGGCCTCCTCCGCGGTCATCGCGGGAGCGCCTTTCGCGGGACTGGGCGGCGGCTGCGGCGCAGCGGATTGCGGCCGTTTGAACGTCCAGTTGTTGCCGCCGTCCGCGCGCAGTTGCAGCAGCATGCGCACGTCGCTTCCCGACAGTTCTTCCACCTGGAGGCGTTTCCTGAACAGCAGGGGCCAGAGATCCAGGGCGAGGCGCGCCTCACCCAGGCTGGCGAAGTCGCCGCCCTCGAATCCCGGGGCATTCGCAATGTGCAAGCCGCGCACCAGCAGTTTGGGATGGGCGGACACCTCGAGCCTGACGGGTCCGTCGAATCGCACCGTGCGGCCGATGTTTTGGGCGAAGGTGTCCGCCAGGCGGCCGCGCAACGCGGAAGCGTCGATGGTGATGCCGATGAAGGTGATGTAAAGGGACAAGAGGACCACCAGCAGGACCAGGGAGCCAACGGTCCACAGGGTCCAGCGCAGCAGCCTCCTTGCGTGAGCGGTCAGTCTGTTTGGCATTTGAGAATGAAAGCCTTCACCGCAAAGGCGCAAAGAGGCAAAGTCATGATGGACACCGCTCCGGTGATGGCGTGGCTTCAATCACTTGGGGGTTTGAGTCCGTGTTCTTCTTTGCGTTCCCTTTGCGCTTTCGCGCCTTTGCGGTGAGGGGTGAGTTCCAGGCTTAGCGAAGGACGCTGCTCGCTTCGGCTTCGCGGATCACCATCTCGACGTCCTCGGGCAGCATCAGCCGCTGCGCTTCCAGCTTTCTGGCGGCCTCGGCGACTTTCTTCACGTAGCCGTCATGGCTGCCGTACAGCTCTTCCAGCGAGGGACGCGGATCGCCGGCGGATTGCGCATCGGCCCTGGTTTTCGGCAGCGGGATGGTCGAGCCGAGCAGGTCGCACAGGTTGGGTCCGCCGAACTCCCCGGTGCGGGTGTTCCATCCGAGCAACGTGGCAACCGGCGCCTCGACCAGCGGATGGCGGATGCCGGCGATGTCGTTGCCGATCGCGTCCACCTGCGGCACCAGAACCTTGTGCGTGGCCCTGGTCACCGGAATGAGCAAGTCGACCACGCCGGAGTTGTTGCGCACCCGGGGTCCGAAATCGCGGTCGCCCGAGCCGTTGTGCAGACCCTCGTAAGTCACGCCGGGAATTTTCGGAAACTTCAGGTCCGCCGGGGCCACCAGGGTTGCATCCGCGATTTTCGGCACCTGGTGATCGGGCGGCGCCGCGTTTTTCACCACCCATTCCTCGAGCGCCACGATCAGCGCCCGCAGCAGCGGCCCGGGATGGGTGACGTTCGTCGGCTGCTCGCACTGCCTGTCGGCGATGCCGTGGCTCGGTGTATCGGGTTTGAATCCTCCATGCTGCAGGCTCGACAGCAGGTAGCGGCGCACTTTCGGCGATTCGCTGAAATCCATGCTGCCGCCTTCGCTGGCCCCGGTCAGGCCGGCGCGGAACTGCCAGTATTCATTCGAGGTGTCCGAATGAATGATCTTCGGATCCGTCATCGGCCGCTTGAGGATGCCGTCGGGAATCCTGGTGAAGGGATTGATGCGGACGCTGTACTGGCGCGGGAAGTTGGTGTCCGGCACATAGCGTTCGCGGTGCTGTTGCGTGAAGGGATTCGGTTGGGCGAAGCGGTAGTTCAAGTACAGCTTCTGGACGCCGGCCACGTGGATGTGCATGCCCTGGCAGACCTGGCGTTCCTTTTCGTCGACGTTGAATCCCTGGTACAGGAAATCGCGCAGGTACATGCCCGACGACGAAATTCCCTGGCACAGCGCGGTGCGGACGCCGAACACCGGGTTCGGGTTGCCCGCCTCGTCCTTTTCGTCGTTCCTCAGGAAGGACACGAAGTCCCGGGAAGTGACATAGCCGAGGCCCATGACCGGGGAATTGGTGGCGCGGTAGAGCAGGTGGTAGTTGCGGTCGTTGCTGAAGCCGTTCTTCACGCAGATGTGGTTCACGCTGGGCGTGCCCGGCCAGCCGTCCGGGCAATCGGCGAATGCCCATTCCTCGTCCGCCACCGGCTCGCCCCTAGGAATGTCCGGACCCGGGGGCTGCGATGAATCGCTGCGCAGCACGTAAAGCTCCGCTTCCGCTTGTCTTTTGTCCGTGGAGATCGCGGGATAAGGCTTGAATGCCGTGCCGCCCGAAAGCGGCAGCGACGTCGGCTTGCCCCCGTTGAAATTGCGATCGGAGAATTCCGTGATGATGCGCTCGCTCAGCGCCTTCCCGTTTTCCTGGGCGACCGGAAAATCGACGGTGAGGCGATTGTCGCCCGGTGCGATATCGGCGCCCCAGCCGACCCAGGCGATGACGTATCCGCGCTTCATCAGGAAGCCATTGCCGAAGTCCCGTGGTGCCATCGGGTCGTTCATGTTTGCGTCAGCGGGCGTGTCCTGCATCCTGCCGAAGGAAATCTTGCGGCCGCGGTTGTTCACTTCGAAAAACAACGTGTTCGAGCCCTTCGCCAGGTCGACCGGTTTGAGGATGACCATATCGGCGGAGAATTCCACCAGCCCCTTGCTGTTCACCGGCGCATGATTGAGGTCGAATACGGCCGCATTGCGCTCGAGTTTGGGATCGATTTGGAACCAGGCGCGGCCGGTCAATTTTTCGTAGGCGCCCGCGGCGCCGAATGCCATTCCCTCCGCCACCACTTCGCGCTTGCTGATTTCCAGACGGGTGAGTCTGGCCTCGGCAGCCTGGCAAAGCAGAAGGCTGGTGGCGAGAACGACCTGAAATGCTCGGAACAGTTGCATGGGGCTCCTCATGTTTTTATCGTCGCGGGCGCGGCACCCGTACACAGGGTTACAATATCCCAGTTTCCCGATCCGGGCGAGGCGCAGATGGGCGTGGTGAAAGAGCCGGTTTCCAGCAAGCTGCGCGTGGCGCGGGCCGCCTGTCCGCATGACTGTCCCGACGCCTGCTCGATGCGCGTTACCGTGGACACGGCAACCGGCCGCGCGATCAAGGTGGAAGGCGACCCCAAGCACCCCGTCACGCGCGGCTACCTCTGCAACAAAGTCAACAACTACCTCGACCTGGTCTACAACGGCAACCGCGTGCTCTATCCGCATCGTCGGGTCGGACCGAAGGGGCCGGGCGCGAAGTTCCGGCGCATCGGCTGGGACGAAGCTCTCGCGGAAATCGCGGCCAAACTGAAGGCCGTCGTTGCCGAATATGGACCGGACGCCGTCCAGCCGTTTTCCTACTCCGGGACGCTGGGCGTGCTCGGATTCTTCGGCATGGGCGAACGGTTTTTCAACAAGATGGGCGCGGCGCGGCTGGACCGCACGATCTGTACCGCCGCGGGCGCCGCCGCCGAGATGCACACTTTCGGCCGGGTCGGCGATGCCAACATCGAAGATCTGCCGAAAATGGAGCTGGTGATCCTGTGGGGCACCAACCTGGTTTCGACGGGCGTGCACGCCATGCCCTTCGTCAACCAGGCGCGCGAGAATGGCGCGAGGATCGTTGCCATCGATCCGCGTGTGACGCGGACCACCGCGTTCGCCGACTGGCATCTGCAGCCGCGACCCGGTACCGATGCGGCGCTGGCGCTGGGCATGATGAAGGTCATCGTGGATCGCGGACTCCATGACCTCGAGTTTCTGAGGAAGTACACCGTTGGCTGGGAAAGGCTGCTCGAAGAACGCCTGGGCGACTATCCGCTGGACAAGGTGGAATCGATCACCGGCATTCCTGCCGCTGACATCGAGAAACTGGCGCTGATGTACGCGGATACGAAGAAATCCTTCATCCGCGTGAACTGGGGCATCCAGCGCCATGACAACGGCGGCATGATGACCCGGGCCATCAAGCTGCTGCCCGCGATCACCGGCGCCACCGCCGGGCCCGGCGGGGTGTGCATGTCGACCGGCGGCGAGATGCGCAGGATGGACATGCGCAAGCTGCAGCGCACCGACCTGCTGGATGGGCGCAAGCCGCGCATGGTGAACATGATCCGCATCGGCGAAGCTCTGAACGACCCGGACATGGATCCCCCGATCAAGGCATTTTTCTGCTGGAACGCCGACCCGGCCAATTGCGTGCCCGACACCAAGTCCGCCCGCAAGGGCATGTCCCGTGAAGATCTTTTCACCGTCGTGCACGACACGTTCTGGGCCGATTCCACGCTTTATGCCGACATCGTGCTGCCGGCGGATACCGCGCTCGAGCACCTGGACCTGCAGGCCGCCTACGGCAGCTACTACTACAACTACTCCGAGCAGGCCATCGAGAAACAGGGTGAAAGCCTGGACAACCAGGAACTGTTCCGCAGGCTGGCGAAGGCCATGGGCTATGACGACCCTTGTTTCTCCCAGTCCGACGAGGACATGCTGCGCGAAATCATCGACCCGGCGGTCAATCCGCTGTTCGAAGGCATCAGCTTCGACAGCCTGAAGCGCGACGGGTGGGCGCGCGCGGCGGTGGATTCGCCGCGCCGCTGGGGCGTGAACAGCGGCAAATGGCCGACTCCGTCCGGAAAAATCGAGATCTGGTCCGAAGCCCTGCAGAAGCTCGGCGTCGACCCGCTGCCGATGCACCTGCCGGAAACCGAAGGGTTCGAGAGCGTCGAGGCGCGGAAAACCTATCCGCTGCAGGTCATCAGCGCGGCTACACATTATTTCATCGGCGCGAGCTTCCAGCACGTGCCTCGGCTTCAGGAAATGAATGCGCGGCCGACATTCGAACTCAGTCCGGCCGATGCCGGATCACGCGGCATCGAAAGCGGCGACTACTGCAGGCTGTTCAACGACCGCGGCGAAGTCTTCGGATACGCATTGATCGTGGAAGGGCTGCTGCCCGGAGTGGTCGGCGCCCAGAAACAGCTGCAGGGCTCGAAGCTGCAGGGCGGCGTGAACATAAACGCGCTGACCAGCCAGCGGGAATCCGACATGGGCAAGGGCCCGGTGTTCTACTCGACACTGGCGCAGATTGAAAAAACCAAAGAACTGAGGCCGGAGTGCTGAGGACTGAACGGAATCCAGGACTAAATTCGATGGTGAAAGCGG
Organism: Burkholderiales bacterium; assembly: GCA_036384015.1. Classification (GTDB taxonomy): domain Bacteria; phylum Pseudomonadota; class Gammaproteobacteria; order Burkholderiales; family JACQAP01; genus JACQAP01. The sequence continues at coordinate 8,492 of DASVNF010000167.1, forward strand.
TTTTCACCAGCCACCAGCAACCAGAGACCAGCCACAGGCGCTTCTCATGAGCGCCACGATCATGGACGGCGTCGCGGTCTCCAAGGCGATCCGCGCGGAATGGAAGCAGCGCGTTCAACTGCTGAAGGAGCAGGGCATCACGCCCGGGCTCGCGGTCATCCTGGTCGGGGACAATCCGGCATCGCAGGTCTATGTGCGCAACAAGGTAAAGGCTTGCGCCGAGGCGGGGCTGCATTCCGAGCTCCACCAGTTCCCGGCCGACGCTTCCGAGCAGAGCGTGCTGCGCAAGATCGCGGAGCTGAACCTCGATCGGAACATCCACGGCATCCTGGTGCAACTGCCGCTGCCGCCGCATATCGACAACAACAAGGTGCTGGAGGCGATTGCCGCCGAGAAGGATGCGGACGGATTCCATCTTTACAACCTGGGCGGACTCGTCACCGGCGGGACCGTGTTTCCGCCTTGCACGCCGTACGGCGTCATGGCGCTGCTGGACTACTACAGGATTCCCGTCGAAGGCCAGAATGCGGTGGTGATCGGCCGCAGCAACATTGTCGGCAAGCCGATGGCGCTGATGCTGCTCGGCCGCAGCGCGACTGTGTCCATCTGCACGTCGAAGACGCGGGACTTGAAGCAGTACACGTCGATTGCGGATATCCTCGTTGTCGCCACCGGCAAGCCGAAAATGGTCGACGGGGGCATGATCAAGCCCGGCTCCGTGGTGATCGACGTCGGCATCAACCGTCTGCCCGACGGCAAGCTGGTCGGGGACGTCGAGTTCGCGAGCGCAAGGGAGAAAGCTTCCTACATCACCCCGGTGCCGGGTGGCGTCGGCCCGATGACCATCACCATGCTGCTGGCCAATACGGTGCAGGCAGCGGAGCGCATCGCCGCCCAGCAGACCCGGTCTCGCGCGGCGCCTGTCGGCGTCTAGTGCCTGGATTCACCGCAGAGGCGCAGAGGCGCAGAGGATACGCGGAGAAGGACAGGCACAGAAAACTGTTGCAGTAGGGGCCTCAAAGACGTGGCGCACGGGTCACTGTTACCACGGATCCGCGAGCAACTTATTCATCTCATCGTTTTTGCTTTCCTTTGCGCGGTTTTTTTCTGCGCCTCCGCGCCTCTGCGGTTCAGGGTTCTATGCAATGGAAACGGGAATCCGTTTGGGGCCGAAGGGCTTCTCGAATTTCCCGAAGCGTCCCGCTATGGGAGCCTTGCATCCAATGCAATGGCCGTCCGCGGATATCCGATAGAGCAGGATCCGGTGCCAGTCCCGCACGACCAGGGCATCGCCGCAACCCGGGCAGCGGGTGCTGCCGCCTTCGCTGTCGTGCACGTTGCCGGTATAGACGTACTTCAATCCCTCGCCCATCGCGATGTCCCGTGCCCGGGTGAGCGTGGACGGCGGCGTTGGCGGCAGGTCGTTCAGCTTGTAGTCGGGATGGAAGGCCGTGAAATGCAGGGGCACATCGTTCCCCAGTTCGCAGGCCACCCATTTCGACAACTGGTATAGCTCCTCATCGGCATCGTTCCTGGTCGGGATCAGCAGCGTCGTGATCTCGAACCAGACGCTGGTTTCGTGGCGCAGGTATTTCAGCGTGTCCAGCACCGGTTGCAGTTTCGACCCCGTAAGCTTTACGTAAAAGTCGTCGGTAAATCCCTTCAGGTCCACGTTGGCCGCGTCCATTTTCGAATAGAACTCGCGACGGGGCGCGGGGTGCATGTACCCCGCGGTCACCGCGACGGTCAGGATGCCACGCTCATGGCAGGCATCGGCAACGTCCATCGCGTACTCGGCGAAGATCACCGGATCGTTGTAAGTGAACGCGACGCTCGTGCTTCCCGTGCGGACGGCGGCCGCGGCGATGGCTTCGGGAGTGGCCTGGTCCATCAGCCGGTCCATGTCGCGCGATTTCGAGATATCCCAGTTCTGGCAGAACTTGCAGGCCAGGTTGCAACCGGCGGTGCCGAAGGAAAGCACGCCGGTGCCGGGATGGAAGTGGTTCAGGGGTTTTTTCTCGATCGGATCGATGCAAAACCCCGACGAGCGTCCGTAAGTGGTCAATACCATGCGGTCGTCCAAGCGCTGGCGCACGAAGCAGGCGCCGCGCTGGCCTTCGTGCAGCCGGCAGTCGCGCGGACAGAGATCGCATTGCAGGCGGCCGTCTTCGAGCCGGTGCCACCAGCGCCCCGGGTGGCCGGATTCCATGGCGTTGGTCAGGACGATTCCGCCCATTTCTCGACGCGGTAACGGGAAACCCGCATTCCCGCATCCCAGAAGTCGCGCGGCAGCCCGGCCTTGCGCTTCAATTCCCCGAGGAACGATTCGGGCGTGGGCAGTGTTTCCCAGACTTGCGGGAGAAATGTGCCACGGCGCTGGCCGTGCTGGAGCACCAGTCCGTCTGCGCCGGGGCGCAGTTTGCCGAGCAGGTCGGCTTCGTCGCTGAACTCGATGGGCTCGAGCGGCGACAGGAGCGAAACCTCGATGCGAATGCCCATCAACTCCTCGAATTTAAGCTGCTCGAAGCGTGGGTCCTGGAATGCCGCGGCTTGCGCGTTTGCCGCTACGTCCTCGCGCAGGCTGCGATGGGCCTGGAGGCTGCCGATGCAGCCGCGCAGATGTCCGTCCTTCTTGAGCGTGACGAACGTCGCGGCGGCCTGCTCCAGCCAGGGGACGTCGGTTTCCAGAGAATAGTGCAACCCGAACCGGCGGGAAATGGCTGCGCGCGCCATGGCGACAAGAAGGTTGCCATCGATTCTTGCCCCTTCACTGCCGCCTTTCCGTTCTGCCGGATAGAAAGCGAACGAGGCATAGCCGACCACGCGGTTCTTGTCGCCTGCAGTGTCCCCCGAGTTGCGCAGATCCAGTAGCCTTGGGCTGAGGCCCCGCGCCCGCGCTTCGAGCAGCAGGCCGTTTACCGGCGTCGCGCCGCAGGCCTGCTGGTGATTCAGGCTGGGCCGCAGGTCGAGGATGCTCCCGGCAGTACGATCGTCCACGGATCGCGCCTGGCCATACGCCAGATAATGCGACAGGTCCGAACTGACCACGATCAGGGTTTCGTCGCCGCCCCAGAGGCGGTCAAGGACTTCGGCGACCTGGGCAGCGGTCGCGTGGCCCACCGCCAGCGGCACCAGCGTGAATGCCGTCAGCGTGTTTTGCAGGAACGGCAGGTGAACCTCCAGCGAATGCTCTCCGGCATGCGCTTCGTCGCTGACGCAAATCTGCGGCAACTGCCGGATATCCGCCATCGCCGCGCGATCCAGGGATACCGTGCCCAGCGGCGTGGCGAACTCTTCCACGGCGGGCAATGCCAGTCCGGAGACTCGCACCCGGTGGGCGGGGCCCAGCAGGATGACGCGCTGTATTTCGTCGCGCCACGGGCCGAGCTGGTTGTAGGCATGGGCTGCGGTCAGGCCGGAATAGACATAGCCTGCGTGAGGGGCAATCAGCGCCTTGGGCCGCGGGCCGGGTGCGGCAGGGGAAACGGAATCGAGCAGGGCCGATACTTGCGATTGCAAGGCTTCCGCACTGGCCGGGTAGAAGGCGCCGGCGACTGCCGGGGCGCGGACCTGCTGCATGGGCTGCGTTCTCCTGCTGGCGGTACCAGCCTCAAAAAAGAATGAATCGGGGCTGCAGGAAATTATAGGCGCTTCCTGCCCGGCGATAAGGGCTTTGATTCAGAGGTGAATTGGATTGAAAATCAGTTGACCCTCGGCTGGACGCGTGTATATTACTGACCGCTTAGTCATTAATTTCCTCAATTTGAACATGACCCCCCAGCAGCGACAGGACCGGCGCTGGACCCGGCGCAAGGAAGAACGCCCCGCCGAGCTGATGGCGGCCGCCCTGGATCTCTTCGTCGAACGTGGCTACGCCGCTACCCGCCTGGACGATGTGGCGGCCCGCGCCGGCGTGAGCAAAGGCACGCTGTACCTGTATTTTTCCAGCAAGGAAGAATTGTTCAAGGCGGTGATTCGCTCCGGTATCGTGCCGCTGATCGAGCAGGGCGAACGGCTGCACGAGGAACACAAGGGGAGCGCCGGGGAACTGCTGCGCAAGATCGTTTTTGCCTGGTGGCAGTCGGTCGGGTCGTCCACGCTCGGTGGGATTCCCAAACTGATGTTTTCGGAATGCCGCAATTTCCCTGAAATCGGCCAGTTTTATTTCGAGGAAGTCATCAGCCGCAGCTATCGGCTGATCGAGAGCGTGATGGAATCCGGCATGGACAGCGGCGAATTCCGGCGCATGGATGCGAACTATGCGACCCGCCTGGTGGTGGCGCCGATCGTCTTGCTGCTGCTTTGGCGTTACTCTTTCGATTTCTGCGAGAGCAAATGCGTCGATGCGGAAAGTTACCTGGAACAGCATCTGGATGTGTTCATCAACGGCCTGATGGCCGAAGGCGCGAAACAAGAACGGCGCATAAACGAAAAGAAGGGCGCTAAGCCCGCAAAAGTCATCAGCATCGAAAAAAAAGGGAGAGCCGGATGAAAAGGATTGCGTTGTTGGCCGCGGTGATGGCAGCCACCCCGGCGCTGGGTGCGGACCTGCTGGGGGTGTACCGGGAGGCGCAGCTGCAGGACGCGGTGTACGCTGGGGCGAAGGCGCAGTACATCGCGGCGCAGGAGCGCCTGCCGCAGGGGCGGGCGCTGCTGCTGCCG
>DASVNF010000168.1:0-4132 GCA_036384015.1 Burkholderiales bacterium
CGGCAGCAGCAGCGCCCGCCCCTGCGGCAGGCGCTCCTGCGCCGCGATGTACTGCGCCTTCGCCCCAGCGTACACCGCGTCCTGCAGCTGCGCCTCCCGGTACACCCCCAGCAGGTCCGCACCCAGCGCCGGGGTGGCTGCAACAAGCGCAAGCGACACTGCCACGTGCGAGATCTTGATTTTCACTTTGTGAATCCCTCAGATTTTTATCCGTGCGATTTTTCTGTGCGCGTCGAGGCTAGAACAAGAAACGTTCCGGCTGGCGGATGTTCCTGAGCGGAGGAATGACGGTCTCGAACAATCCCACCGCGTTGAAGGCCTGGTCGGAAATCCGCGTAACCAGCGTTGCAGTCATGACGGGAGGTTCGCCTGCCACCGCGAGCAACCGGCCGCCAGGCCTCAACTGGTCCTGCAGCGAGTCCGGCACGAACGGCAGCGAACCTGTCGCCAGAATCACGTCGTAAGGTCCCGCCGAGGGCCAGCCCTCCGCGGCTTCGCCAACGACCAGCTGCACGTTCTGGATGCCGTGGCCGGCGAGCTTGCGCGCCGCCGACTGGCTGAATTCGGGAATCCTCTCGACGCTGACGACCTGGCCGCCGAGCCTTGCGCACAGGGCGGTGACATAACCGCTGCCCGTTCCGATCTCGAGCACCTTGTCCGTCTTGCGGATGCCCGGTTCCTGCACCATGCGCGCCTCGAGCTTCGGTGACAGCATCACCTCGCCATGGCCAAGCGGAATTTCCATGTCGGCGAACGCCAGCGCGCGGTATTTCTCCGGCACGAATTCCTCGCGCCTGACCACGAGCAGCAGATCGAGCACCGATTGGTCGAGCACCTCCCAGGTACGGACCTGGCTCTCGATCATGGTGACGCGCGCTTGCTCGAGATCGTTCATCGCAAATTTTCCCACGGGGATTTTTTAAGGCTTGCAATTATCACATAATTCAATTAGGGTCATTGCTGCGTTAGGGGTCCCTTGTCCCTCTGAAAACCGGCGTGCAATTTTTGCAAATCGGTATCGGCAAGCCGGGACAAGCGGTGAGACAAACCCTTCGAACCTGTACGGATAATGCCGATGCAGGGAAGCGCCCCGAGGCCGTTCCTCATCGCGCTCCTTCCCTTGCCGGACTTTTCGGGAGTGCACCATGAACGCCAATCCAAAATTCCTCAATGACAAGTTTGTGAATGACGCGGCCCGCGTGGATGCGGCCGCGGTCAAGCCATTGCCCAGTTCGCGCAAGGCTTACGTCCAGGGTTCGCGCGACGACCTGCGCGTGCCGATGCGCGAAATCAGCCAGAGCGAAACGCCCGCCAGCTTCGGCGCCGAGAAAAATCCGCCGATTTTCGTCTACGACACCTCCGGCCCTTACACCGATCCGTCGGTTGCCATCGACATCCGCAGCGGTCTCGCTCCCCTGCGCGAGCGCTGGATAGAGGAGCGCGGCGACACGGAAGTCCTGACGGGTCCGACTTCCATCTACGGCCGCGTCAGGCTCGATGATCCGAAGCTCGCGGCCATGCGCTTCAACCTTAGGCGTTCGCCGCGTCGCGCCCGCGGCGGCATGAACGTTTCGCAGATGCATTACGCGCGCCGCGGCATCGTCACGCCGGAGATGGAATACATCGCCATCCGCGAAAACCAGCGGCGCGACCTGCTTTCCGACCTGATGGTCAGGCAGCATCCCGGCAACTCCTTCGGCGCTTCCATGCCGAAGAGCATTACGCCGGAATTCGTCCGCGAGGAGGTTGCACGCGGCCGCGCGATCATTCCGGCCAACATCAACCATCCGGAATCCGAGCCGATGATCATCGGTCGCAATTTCCTGGTGAAGATCAACGCCAACATCGGCAACTCCGCGCTCGGATCGAGCATCCAGGAGGAAGTCGAGAAAATGACCTGGGCGATCCGCTGGGGCGGCGACACGGTGATGGACCTGTCCACCGGCAAGCACATCCATGAAACCCGCGAATGGATCATCCGCAATTCGCCGGTACCGATCGGGACCGTTCCCATCTATCAGGCGCTGGAAAAAGTCGACGGTCGCGCCGAGGAACTGACCTGGGAAATCTTCCGCGACACCCTGGTCGAACAGGCCGAGCAGGGGGTCGACTACTTCACCATCCACGCGGGCGTGCGCCTGGCGTACATTCCCCTGACGGCGAAGCGCATGACCGGCATCGTGTCCCGCGGCGGCTCGATCCTCGCCAAGTGGTGCCTGGCGCACCACAAGGAAAATTTCCTGCACACGCATTTCGAGGACATCTGCGAGATCATGAAGGCCTACGACGTTTCCTTCTCCCTCGGCGACGGCCTGCGCCCGGGCTCGATCCACGACGCCAATGACGAGGCGCAGCTGGGGGAACTGAAAACCCTCGGCGAGCTTACGCAGGTCGCATGGCAACATGACGTGCAGGTGATGATCGAAGGTCCGGGACATGTGCCGATGCACCTGATCCGCGAAAACATGGACCTGCAGTTGAAGCTCTGCCACGAAGCGCCGTTCTACACGCTGGGTCCCCTCACCACCGACATCGCGCCAGGCTACGATCACATCACGTCTGCCATCGGCGCGGCCATGATCGGCTGGTATGGGACGGCGATGCTTTGCTATGTCACGCCGAAGGAGCACCTCGGACTGCCCGACAAGGACGACGTGAAGGACGGCATCATTGCCTACAAGATTGCCGCGCATGCCGCCGACCTTGCCAAGGGGCATCCGGGCGCGCAGATTCGCGACAACGCGCTGTCGAAGGCCCGCTTCGAGTTCCGCTGGGACGACCAGTTCAACCTCGGACTCGATCCCGACAAGGCCAAGCAGTTCCATGACGAAACCCTGCCGCAGGAAGGCGCCAAACTGGCGCACTTCTGCTCGATGTGCGGTCCGCATTTCTGTTCGATGAAAATCACCCAGGACGTGCGCGACTACGCGGCAAAACAGGGAGTATCGGAGGCGGAAGCGCTCGCCCGCGGCATGTCGGACAAGGCCGCGGAATTCGTGGCGACCGGCAGCGAGCTCTACCAGAAGGCCTGAACGCAATCCGCCGGGCGCGGCGTTGTCCCCTCGCGCTGACCGGCTTTTCCTGAAGGAAGCAGATGGATGTTGCGCTGATACTCAAAGCGCTGGTTCTCGGCGTGGTAGAGGGCCTGACTGAATTCCTGCCGATATCGAGCACCGGCCACCTGATACTCGCGGGCGACCTGCTCGATTTCAACGACGAGAAGGCCAAGGTCTTCCAGATCGTCATCCAGTGCGGCGCGATCCTGGCGATCGTCTGGGAATACCGGATCCGGCTCTGGTCGGTCGTCGCGCGGCTGCCTCACGACCGGAAGGCGCAGAGCTTCGCCCTGAATCTGCTGATCGCCTTCCTGCCGCTCGCGATCCTCGGACTCGCCTTCGGCAGCGCGATCAAATCTACGCTGTTCCGGCCGGTGCCGGTTGCCATCGCCTTCATCGTCGGCGGATTCATCATCCTGTGGGCGGAACGGCGCCAGCACCGCGTCACGGTGGAGACTGTCGAGGACATGCGCTGGCGCGACGCCCTGAAGATAGGGTTGGCCCAGGCCGTGGCCCTCATTCCCGGCACGTCACGCGCGGGCGCCACCATCATCGGCGGTCTTTTCTTCGGCCTGTCACGGAAGGCGGCGACGGAGTTCTCGTTTTTTCTCGCGGTACCGGTGCTGTTCGCGGCTTCGGCTTATGAAGTCGTGAAGCATCGGGCATTGTTTTCCGCGAATGACATCGGAATCTTCGGCGCCGGGTTCGCGGCCGCTTTCGTGTCCGCTTTCCTGTGCGTGCGCTGGTTGCTGCGCTACATCAGCCGGCACGACTTCACCATCTTTGCGTGGTACCGCATCGCCTTCGGCGCGATCGTACTTATCACTGCCTACACCGGGCTGGTCAACTGGACAGCGCAGTAAAGCCTTCGCATCGGCGCCGCTCATCCCTGGGTCCAGGGCAGACCGGCGAATCGCCATCCGCCGACCGAGTTGCGATGCCCTTCGCTGTCCTTGTCGCCCTCGAATCCCTGCAGGACGTTGTAGCATTTCGAGTAACCCGCTTCAGTGGCGCGCTTGGCGGCGGAACTGGAACGGGCGCCGCTGCGGCAAAGAAACATGACCGGTTCGTCTTTT
>DASVNF010000169.1:0-12650 GCA_036384015.1 Burkholderiales bacterium
GAACCTTTCACTTCATACCTGTAGTTCTAGCCACCAATCACTTTTTGACTCTGTTCGCCCAGCCCGTCGATGCCCAGGCGCATTTCGTCGCCGGCCTTGAGGAACTGCGGCGTCGGCTTGATGCCCATGCCCACGCCCGGCGGGGTGCCGGTACTGATAACGTCCCCCGGTACAAGGGTGCACATGTAGGACAGGTAGGAAACGAGTTTCCTGACGCCGAAGATCATCGTGCTGGTGCTGCCGGTCTGCTTGCGCTGGCCGTTCACGTCGAGCCACATGGCAAGGCTTTGCGGATCCTTGATCTCGTCGGCGGTGACGAACCAGGGGCCGAGCGGGGCGAATGTGTCGAAACTCTTGCCCTTGGACCATTGGCTGCCGTGCTCGAGCTGCCATTCACGTTCGGACACGTCGTTGCAGATCATGTAGCCGGCGACGTAGTTGAGCGCGTCGGCCTCGGAGACGCTCTGTGCTTTCTTGCCGATGACAAAGGCGAGTTCGACTTCCCAGTCGCCCTTCTTCGAACCCTTCGGCAGCTTCACTTCGTCGTTCGGTCCGGTGATGGCGCTGATTGCCTTCATGAACACGACCGGTTCCGGGGGAATCGGCAGGTTGGATTCCTTGGCGTGGTCGGCGTAGTTCAGGCCGATGCAGATCAGCTTCGGCACGCCGGCGATCGGCGAACCAAGGCGCGGATTGCCGCCCACCTTCGGCAGGCTGTCGACATTCACCGCGCGCAGCCTGGCGATGCCTTCCGCGGAAACCGCGCTGCCATCGATGTCCTTGACCACGCCCGACAGGTCGCGAATTCCGCCCTGGGCGTCGATGATGCCGGGCTTCTCTTTTCCTGCTTCTCCGTAACGTACCAGTTTCATTTTGTGTCTCCGCTTGGATATCGTTGTTACCCCGTCACGACGTCACGATCGTCACACCGCCACGGCCCTTAAATCGTAATGCCGCCGTCCATGATCACAGCCTGGCCGGTCATGAAAACGGATTCGTCGGAGGCCAGGAATACCGACAGCTCGGCGAGTTCCTCGGCCTTCGCCAGCCGGCCCATGGGCTGGCGCGCGATGAAGTCCTTGCGGGCCTGCACCGGATCGTCGAAGGCGTTGATGCGGTCGCCCAGCGAAGGAGTATCGACCGTGCCGGGGCACAGCGCATTGCAGCGGATGCCTTGCTTGACGTAGTCGATGGCGATGGATTTCGTGAGTCCGATGACGGCGGCTTTGGAGGCGCCGTAGACGAAGCGGTTGGCGATGCCCTTGATGCTGCCTGCGACCGATGCCACGTTGATGATCGAACCGCCGCCGTTTTCCAGCATTTTCGGCAGGAAGCTGCGGATCACGACATAGTGGCTGCGCACGTTCAGGTTGAAGGAGAAATCCCAGTCCTTGTCCGCGCACTGCAGCACGGTGCCGTGATGAACGAAGCCGGCGCAGTTGAAAATGATGCCGGGGGCGCCGACTTCCTTCGCGAGCTTTTCGATATCGCCGTCCTTGAGCACGTCGAGCTTGCGGATTTCGATGCCGGGTTGCCCCTTGAGTTCCGCGAGCTTCGCTTCGTTGAGGTCGGTCGCCCATACCTTTGCGCCTTCGCGCGCGAACGCAAGCGCGGTCGCCCGTCCGATGCCTTGTGCCGCGGCGGTGACGAACGCCACCTTGCCGCTGAGTCTTCCAGCCACTGCTCCCCCCTTCTGAATTATGAACGCCGATTTTCGAGAGGCGTAAGTATGCCACAGGAGGCAGCCGCGACTCGCGAGCCGCATCCGTTGGATGTTGCGGCGCGAATGACTCCCGCGCCGCGTCGGCTTTCCCGGTGCGGGCGTAATGTATTATTCCGGGCCGGGGATTCCAGTCCAGACAGCTACAGGGCTCTTTTTCGGGGGGGATAAAAAAATGGCAAAGAAAAAATTCCGCAGCCACGACTGGTTCGGCGTGCCGGGCATCGACAGCATGGTGCACCGTTCCTGGATGAAGAACCAGGGTTTGCCGCGCCACCTGTTCGAGGGCCGCCCCGTCATCGGGATCTGCAATACCTGGTCCGAACTCACACCCTGCAACGCGCACTTCCGCCAGCTTGCCGAGCGCGTCAAGCGGGGCGTGCTCGAAGCCGGCGGTTTCCCGCTCGAATTTCCGGTGATGTCCCTGGGCGAGCCGGTGATGCGGCCGACGGCCATGCTGTTCCGCAACCTCGCCGCGATGGATGTCGAGGAATCCATCCGTGCCAACCCGCTCGACGGCGTGATCCTGCTGACCGGCTGCGACAAGACCACGCCTGCGCTGCTGATGGGCGCGGCGTCCTGCGATGTGCCGGCGCTTGTCGTCTCCGGCGGGCCGATGCTCAACGGCCGCTGGCGCAACGAAACCATCGGCTCGGGCACGCACGTCTGGAAATTCAAGGAAATGCTCAAGACGGGCGAGATGAACGACGACGACCTGATGGAAGCCGAACAGGCCATGTCGCGCTCCGCCGGTCATTGCATGACCATGGGCACGGCGTCGACGATGGCATCCATGGCCGAGGCGCTCGGCATGGCGTTGCCGACGAACGCAGCAATTCCCGCCGTGGACTCGCGCCGCTACGTGCTGGCGCACATGGCCGGCCAGCGCATCGTGCAAATGGTGAAAGAGGATCTGCGCATGTCGAAGATCCTCACCAAGCAGGCGTTCGAGAACGCGATCCGCGTCAACGGCGCCATCGGCGGCTCGACCAACGCCGTGGTTCACCTGCTGGCGATCGCGCGCCGCATCGGCGTGAACCTGACGCTCGACGACTGGGACCGCCTGGGCCGCAACCTGCCCTGCCTGGTGAACCTGATGCCATCGGGAGAATACCTGATGGAGGATTTCTATTACGCCGGCGGGCTGCCGGTGGTCATCCGCGAGCTTGCCCGGGGCGGGCTGCTGCACAAGAACGCGATCACCGTAAACGGCGACACCATCTGGAACAACGTGAAGACGGCGAAGAACTGGAATCCGAAGGTGATTTTCCCGATCGAAAAGCCGTTCAAGAAGCAGGGCGGCATCGCCGTGCTGCGCGGTAACCTGGTGCCGAAGGGCGCCGTGATCAAGCCTTCCGCCGCCTCGCCGAAACTCATGAAACACCGCGGCCGCGCCGTCGTGTTCGAGAGCATCGAGGACTACCACAAGCGCATAGACGATCCGAAACTGAAAATCGACGAAACCTGCGTGATGGTTCTGAAGGGTTGCGGCCCCAAGGGTTATCCGGGTTTCCCGGAGGTCGGCAACTTTTCCCTGCCGCAAAAGGTGCTGAAGAAGGGGATCACCGACATGGTGCGCATTTCCGACGCGCGCATGAGCGGCACCGCGTACGGCACGGTCGTCCTGCACGGCGCGCCGGAGGCGGCGGTGGGAGGGCCGCTGGCGCTGGTACAGGACGGCGACATGATCGAGATCGACGTGCCGAAGCGCAAGCTGCACCTCGACGTCTCGGACGCCGAATTGGAGCGCCGTTACAAAAAATGGAAGGCGCCGAAGCCGATGGCGGACCGTGGCTACGTGAAAATCTATATCGATCACGTCAACCAGGCCGACGAGGGCGCCGACCTCGATGTGCTGGTAGGCGGCAGCGGAACGCCGCATTTGAGGGAGTCGCACTAAAAGCCAGAGAAAAGGTAAAAGAGAAGAGGGGAAAGGTAAAAGCAATTCGCCGGGGCTGTGGCGCCCCGCTTGTTTTTCAGGCGCTGGTTTTCTTGCGTTCGACCAGCAGGGACATGACGATCGAGGCGAGGAACAGCGGGATGCTGAGCGCCACCAGCCAGGTATAGGCCACCGGCCCGCCGATCCCGGCAAGCAATGCCGCGCCCGAGGCGGTTCCCACGGCCTGGCCGAAGTACATGGCCGACGTATTCATCGCTACCGAGACCGGCGCATGCGGCGGCGACATCATGACCAGGCGAGCCTGCTGGGAGCTGTTGCTGGAAAAGCAACCAATGCCCCAGAGCACCAGGGAGACCACGAGCAACAGCCAGGATCCCGGCACGAAAATCCAGATTACGTGAGCTGCCAGCATGGAAAGCAGCCCGTAGAGCGTGACCTGGGCGGCGCCGACGCGGTCGACCAGCCGCGCGCCGAGGATGTTGCCCGCCACACCGGTGACCCCGAGCAGTATGAGCAGCAGGCTCACGGTTTCCGGTGATGCGTTGAACAGGGTCTTGAACGATGGCACCAGGAAGGAAAAGAGCGTGAACTGGGCGGCTGCCTGGATGGCCGTTACGCCGACGGTCAGCAGCAGCCGGCGATTGGCGAACAGCGACGCCCACATGGCGCGGCCGATCGGCGTGATCGTCAGCCCGCGCGGAATGGTCAGGTGCACCGCTGCTGCGGCGACGAGCGCACCGCCACCCACCATGAGGAAACCGGCGGGCCAGCCAAGGGTTTCGCTGATGTACGCGCCCAGGGGCATGCCGGCAACGGAAGCGATCGACCAGCCGAGGAAAACGAAGGCGATCGCGCTGCCTCGCCGCCCGGCCGGCACCAGCAGGGCGGCCGTGGTTGCCGCCTGGGCGGTGAATATGGCAGCTCCGATCGAGGACAGGACCCGCAGCACCAGGAGGCCGTGCAGCCCGGTTGCAAATGCGGAGGCAATGTGTCCGGCGGCAAACAGCAACTGGACCCCGGCCAGCAGTGCACGGCGGTCGAAACGGGCGGTTAATGCGGCAAAAAGCGGCGCCGTCAGGCAGACGGTCAGCGCGAAGGCGGTGATGAGCTGGGCGGCGACGGGGACGGTAACGCCGAGGCCTTGTGCCAGGCCGGGCAGCATGCCGGGAACGATGAGCGTCCCGGTGCCGATGATGAAATTGCCGAAGCAAAGAACCGGCAGCCGCAGATCCATCTGGGGAGTATTGATTTTCAAACCCCGGCAGGGTGACAGGGTCAATGGATGCTACCACGACGCTCCCACGCCCCAGTCGTCTACCGCAGGCCGGAACGGCTTCTCCCCCAAACGGGGCGTGCAGGCTTAAAATGCCGGCTTGACCCGACCCGGCTCGGTCCCAGACCCCAAAACCGACCCGCCGACGCCCACCGAAGGAGACCCTACATGTTGCAAGCAGCCGATCTGACCATACGCCTCAATCCCGCGGACGATGTGGTAATCGCGCGCGTGGAATTGCCCGCCGGCACCGAGATCATCAAGGAAAAGATCCGCACCACGGTCACCGTTCCCGCGGGCCACAAGCTTGCCACCCACGACATCAGCGAAGGCTCGCCGGTGCGGCGCTACAACCAGATCATCGGTTTCGCCGTGAAACCCATCAAGGCCGGCGACCACGTGCACGTGCACAACCTGGCGATGGGCGATTTCCAGCGTGACTACGCATTCTGTGCGGATTACAAGCCGGTTGACTTCGTTGCCAATCCGGCAACCTTCCAGGGCATCGTGCGCGAGGACGGCCGTGTCGCGACCCGCAACTACCTCGGCGTGATCTCGAGCGTCAATTGCTCCGCGCACGTCTGTCGCACCATCGCCAAGTTCTTCGATGAAGACTTCATGGCGCAGTACCCCAATGTGGACGGCGTGGTGCCGATCCATCACAAGACCGGCTGCGGGATGGGCTCCGAAGGCGAACCCGTGGACCTGCTGCGCCGGGTACTCGCAGGCTACGCGACGCACCCGAACTTCCATTCCTCGCTGATGATCGGGCTGGGCTGCGAGGCCAACCAGATCAACAACCTCCTGGCCGCGCAGGGGCTGAAGCGCTCGCGCCAGCTGCAGGCGTTCACCATCCAGGAAACCGGCGGCACCAAGAAGACCGTCGCCGACGGCATCGCGCGCATCAAGGAACTGCTGCCGGACGCCAATAACGTCAGGCGTGAAACGGTTCCCGCTTCGCATCTGACCCTGGGCCTGCAGTGCGGCGGGTCCGACGGCTATTCCGGCATCTCCGCGAATCCGGCGCTCGGTGCGGCGGTGGACATCCTGGTGCGCAACGGGGGCAGCGCGATCCTGTCGGAAACGCCGGAAGTGTACGGCGCGGAACACTTGCTGACGCGGCGCGCGGCAACGCGCGAAATCGGCGAGAAGCTGGTCCAGCGCATCCACTGGTGGGAAGACTACACCACCAGGCTCGGCGGCGAAATGAACAACAACCCCTCGCCCGGCAACAAGGCCGGCGGCCTGACGACGATTCTCGAGAAGTCCCTCGGCGCGGTGGCCAAGGGCGGAACGCAGGCGATGATGGGCGTCTACGAATACGCGGAACATGTGTCCGCCAAGGGTTTCGTGTTCATGGATACCCCGGGCTACGATCCGGTGTCCGCGACCGGCCAGGTTGCCGGCGGCGCCAACATGATCTGCTTTACCACCGGTCGCGGTTCCGCCTATGGCTGCAAGCCGTCGCCCTCGCTGAAGCTCGCCACCAACACGGCGATGTTCAACAAGCAGGAGGACGACATGGACATCAATTGCGGCGTAATCGTCGACGGCAAGGCGAGCATCCAGGAAGTCGGCCAGCAGTTCTTCGAGATCATCCTGCGCACCGCTTCGGGCGAGCCGAGCAAGAGCGAGGCCATGGGTTACGGCGAAGACGAGTTTGCGCCGTGGATTCTTGGTCCTACCATGTAGGACCGTGACGACGTGACTATCGTGACTGTCGTGACGACGTAAGGTCAAAGAACGATCGCAGCTATCCATTCGAAGAATGCCGCAGGTATCTGCGGCATTTTTTTGCCTGAAGTTCTTGGGGTATGCTGTTACGGCGTCACGACAGTCACGTAGTCACGCCTTTTCGGAGAAAACCAATGGCAGAAGATTCTTCCAGGGAACTGTTCGAGTTCTTCCAGAAAATGTGGAATCCGATGTCGTTCCCGATTCCCGGCATGTTCCAGCCCACCATGAGCGTGGAAGAGGTGGAGAAGAAGATCGTCGAGCTGCAGTCGGTGGAGAACTGGCTGAAAATGAACCTGACCTTCGTGCAGATGACGGTGAAGACGCTGGAGATGCAGAAGTCCGCGCTGCAAACGATCCAGGAATCGGCCAGGAGCGCGACGGATTCGAAACCCGGCGGCAAGAAACCGCGGGGAGGCTAGTCCGCCTCTTCGTCGTACCCGCGGTTCAGCCACTGCACCAGGCACAGCCCGTTGCCGAACGGGTCGCTCATCACCGCCTGGCGCCCCCATCTGAAAATCGCCACTGCGCCTTCCAGCTTTGCGCCGGCCACCAGTGCGTTGGCGAGCGCAGCGTCGAGATCATCCACCACGAAATCCAGATGCGCCGGTGTCCAGTGGCGACGATAGTCGCGCAGGTGCGATGATCCCGTGGAAGCCGGCGTCCCGGAATCTTTCTCCAGCAGGTAGATCGGCGCAGGCGCCCCCGCCATTTCCGCCACGCTGCCCCCGAACAAGCGCCGCTCCTGCTTGAGTCCCATGCCTTTGCTGTAAAACTCGACCGCCGCGTCCAGGTCCGGAACGTCGATGTTGATCAGCAGCTGCATGGCGTCAGCCTTTATGGCCAGTCACGGGCGTCAGGCCAGCATCCTGATTTCCCGCTGCGGGAACGGGATGACAATGTCCCTGCCGCGGAAGGTCTCGACGATGGCCTTGTTGATTTCGCCGCCTGCCGGGCCGAAATCCGCGACGCTGGTCCAGGGCTTCACCGAGATATTGATGGAGGAATCCGCCAGCACGCTGATGCCGATTCCCGGTGTCAGGTCCTTCAGCACGCGCGGATTGCTTTGCAGGATTTCCTTGATCGCGGCTATGGCCTTGTTGAGATCGGTGTCGTAGGCAACGCCCACCGACAGGTCGAGTTGCCGGACAGTCCCGTAGTTGTGCAGGATTTCGCCGACGATCTTGCGGTTCGGGATGACAACCCGGGACATGTCCGCATGGGCAAGGGTGCTGCTGAACATGCTGATGTCCTCGACCGTGCCTTCCACGCCGGCGATCGAGATGTATTCGCCCACCCGGAATGGCTTGGTGAAAATGATGGTCAATCCGGCCACGGCGTTGCCGAGCACGCCCTGCATCGCCAGGGCGATGCCCGCGCCGGCGACGCCCAGCCCCGCGATCAGCGGGAGCAGTTCGACGCCCAGGTTCTGCAGCGCCATGATCAGGAACAACCCCAGCACCAAGATTCTCACGATGCGCACCAGCAGTTCGCGCACTGGCGGCTCCATGTCGAACTTGCGCAGCCCGCGATCCGTGATCCTGCCTATCTGGCGGCCGACGACATACCCGACGATGATGATGACGATGGCGACGAATACCTTCGGTCCGAACTTGATCGCCAGGTCGATGACGGTAGCCTTGACCTGGTGCAGCGTTTCAACATGTTCGTTCATGGAATTTCCCCTTTATAAGCCGTGACGAACGTGACGGTCGTGACAGCATGACGACGCAAGTGCGCTCTTGACTGGCCCTTTACCCGGCCCGCGGCCCCTGCGTGATGGACGACTGTCCGGAATACCCGTAAGGGTGAGCCTCGATCCGGCTCTTGAGTTTCTCCATCGCCGCAACCAGCTGGGCGGTGATGCCGGGTTCCCACGCGGAGTGGCCGGCGTCGGAAACGACGATGTATTCCGCCTCCGGCCAAGCGTGATGCAGGTCGTCGGCGGACACGATCGGGCAGACCATGTCGTAACGGCCCTGTACGATCATGCCCGGAATCTGCTTGAGTTTTGCGGCATTGTCGAGCAGCGAATTCTCCGGCAGGAAAATATTGTTCTGGAAATAATGCGCTTCGATCCGCGCCAGGCCGAGGGCCACGACGTCCTCGGAGAAATGCGCAACCGTGGACGGACTGGGCATGAGCGTGGAGCAGGAGCCTTCATAGACGCTCCACTGGTGCGCCGCCGGCATGTGAACCGCGCGGTTGGGATCGTTGAGCCGTTTCGCGTAGGCGCCCAGCAGATCGTGCCGCTCCGCTTCCGGAATGTAGCCGGAGAATTTACGCCATGCCTCGGGGTAGACATGGCGCATGCCGTAAAGGAACCAGTCGATTTCCAGCCTGCGGCAGAGGAAGATGCCGCGCAGGACCAGGGCCGCGCAGCGCAATGGATGGGTCTGCGCATAGGCGAGCGCCAGCGTGCTGCCCCAGGACCCTCCGAATACGATCCACCGCCCGATGCCCAGGTGCAGCCGCAGCTGCTCCATGTCGTCGACGAGGTGCGGGGTGGTGTTGTCGTGCAGTTCGCCGTGCGGGCGCGAACGTCCCGCGCCGCGCTGGTCGAAGATCACGATCTTGTAGTGCGCCGGATCGAAGAAGCGCCGGTGCATCGGGCTGGCGCCCGCCCCCGGCCCGCCGTGCAGGAACACGACTGGGATCCCGTCCCGGTTGCCGGATATCTCCCAGTAAATCTCGTGGCTGCCGTCGACTTTCAGGTGGCCGGACTTGTAAGGCTCGATGTCGGGATACAGTTCGGTGCGGATTCCGGGGACGGGGTGATCCATCTGCTGCTCCTTGTTGCGTGCGCCCAAAATAGCAAAAAGCCCGTCTCCCCACAAACACGGCGCCGAAAACTTGCGGCGCTGCAAGGCGGCAAGCCGGGGCCGCTCCCGTATAATCCGGCCAACGATAAAAGTGAAATGGAGATGTCATGGACGAGCTTCTGCGCAAAAGCGCGCTCGACTATCACCGCCTGCCTACGCCTGGAAAAATCTCGGTTGTTCCCACCAAAGGCCTGCTCAATCAGCGCGATCTGGCGCTGGCCTATTCGCCCGGGGTAGCCTCGGCCTGCGAGGAAATCGTCAATGATCCCGCTGCCGCCCGCCTCTACACTGCCCGCGGCAACCTGATCGGCGTGATCACCAACGGCACCGCGGTGCTGGGCCTGGGCCCGATCGGGCCGCTGGCCAGCAAACCGGTGATGGAAGGCAAGGGGGTGCTGTTCAAGAAATTCGCCGGCATCGACGTATTCGACATTGAAATCAACGAACGCGACCCCGACAAGCTGGTCGAGATCATCGCCAGCCTCGAGCCGACCTTCGGCGGCATCAACCTCGAGGACATCAAGGCCCCGGAATGCTTCTACATCGAACGAAAATTGCGCGAGCGCCTCAAGATCCCGGTGTTTCACGACGATCAGCACGGCACGGCGATCATCGTCGGCGCGGCGGTGCTCAACGGGCTCAAGGTCGTGGGCAAGGATATCGGCAAGGTGAAGCTGGTGTGCTCGGGCGCCGGTGCCGCGGCGCTGGCCTGCCTGGACCTGCTGGTGAGCCTGGGCCTGTCGATGGAAAACGTCTGGGTCTCGGACATCAAGGGCGTGGTGTACAAGGGCCGCAAGGAGGAAATGGACGACAACAAGGCCCGCTATGCCAAGGACACCAGCGCGCGCACGCTCGCGGACATCATGCCGGACGCGGACGTGTTCCTCGGTCTCTCCGCTGCGCGGGTCCTCAAGCCGGAAATGGTCAAGCGCATGGGCCCGAAGCCGCTGATCCTGGCGTTGGCGAATCCCGAGCCGGAAATCCTGCCCGATGAGGCGAAGGCGGTGCGCAGCGATGTGATCATCGCCACCGGCCGCTCCGATTTTCCGAACCAGGTCAACAACGTGCTTTGCTTTCCGTTCATTTTCCGGGGCGCGCTGGACGTCGGCGCGACGACGATCAACGAACCAATGAAGCTAGCGGCGGTGCGTGCCATCGCCGAGCTGGCGCAGGCCGAGCAATCCGACATCGTTGCCATCGCCTACGGGGAGCAGGACCTGTCGTTCGGTCCCGAGTACCTGATTCCGAAACCGTTCGACCCGCGACTGATCGTGAAGATCGCTCCCGCAGTCGCGCTGGCGGCTATGGAGAGCGGCGTCGCGACACGGCCGATCCAGGACTTCGTCGCCTATCACGAGCAGCTTTCGCAGTTCGTCTACCACTCCGGGCTGATCATGAAGCCGGTGTTCACGACGGCCAAGAAGAATCCGACGCGCGTGGTTTTCTGCGAGGGCGAGGATGAGCGCGTGCTGCGCGCGGTGCAAGTGGTTGTGGACGAAGGCGTGGCCAAGCCGATCCTGATCGCCCGCCCGGAGGTCCTGAACCCGCGCATCGAGAAGTTCGGGCTGCGCATCCGTCCCGGCAAGGATTTCGAGTGCGTAAACCCGAACTCGGATCCGCGCTTTCGCGACTACTGGCAAGAGTACTATGCACTGGTGCAGCGAAAGGGCATCTCGGTGGAGTACGCCAAGCGCGAAGTGAGCCGGCGCACCACGCTGATCGGCGCCCTGATGGTCCGCCGCGGCGATGCCGACGCCATGCTCTGCGGAACCATAGCCCAGTTTTCGCTGCACGTGGACTACATCGCCAACGTCATCGGGCTGCGCAAGGGCGTGAACCAGTTTGCAGCCATGAACATGCTGATCCTGCCCAAACGCACTCTGTTCATCTGCGATACCTACGTCAATCCGGATCCCACCGCGGAACAGGTTGCCGAGATCGCCATCATGGCCGCGGAAGAAGTGGCGCGTTTCGGTATCGTGCCGAAGGTCGCCCTGCTTTCGCATTCCAACTTCGGCAGTTCGCGCCATTCTTCCGCCGTGAAAATGAGCAAGGCACGGGATATCCTCGAGCAGCGCGCGCCGCAGCTGGAGGTGGACGGCGAGATGCACGGCGACGCGGCCCTCGACGAGGAGATCCGCCTGAGGATTTTTCCGAACTCGCGGCTCAAGGGCGAGGCCAATCTGCTGATCATGCCGACGCTGGACGCCGCCAACATTGCGTTCAACCTGCTCAAGATGTCGGCGGGCGAGGGCATCACGGTGGGGCCGATCCTGCTTGGCGCGGCCAAACCCGTGCACATCCTGACCCCCACGGCTACCGTGCGCAGGCTGGTGAACATGGCAGCCCTGGCATCGGTGGATGCCTCCTTCAGCCGCTAGATCCATGGACAGCAACCCGATGATGACCGTGCTGTTCGAGGAGCGGCCGGCCGGGAGCGGCGCACGGATCGGCGTGGCGCGCCTGAACGCGGAAAAGACGCTCAATGCCCTGTCCCTGGACATGATCGACCTGCTCGGGCCGCAGTTCGTGAAATGGGCGGCGGACGATTCGATCGTCCTGGTGATCCTCGAGGCGGCCGGGGATAAGGCGTTTTCCGCCGGCGCCGACCTGCATCGGATGCACAAGACGATGGTGGAGCACCATGCGTCGGTGCGCCGGGACGACATTCGCGGCAACGAGTACGCGACGGCGTTTTTCGGCCGTGAGTACCGGCTCGACTACCTCATCCACACCTATCCGAAGCCGGTGCTGTGCTGGGGCCACGGCATCGTGATGGGCGGCGGCGTGGGACTCATGTCCGGCGCAAGCCACCGCGTGCTCACGCCGGAGTCGCGGGTTGCGATGCCGGAGATCACCATCGGCCTGTTCCCCGATGTCGGCGGCAGCTGGCTGCTGGGTCGTATGCCCGGTGCCACCGGCTTGTTCCTGGGTCTCACGGGCGCGCGGATCCAGGCCGCCGACGCGATGTTCGTCGGCCTGGCGGACTTCTGCATTTCGCAGGGCAGCAAGGAAGCCATCCACGCGGCCCTGGCCGGCCTTCCATGGACGAGATCGCGGCGCGAGAACGCCAGGTTGCTGACGCGGCTGCTGCGTACCCATGCCCAGAACGACCACGCCCACGGACCGCTGCGCCAGAATTTCGATCGCATCAATGCCCTTTGCGGCAGCGGCGACTTGCGCGAGATCGTTGCCGGGATC
>DASVNF010000170.1:0-34599 GCA_036384015.1 Burkholderiales bacterium
CGCGAAACCATCGAGCGGGTGATCCCGAATCCGGCCCCCGAGGATCTGCAGCGCATCAAGCGCGAAGCTTTCGATGCGGTGGTGAAGCTGGGAGCCGCGCCGGAGAACGTCGAAGTGACCATCGAGGTCGATCCACAGACCCAGCGTGTCCGGGCCACGGCGATGGGCGCATCGGAAATGCGCGCGCAGGACATGCGCAAGCAGGTCTCCGACGAGGAGGCCGCGGGTATCGCCGCCACGTCGATGGGCTTGGCGCCGGACATCGTAAAGCTCGCCGCATCGACCGACGAGGTTCGCGTGTACCAGGCCGAGGTGCAGGAAAAGAAATGGAAGATATTCACCAGCCGCCGGCATCCCGTGCGCGCGGTGGATCGCGAAGGCGTGATCCGCATCCAGCGCAGTGACGGCGTGGTCGCGCAGTCCAGTGCGGCAAACGGCCTGCAGCGGCTGCAGGAGCTGTGGGAATCCGTGACCATCTACAACGGCGACAGCGTCATCGCGCCGGACATGTTCGTGGTCGCCGGCCGGCGCATCGTCGACCTCTCAGGCATCACCGCGCTCGACCAGGCCATCGCCATCAGTCGCGGTGAACTCGAAGGTTTGGCACCGGAAGCGCCGGTGGTGCTGATCAGCGTGCAGGGCGCGCGCGGCCTGTGAACGCCTTGGCCACCGACCTCTGCATGGAACCCCGCGCCCTGGGCCTGTTGCAGTTGCGGGCCGACCCGCAATTTCCGCGAATTGAACCCGGGCGGCACGCTGCGCTGGTCGACGCGGCGCTTGCCGATGGCCGCTTTCTGGCCGGGGATGTCCGGACCCATCTCGGACCGGATCCGGCATTCATCGCGGCAAGCTGCGGCGTGCCGGTGCTGGATAGCGAAGAGGAGGCCGGTTTCGGCAGCACCATCGTCTTCGCCGAGTATGCCACCCGGCCGCCCGCCATCACGCTGTACGGTCCCGCCATCCGGCAGCTCGACGCAAGGATTGCCGCAAGCGGCGCTGCCGCGGTGCCCGGCATCGGCGCAACCCGGCCGATTTTCCTGGCCCACGAGCTTTATCATCATTTCGATTGCACCCGCAGCGAGCCGCTGGCCCGCCGCCATCGCGTCAGGATCTTCCGCCTTGGGGGCTGGACCTGGACCTCGGGTCTGATCAGTCTCGCCGAGATCGCGGCAGGCGCTTTCGCGCAGGAACTGCTTGGCCTGTCTTTTCATCCCAAGCTTCTCGAGAAATTCACAGTCAGAAGCGAAGAACGATAGCCACAGAGGGCACAGAAAACACGGGGAAGAACAGGAGCGGCGGCAAGTGTGCTTTAGTCAGCAATGGCGCATTGTCCCCCTGCCGTTGGTTTCCTCTGTTTCCTCTGTGTCCTCTGATTTTTCAAGTCGGAGATTGAATGAAATTCAAAGCCGCCGTGCTGAACAAGATTAACGAGCCGATGACGCTCGATACCCTGGAGATGTCTTCGCTCGCGCCGACCGACGTGCTGGTGAAAATCCGGGCAAGCGGGCTCTGCCACACGGACCTGGAAGTCATCCAGGGTTCGCTGGCGTATCCGCTGCCGATCGTGCTGGGGCACGAGGGCGCGGGCGTGGTTGAAGCGGTGGGGGCCGAGGTGACGCAGGTGAAACCGGGCGACCATGTAATCTGCTCCTGGAATCCGCATTGCGGACACTGCTTCTACTGCGAGCGCGATCTGCCGATCCTTTGCGAGCCCTTCGCCCGCCACCAGCCGAAAGGTTTCCTGCTTGACGGCAGGTCGCGCATGAAGCGCGGCGGCGAACAGGTTCATCACTATTCCGTGACTTCCACGCATGCCGAGTACACAGTCGTTCCGGAATCCGGCGCAATTCCGGTGCCGAAGGAATTGCCGTTCGACCGCGCCTGCATCATCGGCTGCGGCGTCATGACGGGCGTCGGCGCGGCCGTCCGCAAGGCACAGGTGGCCGCGGGCTCAAGCGTGGTGGTGATCGGCTGCGGCGCCGTAGGCCTGAATGTCGTGCAGGGCGCCACGCTCGTCGATGCGGCAAGGATCATTGCCGTGGACGTCGGCAAGGCCAAGCTCGATCGCGCAGCCCAGTTCGGCGCCACCCATGCCGTCGACGGCACGGCCAAGGATGCGCTGGAGCAAATCAGGTCCCTGACCGGAGGCCGCGGGGCGGACTACGTCTTCGAATCCGCGGGCAACAAAAGCACTTTCAGGTTGTCGGTGGAAGCGGTGCGGCCCGGCGGCCAGGTTGTCTGGCTGGGCAAGATCAACGTCAACGAAGACGTGAGCTTCCGCTGGGGCTCGCTGATGGGCGAAAAGCGCATCGTCCGTTCCAGCTACGGCGACGCCCGGCCGCGCCGCGACTTTCCCTGGCTGGCGGAGGAATACCTCGAGGGCCGGTTGAAACTCGACGAGCTGATCACGAATCGCATCAGGCTCGAACAGATCAATGAGGGTTTCGCCTCCCTCGCCCGCGGCGAGGGCATCCGCACGGTTGTCATGTTCGATTAAAAAGGCGCTCAAAGGACGCAAAGGAACGCAAAGGGAGGCGAAGCTTTGAAGCTTGAGGCGGGAGATATTGTGCAACTGCGGCCAAGGCCCATCAATTTTTCATTCTTGAACTCGGGTTTTCTTCGCGTTCCTTTGCGTCCTTTGAGGATCTGGACCGAATGAAAGGATTGAATCATCCGCCGCTGGCGAAGGGCCACATCGACGCGGAACATCGCATCGCGCAGCTCGGCGACCTCGAACTGGAATCCGGCGAGGTCATTCGCGACTATGGCCAGTCCTACGTCACCCACGGCGAGCTGAACCGCGAGAAGTCGAATGCCGTGCTGGTTTGCATCTCGCTGACCGGCAACCACCACCGGCTCGATTTCCTGATCGGCAAGGACAAGGCGCTGGATCCTTCGCGGCATTTCATCATCGCCGCGGACCCCATCGCCAACGGCCTCTCGACATCTCCGTCCAACAGCGAACATCAGCCGGGGATGCGTTTCCCGCGCTTTGCGATACGCGACATGGTGAAGAGCCAGTACCGGCTGCTGACCGGACAATTCGGAATATCGCGCCTGCAGGCGGTGATCGGCGCATCCATGGGCGGCATGCAGGCATTGCAGTGGGCCGTGAGCCACCCCCTGTTCATGCGTGCCTGCGTGGCCATGACGCCGATGGCGAAGACCCATCCCTGGGCGGTGCTGGTCACCGAGACGGCGCGTTCCTGCCTGATGGCCGACCCGGCATGGACGGGCGAGGGCTTCAGCGCCGAACCCGAACGCGGCTGGCGCGCCTACACAGGCCTGATGGCGGCCCTGCTTGGCAGGACGCCGGCGGCGCTTGCAGAATTCCTCCCGGACTGCGCCGAGGCGCACCTCTGGTTCGAGAAGATCCTGGCGCAGAATCGGGCCAACGGCTTCGACGCCCATGACTATCTCTACCAGTCCTGGGCTTATGAAGCCCACGACGTCGGCGCCACGCGCGGATTCGAGGGCGACACCGGCAGGGCCCTGGCTTCCATCGAGGCAAAAACCCTGGTGTTGGCGCCGCCGCTGGATTTGTTCAATCCCGCCGACGCAGCCCGAAGCGCAGCCGCAAAAATCCCGGGCGCAAGGTTCATCGAAATTCCTTCCCTGCAAGGTCACCAGGCCGCGACCAGCCTGAAGGCCGAGGACGAGGTTTTCCTCAACCGGGTGATTGGCGAGTTCCTGGCGCAAAACACGCGGGATTGAGAAGATCAGGTTCGCGGGCCGCGGTCCGCGGCCGGGTAAAAGCTATACTTTTCGCTTTCACCTTTCACCTTTGCCAAGGAACCCCATGATCATCGACCACCGCACGTACGCAATCAAACCCGGCAAGCTGGAGGACTACCTGAAGGTCTATCAGACCCTGGCGCTGCCGTTGCAGCTCAAGTACCTCGGCCACTGCGTGGGCTGGTACGTGAGCAACGACATCGGGCCGCTCAGCCAGGTGGTGCACCTGTGGGCGTACAAGAGCCTCGCCGATCGCGAGGAGCGCCGCGGCAAGCTGGCCGCCGATCCGGCATGGCCGGGCTTCCTGGAGAAAGCCACGCCGTTCGTGGACAGCATGGAAAACAAGATCCTGCGGCAGGCACCGTGGTTCAAGATTCCCGAACTCAAGGGACAGGGCTGACGCCGGATTCCGGAAAACAACGTCGAAGCGGCATCCTCGGCGTGCAATCGCGCCGGTCCTGCATGACTGCTGCCGGATCGTGTCTACCTGGCGCGGGTGGTGCCGCACGACATGCACTTCTGCGGCTGCGCTGCCGGTCCCGGCATCGCCATGAATGCGGCCGCCGCTCCGAACTGTTGATGCCCGGCCTCCTCAAACGACCAGTTGGCGGTCACGGCATCCCTGCCGATGACCAGTCCAGGAGAAGCACGACGACACGGGAGTGCGGAAAATGGAGCAGGCGGGATCGAAAAGCAGGTTGCCGGCCGCGACGACCGTGACGGACAGCGAACGGATCCTGGCGTTCTGGTTCGGGCCCGATCCCGACGACGCCGGGATTGCGAAGGAGAAGAAGCGCATCTGGTGGGATGCGGACCCGGCCATCGACGCGGAAATCCGCGCGCGTTTCGGCGATCTGGTCGAGGCGGCCAGCCGCAACGAGCTCGCGGACTGGGCGGAGACACCGCGCGGCCTGCTGGCGCTGATTGTCCTGACCGACCAGTTTCCCCGCAACATCCATCGCAGGACGCCTCTTGCCTTCGCTTTCGACGGCGCGGCCCGTACCTACTGCAAGCACGGCATCGCCCGCGGTTTCGACGTCCAGCTGCGGCCGATCGAGCGCGTGTTCCACTATCTGCCGCTGGAACATTCGGAAGTTCTCGATGACCAGCACGAATCCGTGCGGCTGTTTTCCGAACTGGCACAATTCGCGCCTCCGGAGCAGAAGGATTTGTATGCCGGTTACCTGAAGTATGCCGAGCGGCACCGGGACATCATCGCGCGCTTCGGCCGCTTCTCCCATCGCAACAGGATTCTCGGC
Organism: Burkholderiales bacterium; assembly: GCA_036384015.1. Lineage (GTDB taxonomy): Bacteria > Pseudomonadota > Gammaproteobacteria > Burkholderiales > JACQAP01 > JACQAP01. The sequence continues at coordinate 4,995 of DASVNF010000170.1, forward strand.
CGGCCATCCACCGCGGAAGAGGAAGAGTTCCTGAGGCAGCCCGGCTCCTCGTTCTAGCCGGCTGCGTGCCGGCACCCGAGCCGCACCTGCGGCGGCGACACGATTGTTTCCGAAGTCCGGCAAGTCGTTAGGGTGGCTATCTGATGTGTGCTTCTGGACGGTGAAATCATTCGCGCTGCCGGTGTTTTTTTGGGACGTGCTGTTCCTTGTGCCGGGCTGCAACGCTTAGCCGTTCCTGAGCTTCGGCAAACAGGTCTTCGGCCTCAAACCATCATCCAGCCCGGGCGCAGGCAGCCGGGGTGACGCGCGAAGACAGCGCTGTCGCCCTTCCGCGACACTATCCGCGCGGGTCCCACAGCAAATTCTTCCATGCGATGAAGCAGATGACCGTGCAGGCGCGTTCCTTGCGTCAGTCCTTGCACCGTACACATGCTTTCGCCATGCCGGAGCAGCTTTCAAACACCGAACTCAGTCCCGCCGACATCCCCTCGTTCAAGGAGGCCTGGACACGCATAGAGCCGTTCGCGCTCACGTTCGACGGCTTCAAATATTGGGGGTCGGTGGAGAAATGCGCCGAAGTCGCCCACGAAAAGCGCATGGCCACGCTTACCGAGCTGCGCACCTGCCTGTTCTACGAAGCGCGTAAATGGGAGCAGGCCGGAACCTCCCCGGATATCGTCTCCCTGCGCTACATCCGGGCGCTGGTTTACGCGATCCGCGAAAAGGTGAACGCGGGGCAGGTCAGATAAGACGAGAGAAAAGGGTAAAGAGAAAAGGTAAAAGAGAAAACCGGCTCGAGGCAGTCGCTTTCCCCTTTTACCTTTTCTCTTTTCTCTCGCTTTCGCCGGGTCGAATCCCTACCGTTTCCACATTCGGAGCCCTTCGTGAGAATCCCATTCCTTCTGGTTGCGGTGCTGCTCGCCGGCGCCGCAACGGCCGAAGACACCCTTACCGCGGAATCGCTGTCGGAAATTCGCGACTTCGAGATCGCCAGCCTGGATGCGCCAAGCATCGAGGCCCGGGGAGGCATCAGCCGCTTCGACGTTCGCGTGAAATGGCGCGACCCCGAGCAGCGGCCGCCGAATGCGCCGGCGAGCCGGATCGTTCGCTACGTGGCGAAATGCGGCGAGAAAACCCTGGGCGTGGCGGCCGTGGCAGCCATCGACCAGAACGGAAAAATGCTCAAGAGTTACGTGATTCCGCCGGGCGGGACGGACTTCCTGCCGGCGAAGGAAGGCTCACGCGAGGCGCAGTGGCTTGCCCAGGTTTGCCGCTGAGCTGAGCCCGGGGTAAAAGAAAACGGGCAGGGAATTCCCTGCCCGTCTTGCCCTGCGAAAGCGTTCTTACCAGGTTGCGACCGGATTGCCGGGCGAGCCCGTGCCACCCACCAGCTTCAGCGGGGCCCAGGAGAACAGGAACTCGTAGGCCTTGGCGGCGGACGGTTCGTCCAGGTCCAGGTTCTCGAAGTTGTAGATGCCGCGGCGTGCCACCAGGTTCATGTGGCAGTAAGCGAACGACTCGGGTGCGCCCGACTTGGCGAAGTCGTACGGCTCGAGCCCCCAGGTGTCGGAGCCGATCATGGAGATCTTCTTCGCAGCGAGGTAGTCGCAGACTTCCGCCGACACGCCGGGCTCGCCCGACCCGAATTCGGCATTGTCCTTTGCCAGCTGCTCGTCGCTCTTGGCCTTCTCACCCGCCGGGCGGCCGAGGTGGTTGGTCTTCCACAGCGAGTTCCAGCCGGTGCGGAACATCACGACGTCGCCCTGCGTGGCATCACCCACCCCCTGCTTTTGCAGGGCTTCCTTGTAGTCGGCCAGCGTGATGGCGTAGCCCTTGGGCAGGACCTTCACGCCCTTGAGTGCGGCGATGTCGATCAGCAGCCCGCGCGTGAAGAAGCCACCCGCCTGCTCCGTGCCGAGCTTCTTGAAGCCGCGGGCGGTTTCCACATCCTGCAACCGGACGTTGTTGTAGAAATAGTCGCCATCCTTGACGCCGTTCACGCCCTCGATGCGGATCATCGGGTGGGCAAGGCCGTCCCACTGCGTGCCGACCTGGCCAATTTCGGCGGTGACGATGTCGTCCATGAAAGTCATGGAAAAATTGTCGCCGGGCCAGTTGAGCGGGCCGTGGGTGGGAGCGCCGGGGATGCTCAGCGCAAAGGTGCGGCCGGGCACCAGCGGCATGTGGTTGCTGTAGGGGTGGCCCAGGTAAGCGACCTTGCCCTTCTTCACCAGCTTGGCCGCCTCGACGCGCTTCTGGTCGGTAATGTACTTGGTGGCGCCCTGCTGGTCATCGGCACCGAACTCGCTCGGCCACCACTTTTCATCGACGGGATTGTTGCCGGCGATGCCGGCTCCGGCAAATGCGAATGCTGCGGCTACGGATACCGCAATCGATTTCAATGCGTAACGCATGGTCTTCTCTCCCTGCTGTTTATGGTTGTATGGGCAGGCTTGATAAATCGCCCGAGAGCGATTTACTCCCGCGCGCAAGCCATTGTCAAGGCGTGGTTAGTTGCATGCCGCGTGCGAATTTTGCTGCAGCGCATCCCTTTCCGTCGCACATTTCAGTATGTAATATCGCCAGTCACCGGCTGTCACCCGCGACCGTTACGGATATGCAAGAATCTGCGCACTTTTTGCCTGGAGCCTCCAAATGAAGAACAAGCTTCTACCCGAATTGATGCTGGCCGCCTCATGTTGCGTTGCCACCATGGCATTTGCGCAGGGGCCGGACGAATTATGGGAAATCACCAACAAGATGGAGATGGCAGGCATGTCGATGCCCGCCCGCACCGACAAGGTGTGCAAGCCCAAGGGCGACCGGGACCCGTCGAAAATGGGCGAAAAGGACAAGAACAGCGATTGCAAGATGGTGGACTCGAAGCAATCGGGCAACAGGAGCACCTGGAAAATCGTCTGCACCAAGCCGGACCCCATGACCGGCACCGGCGACGTCACCTATACGGGTGACAAGTTCGACGGCACCATCAAGATGACGGGCAAGATGGACGGGGACGATTTTTCCATGACCCAGGTCCTTTCCGGCAAGAAAGTCGGCAGCTGCAAGTACGAAGATCCGGGAAAGAAGGCAGAGCAGATGCAGGCGCAGAGCCAGGCGATGATCGACAAGGAGTGCGACAAGCAGATCGAGGAATTGCAGCCGGGTTCGATTTTCGGCGCCGAGGGATTGCCCGAGTCCTCGCAATTCTGCAAGCACCGCAAGGCGGATTTCTGCGCAAAGGCGAAAAAGGTTTCGCAATCGATGGGCGACGAGGCGGGCTTCGAGCAAGCCAGCCGCAAGCACCGCAACTGGCGCGAGGCGATGCAGGCTTGCGGCACCGATCCCAACACCGTAAGCGCGCCGGTCTGCAAGGCCGCCGTGGACAAGAAGAACCTGAAGTTCGTCGCCGACAATTGCCCGGTCGAAGGCAAGGCGCTGGCGCAGAAGCAGTGCGCCGGCATGGACTACACCGCGATCATGGCTTCGGAGTATCGCGAGGTTTGCCAGAAGTACGCCTCCGAGCTGGGCAAGGCGAAAGTCGGGACGGGCAAGACGGAAACCGCTCCCGCGCCCGCTGCGCCGAAGTCCGACAAGGACAAGGCCATGGACGCAGTCAAGGAAGGCGGCAACAAGCTCAAGAAGCTGCTGAAGTTCTGATCCGGTGCGGGCCAACGGGCGCTGGGCGATAGTTGTCGCCTGCTGGCTTTTCCCGATCGCTGCCCTGGCCGCGCCGGATCGCTACCCGGGACTGGCCGAAGCGTACCTGGTGCAGGTCGGCGATGCCGACCTGTGGGCAGGCAATGCCGGTGCGCGTCTGCCTCCCGCCAGCCTCACGAAGGTCATGACGGCGCTGGTGGTCCTGGAAGACTACAGGCCCGATCAGATAGCCGTGGTCAGCGCCGCCGCTGCGCGGGAAGGCGGCACCCGGCTCAAGCTGAGGGCCGGCGAGAAGTTCTCCGTCGCGGACCTGCTGACGGCAACGCTGATGGTATCCGCCAACGATGCCTGCGCCGCGCTGGCGGAGCATCACGCCGGCAGCATTGCCGCCTTCGTCGCAAAAATGAACGAGCGGTCAGCCGCACTCGGCCTGGCCAATACCCGCTTCGCCAATCCCTGCGGCTTCGATGCGCCGGATCACTATTCCAGCGCCAGCGACCTCGCCCGCATTGCGCATGCGGCCATGGCCCATCCGGAATTCGCCGCCATCGTCGGCCGCAAGCAGGCGCGAATCGCCAGTGCGGATGGCAAGCGTGCGTTCGCGCTGAAGAACCGCAATGCGCTCGTCGGCACCTACGAACCGGCCATCGGCATCAAGACCGGCTACACAGGCCGCGCCGGAAAATGCCTCATCGCACTCGCCGAAAAAAGCGGCGTCCGGGTGCTGGTGGTGATGCTGAACGCGAAAAGCCGCTGGTGGGACACGATCGGGCTCATCGAAAGGGCGTTCGACGAGAGCGCAGAGCATGTTCCGCAGTGACAGCACCGCGCTCGCGCTACTGGCCATCGCGGTGCTGCTCTTCAATTTCACCGCCCTGACCGCAAGCTTCCAGTTCGACGATTACAACGTCATCGTCAACAATCCGGCGGTGCATTCGCTGGCGGCGTGGCTGGATTCGATGCCGGGCATCCGCCCGCTGCTTAAGCTCAGCTATGCCCTGAACTGGGTGGCCGGCGCCGGTCCGTTCGGCTTTCACCTGTTCAATGTCGTGGTGCATGGCGCAAACGCGCTGCTGGTTTTCCTGCTGTTGCGCACGTTGCGGCCAGGGAGGGGGCGCGAAGACCTGCTGCCGCTGCTCGCGGCACTGATGTTCGCTCTGCATCCTGCGCAGACGGAAGCGGTGACCTATATCGCCGGCCGATCGGTTTCATTCATGGCGCTGCTCTACCTGGGCGGCATCCTTGCCTATCTGCGGGCGGATGCATCGCCCTCGCCGTGGAACTGGCGGCTGTTCTCGGCGGCATTGTTCGCCGCGGCATTGCTGGTCAAGGAAACCGCGGTGACGCTGCCGCTTGCGCTGCTGGTCGTCGAAAGCGTCGGCGCAAGGCGGTCCATGCGCGAGAGGCTCAAGCGCCAGTCCTTTCACCTGCTGGTCCTGGCCGGGGGCCTGATCGCGATTGCGGCGAGCCCTGTGTACCGCCATCTGCTCGAAGTCAGCCTTGCGACGCGGGGCCTGGGGGAGAACCTGCTGACCCAGATCAACGCGATTTGTTACCTCGCCGGGCAGCTGCTTTTCCCCTGGCGGCTGAATGCCGATCCCGACCTGCCGGTAATCAGCGCGATTACGCCGGTCACGGCCATGCAGGCGCTGGCGCTTGTCGCGATCCTCGCGATCGGCCTGCGCAACCTGCGCGAGCAGCGCTGGATCGCGTTTGCGGTTCTCTGGTTCTTCGTCCACCTGCTGCCGACGAATTCGATAGTGCCGCGGCTCGATGTCGCCAACGATCGCCAGCTTTACCTGGCTTGCATCGGTGCGTTCGTTGCCGTCGCCGCCGCGCTGCAATGGCTGCTCTCGCGATTGCGGCGGCGCTGGCTGGTCAATGCCGCGGCCGGATTGCTCCTGGTCGGGCTCGGTGCGCTGACCATGCATCGCAATCAGGTTTACGAAACGCAGGTGGCGTTCTGGGAAGACGCAGCCGCCAAGTCGCCCCGCAAGCCCCGGGTGTTCAACAACCTGGGTTACGTCCATCAGCAGGAAGGACGATTCGGGGATGCGCGCCTCGCCTATCTGCGGGCGCTCGAACTCGACCCCGGATACTGGCGGGCAAGGATCAACCTTTCCACGTTGCCGGAGCCTTCCGGCAACGTGGAAGGGCGTTAGCAGCCTACGCGGCTTGCGCCTCGATTGCGGCCCGGCGCATGACGCTGCGGCCGACAATGACCGCAACGATGGCGCCCGTCAGCAGGCAGGCGGCAAGGAAGGTGAGCCCGGCCTGGAATCCGTTGGCTGTGTTGTCCTTGAGCCAGCCGACCGCGAAGGGGCCGATGAAGCCGCCGAGGTTGCCGATGGAGTTGATGAAGGCAATCCCTCCCGCAGCAGCCACGCCGCTCAGGTAGCCCGTTGGCATGGCCCAGAACACGGGTTGCGAGCAATACATGCCGATCGCCGCGAAAGTGATGGCGACCATCGCCAGGACTGGAGATCCGATGTACGCGCTGGTTATCATGCCGATCGCCGCGAGGGCGAGGGCGCCGGCGCAATGGAAGACGCGCTCGCCGGTCTTGTCGGAATGCCGCGACCACAGCACCATGCAGATCGTCGCGATGAGGTAGGGCACGGCCATGATCAGGCCGATGTGCACCGGATTCTGCACATCCATGCCCTTGATGATCTGCGGCATCCAGAGGCTCAGCCCATAGATGCCGATGGCGAGCGACGTGTAGACCACCGCGAACAGCAGCACCTTGGTGTTGGCGAGCGTCTGCCAGATCGAGAGGTGCTTGGTCTCCGTGCGCGAGGCCGCTTCGCGCGCCAGCTTGTCGCGCAGATGCGCTTTCTCGGCGTCGGTCAGCCAGGTCGCGTTGTCGGGGCGGTCGATCACCACGCGCAGGCAAAGCCAGGCGAGGAACAGGGTGGGGATGCCTTCGACGATGAACAGCCAGCGCCAGCCGGGATAGCCCATGGTGCCGTCGAAATACTTCAGGATGAGCCCGCCCAGGGGCGCCGCGATGGTGTTGTTGAGCGGGCTGATGATCAGGAACAGGCCGAAGATGCGGCCGCGGTACTCGGCGGGAAACCACAGGGTAAGGTAATAGATCACGCCGGGGAAGAAGCCGGCCTCGGCGACGCCGAGCAGGAAGCGGATCACGAAGAAGCTGACATCGCCGGTGATGAAACCCATCGCGATGGCGAAAATTCCCCAGGTGACCATGATGCGCGCGAACCAGATGCGCGCCCCGACTCTGGACAGGATCAGGTTGCTGGGCACTTCGCCGATGAAATAACCGATGAAGAACAGTCCCGCGCCCCAGCCGTAGACGGTCGCGGTAAAACCCAGTTCGGCATTCATCGTCAGCGCCGCGAGCCCGACATTCAGCCGGTCGATGATGCAGATAAGGTAGGCCGCCAGCAGGAAAGGCAGCACCTTCCACGCCATCTTGCGAACGAGCGCTTTTTCATCGATCTGAGTCATGTTCCCCCCCTTTTTTTACTGCTGTTTCACCGCAGAGGCGCAGAGGACACAGGGAAAAAGGCGGCAGAACAGTTTGCCGCTGATGCGGGCAGTGGCGGGGTCCAGTCAGCGCCCCGCTCGACCCCTGCCATTCATCTCGATTGGTTCTCTTCCCCTGTGTCCTCTGCGCCTTTGTGGTGATGTTGATTGTGCGCAGTCAGTTCCTGGCTTCGCTGTGCGACCACTTCTTCATCAGGGTATTCGACGGCAGTTTTTCGTCCCTGAGCTTGTTCGCGGTTTCGACACCGGCGACCGGCAGGCCTTTCGGATCGAGCTTGCCGATCTGCACCAGCACCGAGGCCTGGTCCCAGTAGATGTGCTCATGATAGAGCTTGTCGCCGCGGAAGTTGACGATCGCGACCAGGGGAATCTCGACGTACTTGCCCGTGGGGGCGATTCCGGGAAGCATCCAGTCGATTTCGATGTCGTGCGTGAAACAGAACAGCATCTCGTCGACGAGGCGGTCCGCGCCGATGGTGCGCGAGATCGGGATGAGCTTCGTGTCCTTCGGCGTCGTGGGAATGAAGTGATGCTTGTAGAAGCGCTTCAGGTTGTCGTGGCCGACGCCGCCGGTCATGGTCGGAATGTGGTTGACGTAGGGCTGGGCCACCATGGTCTTCATGGTCGCATCCACGTCGCGCGTGCCGAACTCGTGCATGGTGTGCATTTCCCACAGCGCCGAAAGGTCGTAGTGGGGCCCCATCACCTTGCGGAACAGCGCTATGGAGCGCGAGTGCGCCATCATGTGGGCCGGGCGGTCGTAATGCATGCCGCCGGTGCGCGCGAAGGCGTGGTCCACGCCCGGATAGACATAGATCTCCACGCCGGGATTGTTCTTCAGTCCGGCGCGGATTTTCTCGACCGCCTCGGGCGGGGCGTATTTGTCCTCGGACGCGAAGTGCAGCACCATCGGCACCCTGATCTTCGCGGCTTCGTGCAGGTACTGGTCGATGGTGACGCCGTAGTAGCCGACCGCGCAGTCCACGCCCGAGCGTGCCGCCGCCAGATAGGCGAGGCGGCCGCCCAGACAGAAACCGAGCGCGCCGACTTTGCCGGCGACTTCGGGCCGGCTGCGCAATGCCTGGACTGCGGCCGTGATGTCCTCCATGCCCTTGTCGGTATTGAAGCGCTGGAAGAAATCGAAGGCGCGCTTGAAGTCGGCTTCGGTGTAGCCGAGTTCCACGTCCTTCTCGAGTCGCCAGAATAAATCGGGGGCCAGCACGACATAGCCTTCCTCGGCGTAGTAGTCGGCGACTTCGCGGATGTACGCATTGATGCCGAAGATTTCCTGGCAGAGCACGATCCCCGGACTCCTGCCGGACTTCGGCACGGCAAGGTAACCCCTGAACTTGCCGCCATCGGCGGCCTTGATTTCGATCCACTGTCCCATTGCGTCTCCCGCCCGATTGTGGTTTTCGCGAGCCGCAGTTGCCGCGCGCGAAGCCGCTCTTTTAACCCGCCCTCCCGCGCGGTGTCAAACCGCCGCCCGCTGCGCCGCAACGCATGACGGGCGCGGCCCCCGGCTTGACAAAACAGGCCCTGACTCCTAGATTCCCGCGGGTTCGCCGCCATTGCAAAGCCCGTCGGGCAAGACCATGAAACGGGCAACGGGCGCCCACACCATCAGGGGGAGACACCATGAATTCGTACACGCGTCGCCGCTTCCTGCGGGCGACCGGCGCAACCGTGCTGGCCGCCCCGTTCGCAGGGTCGCTGCTCAGCACGTCCGGGGCTCTGGCCCAGTCGTCCGGCGTCCTCACGATCGCTTATAACGTGGCGCTGCCGTCCTGGGATCCGACCACCGGCCCATCGGCGGTGAATCCCACCATCCAGTCGGTCTACAAGGCGGTGTTCGACTCCTACATCGACCAGGATCCGGACCTTTCCTTCAAGCCCGGCCTGCTCACCAGGTGGGGCTGGAACAAGGACAAGACCAAGGTCGAGATGGAGGTGCGCAAGGGCGCCTTCTGGCATGACGGCAGCCCGGTGACGCCGGAAGACATCGTCTGGTCGCTCGAGCGCGCAGGCGATCCGAAAACCGGCAACCCGATCCAGTTCGTCTGGGGCAAGATCGGCAACTTCAAGATCGACGGCCAGAAGATCACGGCCGACGTCAAGGAGTTCGAGCCGTCGCTGTTCAAGTGGATGGCGTTCCTGACCGGCTACGTGATGCCGAAAAAGGCCTATACCGCCGCAGGCCCGGAAGGCTGGGAAAGCAAGCCCGTCGGCAGCGGTCCCTACATGGTGGAGAAATTCGAGCGCAACGCCTTCATCCGCCTGAAGGCCTTCCCCAAGTACTGGGGCCCGAAGCCGGCGTTCGAAACCGTTGTGTTCAAGCTGGTCGGCGATGCATCGGCGCGCGTGGCGGAAATCGAAAGCGGTTCGTCCGATCTCACGCTGGAGGTTCCCTACGAGGAATTCGACCGGCTGATAAAAAAGAGCGGCCTGGCGGGAGTGGCGCATCCGGTTTCGGACATCGGCATGATCTTCATCACCAACGTCGAGCCGATGCTGGACAAGAATGTGCGCCTGGCGATGATCCATTCGATCGACAAGAAGGCGATCGTGGAAAAACTGCTGCGCGGCTATGGCACGGTGATCGATACGCTGGAAGCGCCGCAATACGCCGCGTTCGATCCTTCCATCAAGGTCAAATACGATCCCGAGCTTGCCAGGCAGCTTCTCGCCAGTTCCGGGTTTTCCGCTGCGAAACCGGTGAAGTTCACGATCCAGACCACGCGCGGATTCAAGCCCAAGGATTACGAAATGATCCAGGCGGTGGTCGGCATGTGGCGCAAGGTCGGCATCGAGGCGAACATCGAGACCTACGAGATCGTCAAGCACTTCGAGCTGCGCATGCGCCACGGCCTCGCCCCGGCGGCGTTTTACAACTGGGGCAATTCGATCGGCGATCCTTCGACTTCCACCGGCTTCGCGATGTTCAGCCATTCGCCGCACTCGGCGTGGAAGACCGAGGATGTCGATCAGAAGATCGGGCCGCTTTGGGGGGAGAAGGACGAGGCCAGGCGCATCGCCGGCTACAAGGCGGCGGCCCGTTACATCGCGGAAAACGGCTATGTGATCCCGCTGCTGCAGTACGCGCAGCCCGTGGTACACAAGAAGAGCATCAAATTCACGCCGCACGTCGCCGGGTTCATTCTTCCCCAGTCCATAAAACCCGCCTGAGGCAATTCGCCACAGAGGGCACAGAGAACGGCAGGCGAAACGGGAGCATTTCTACGCACGTTGCAATGGTAGAAGTGGGCGGCGAGCATCGGGCGCCCGTTTTTCTCTGTGACCTCTGTGGCCAGGCAGGTTGCTTTTAACGGCAGGGAGTAACAAGTTGAAAGAAGAATTCTCCAGGCGCCGGTTCCTGCAGGCCTCGGGCGCTACTGCGCTGTCCGCAACCTCGTTCGCAGGCCTGCTGAGCGGCGAATCCCGCGCGCAATCCGGCGGGACGCTGACCATCGCTTACAACACCGCGCTGCCCTCGCTGGATCCCACCAACAGCGCCAAGACCTCCAGCCCCGCCGTGCAGTCGATCTTCAAGGCGATCTTCGATCCCTACATCGACCAGAATCCCGACCTCGGCTTCAAGTCCGGCGCGCTGACCGGATGGGGCTGGAACAAGGAAAAGACAGCGATCGAGCTCACCTTGCGCAAGGGCATGCTCTGGCACGATGGCAGCCCCGTCACCACCGAGGACCTGGTGTGGTCGCTCGAGCGGGCCGGCGACGAGAAGAACCGCAACCCGATGCAGTTCATGTGGCGCAAGCTCGGCGATTTCAAGGCGGGCGGCGACACCGTGACGGTGCAGGTGAAGGAATTCGAGCCGGCGCTGCTGAAGTGGCTGGGCTTCCTGACGGCGTACATCCTGCCGAAGAAAGCCTTTACCGCCTCCGGCGGCGCCGCAGGCTGGGATGCGAAGCCTGTCGGCAGCGGGCCTTACCTGGTGGAGAAGTTCGAACGCGACGGCTACATCCGTCTCAAGGCGTTTCCGAAGTACTGGGGCCCGAGGCCGGCCTTCGAGACCGTGGTATTCAAGTTCGTCCCGGATCCGGCCAGCCGCATTGCAGAAATCGAGAGCGGCAAGTCGGACATGACGCTGGAAGTGCCCTACGAAGAATACGACCGCCTGATCGCCAGGCCCGGTCTGGCGGGCGCGGCCCATCCGATGTCGGACATCGCCATCCTGTTCATCACCGACCGCGAGCCGATGCTCGACAGGAACGTGCGCCTGGCCGCGGCCCATGCCATCGACAAGAAGGCGATTGTCGACAAGCTCATGCGCGGCTATGGCAGACCGCTCGATACCCTGCAGGCTCCCGAATATTCCGCCTACGATCCGTCCGTCAAGGTGCAATACGATCCGGGTCTGTCGCAGCAGCTGCTGGCGAAATCCGGGTTTTCACCGGAAAAGCCGGTCAGGTTCACCGTGCAGACCACTCGCGGCTACAAACCCAAGGACTATGAGTCCGTCGCGGCCATTGCCGCGATGTGGAGGAAGGTCGGCATCGAGGCGAACATCGAGGTGCTTGACGTGGCCAAGCACTTCGACCTGCAGCTGCAACACGCGCTGGCACCGGTGTCGTTCTACAATTGGGGCAATGCCATCGGCGATCCGTCCACTTCCACGGGTTTCGCGTTCATCGGCCCCTTCGCGGTGTGGCGTTCGCCCGATGTCGAGAAAATGGTGGCGCCGCTGTTCGTCGAGCGCGACGAGGCAAAGCGCATCGCGGGGTACAAGGCCGTGGACCGGTACCTGGCGGAGCAGGGTTACGTGATTCCGCTGTTTCAGTACTACCAGCCTGTGGTGCACAAAAAGAGCATTGCCTTCACGCCCCATGGCGCGGGCACCATTGCGCCGCAGTCGATCAGGCCGGCCTGATTGATTGCGGCACCGTGACTATCCTGATCTAAAGCGCAATACTCTCAATCAGAGGCGGTTTCTTGTGTTGCCCAGATAACGGACCGCCAAGCCGCTTTTACCCCGGTCACGAGAGTCACGTAGTCACGATAGTCACGGATCCCCATGCCAGCCAGCTACATCTTCCGCCGTCTCCTCTGGGCTATCCCGACCCTGATAGGCGTCGCCATCGTGGTGTTCGTGCTGGTGCGGGTCGTGCCGGGCGATCCGATCGCGATGATGCTGCCGCCCGGGGCGACGGCGGATGATGTCGGGCGGCTGCGGGCGATGTACGGACTCGATGCGCCGATCGCGAAACAGTTCGTGGCCTGGTCCGGCGAAGTCCTGCGTGGCGAGTTCGGCAATTCGATCAGCCTGCGCGACAAGGTGTCCTCGCTGATCCTCGGGCGCCTGCCGGCGACGCTGGAACTTGTGGTCGTCGCTGTTGCGGCGGCTTGCGCGTTCGCAACCGTGCTTGCCATTTCCGCGGTCTTCTTTCGCGGCCGCTGGCCAGAACTGGCTGTGGATGCCGGCACCGGCCTGGCGCTGGCGATCCCGGATTTTCTCTGGGGACTGCTGTTCATCCTGGTCCTCGGCGTGCTGCTGCCGTGGTTTCCGATCTCCGGGCGCATCGATCCAACGCTGGATTTCGATCCGGCCACCGGGTTCTATCTCGCGGAAGCGTTGCTGCGCCTGAAATGGAACATCCTCGGCAATCTCCTGAGCCACATTGCGCTGCCGGCGCTGGCGCTGGCGCTTCCGCTCACCGCGGCGCTGACCCGCGTGCTGAAAGGCTCGCTGATCGATGTCATGAACCAGGACTATGTGGTCCTGGCTCGCGTGAAAGGCTATTCGCGCACGCGCACGCTTTGGCGAGTGGCCTTGCGCAACGCGCTGATCCCGACGGTCACCCTGACCGGCGTTCAGTTCTCCTTCCTGATCGGGGGCACCGTGCTGATCGAGCACCTGTTTTCCTACCCGGGCATCGGCAACCTCGCCATTGCCGCGGTGACGCAGCGCGACCTGCCGCTGATCCAGGGATTGATCCTCACCTTCGCCATCCTGTTCATCCTGACCAACCTGCTGGTGGATATGACCTACGGCGCGCTGAATCCGAAGGTCAGGCAGACGTGAAGCGATTCATCTCCCTGATGCGGCACCCGCGAATCGCGTTTGGCAGCGGCGTCCTGTTGCTCGTTTTCATCGCTGCAATCGCCGCGCCCTGGCTGGCGCCCCACGATCCGCTGGAGCAGGATCTGCTCAATTCGTTCCAGCCGCCGGTCTGGTCCGGGGGGGATGCGTCGCATGCGCTGGGCACGGACAGCCTGGGCCGCGACATTCTGTCTCGATTGATCTACAGCGCGCGTCCGGCATTGATCGTCGCTTTCATCGCCGCATTGTGCGCCGGCATTCTTGGCACGGCGCTGGGCCTGGCCGCCGGCTATTTCGGGGGCCCCATCGATTCGGCGGTCTCTCGCCTGGTCGACATCTGGATGAGCTTTCCGTCGGTGCTGCTTTGCATCGTTCTCGCCGCGGTGCTCGGTGCCGGCCTGCACACCGTGGTCATCGCCATCATCATCATCGACTGGACGCGCTTCTGCCGCGTGGTGCGTGCCGAGACCATGGTGCAGAAGGGCCAGGACTACGTCGCCTCCGCCCTGACGATCGGGCTCAAGCCTGCGCGCATCGTCACCAGCGAGATCCTGCCCAATGTTGCGCCGCTGCTCCTCACCCTGTTCACGCTGGAGATGGGCATCGCCATTGTGGTGGAGGCGATCCTGTCGTTCGTCGGCCTGTCCGTTTCCTCGGGCGTGCCGACCTGGGGCGGCATCATTCAGGAGGGACGCCTCTATGTGAATCAGGCCTGGTGGCTGATGGCGCTGCCGATGGCCTGCATCGTCGTCGCTGTGCTCGGCCTGAATGCCCTCGGCGACGGATTGCGCGACGCCATTGATCCGGTGAAGGCGAGATGACTCCGTTGCTCGATATCCGCGATCTCGACCTCACGCTCGACGGCCGGGTGCGGTTGTTGCGGCGGGTTTCGCTGGTGGTCGAGACCGGGAGCATCGTCGGCCTGGTGGGAGAATCCGGGGCTGGCAAGACCATGGTCAGCCGAGCGGTACTCGGCATCGAACCGGCGAATGCACGTGTGACGCACGGCGCAATTCTGTTCGACGGCCGCGATATCGCCCGCCTGGCTGAGGACGAACGTCGCCATCTGCTGGGACGTGAGATCGCTTTCATTCCGCAGAACCCCATGACGGCCCTGAACCCGGTCGTGCGCATCGAGCCGCAGATTGCCGACGTGCTGCGCATGCATCTGGGCCTCGACCGCGTTGCCTCCCGTGCGCGGGCGCTCGGGTTGCTCAACGACGTGCACCTGCGCGAACCGGAACGGGTCCTGCGCGCCTATCCGCATGAGCTGTCCGGAGGCCAGCGCCAGCGCGTGCTGATCGCGATTGCATTCGCCTGCGGGCCGAAACTGATCATTGCCGACGAGCCGACGACGGCGCTCGACGTGACCGTGCAGAAGCAGATCCTGCGGCTGATCCGGGAGCTGCAGCGAAACGCCGGAACCGCGATCCTGTTCATCACCCACGACCTCGGTGTGGTGGCCAAGCTCTGCGATCACGTAGCGGTCATGCATGGCGGACGGGTGCTGGAATCGGCACCCGCCTCGCAACTGTTCGAAAGGCCCGCGCACGCGTACACGCGTGCGCTGTTCGCCGCGACACCGCGATTCGACCGTCCCGGCGAACTGCTGCAGCCGGTGCCGGTTGCGCTGTCGGAACGCCTGAATCGGGAAGCGGGATTGCTCGACCGCAATCTCCCGGGAGGGGGGCGGGCCTGATGCCGCTGCTCGAGGCCAGCGGGTTGGCGCTGCAATTGCCTGACCGGTCGGCGAAGCCGCTGTTCGGGGCGCCGCCGCTCGCGGACATTTTCCACGGTATCGACCTGGTGCTGGAACCCGGCGAGTCGGTGGGCATCGTCGGCGAGTCCGGCTCGGGGAAGACATCCCTCGCGCGCACGCTGCTGCGCCTTTACGAGCCGACGGCGGGGAGCCTGCATTTCCTGGGGCGGGACATCACCCATCTGCCCGAAGCGGAGCTGCAGCCGCTGCGGGCGAAACTCCAGGCCATCTTCCAGGATCCCCTCTCGTCGCTGAACCCGCGCCATCGAATCGGCGCCATCCTCGCCCAGCCGCTGCTGGCCTATGGGCGGGTGCATGGCCGCCGCGCGGGATTGCGGGAGGCTTGTGCGCTACTCGAAAGGGTCGGTCTGCCGCCTGGGTTCGTTGAGCGATTTCCCCACGAGCTGTCCGGAGGCCAGCGCCAGCGGGTCGGCATCGCGCGCGCCATTGCGCTGAAGCCGGATCTGATCATCGCCGACGAGATCGTTTCGGGCCTCGATGTCTCAACCCAGGCGCAGATCCTGACGTTGCTTCGCGAACTGAAGGCGGACGGTTCACTCATTTTCATCAGTCACGACCTCTCGGTGGTGCGGGTTCTTTGCGACCGGGTGCTGGTCATGTGCCAGGGCGAAGTGGTGGAGTCGGGGCCGTGCGCGGCGCTTTTCGCCAATCCGGCTCACGACTACACTCGCAATCTGCTGAATGCCATCCCGCTGCCGGACCTCGATCCGGACTGGGTGATGCGCGGCGACGAAGAAGAACGGACACATAAAAAGGAGAAACGAAACATGAAGATCGCAGGATCAGTCGCACTGGTAACAGGCGCCAACCGTGGCGTGGGGCGGGCCTACGTCGAGACTCTGCTTTCCCTGGGCGCGAAGAAAATTTATGCCGCGGCGCGCGATGTCAAGGGGGTGGAAGACCTGGTGAAAGCCGGCTCCGGCAGGGTCGAGGCGGTGAAACTCGACGTCACCAGCGAAGCCGACGCAAAGGCCGCGGCGGTGAAATGCAAGGACGTGTCGCTGCTGATCAATAACGCCGGCGCCAATGGATCGAGCGGCGCGCTTGCCGCCAGCTCGCTCGATGCCGCCGGCCGCGAAATGGCGGTCAACTACTTCGGCGTGCTCTACCTGTCGCGCGCCTTCGGCCCGGTGCTCAAGGCCAACGGCGGCGGCGCGATCGTCAACATGCTTTCCGTCGTGTCGCGCGTGAACATGCCGCTGCTCGGCACTTACAGTGCGTCGAAAGCCGCGGCATGGAGCCTGACCCAGGCAGTGCGCGGCGAACTCGCCAGGCAGGGCACGCTCGTGGTCGGCGTCTTCCCCGGTGCGATCGATACCGACATGGCCAAGGGCTTCGACATCCCGAAGCTTGCGCCGAAGGATGTCGCCTCGCTGGCCCTGAAGGCCGTCGACTCGGGGGTGGAAGACCTGGACATCGGCGACATGGCGCAGGGCGTCGCGGCGGGAATGAAGGCAGACCCGAAGGCCGTGGAGAAGGATTTCGCCAACTACCTGCCTGGGTAGCGTGCAGACCTTAACCGCAGAGGCGCGGAGGCGCAGAAAAAAACGCGCAGAGGGAATTAGAAACCTGGGATAGAGCTGGAAATTGGCTGCCGTTGTCATGGAGAGAGCATGCCGCTTGAGATCCACTCTACTCTTCTGATTTGGAATCTCCCCGGCTTTTCTCTGCGAATCCTCTGCGCCTCCGCGCCTCTGCGGCGAGAACGGATGGGCCTGAGACTTTATTGACTGGCGGCGGCGGGACGGAAATAGACCTGCTTGTCCCGCTCGACGATCTCGTAATTCTGGTTCGGCACCACAAGGAATTGTTCGACGCGGCTGCGTACCGACAGCCCGCGCTCGGTATAGCCGTGCATGTGTTTCCACAGGTTGTCGAGGAACCATTTCTCGACGCCGCCATGCTTCACTTCCAGCCGCTCGTTGCCCAGGAACGCCAGGGGGACCACGCGGTGATAGCCGAGCAGCTCGTGGTCCACCTGCAGGTATTCGAATCCGATCATTCCCTGCGGCAGCGACAGGGCCTGGCCTTCGATTTTCGCGATGCCGCCTTCGCCGACGGGAATGCGCCACATCACGGATTCTTCGACCGGCCGGGATTCCACTGCAAGAAACAGGCAGACGGCCAGGACGCCCGTGAGTGCGAACGAGAACACCAGATCGCGCAACCGCGCGATCGGCCCGTGCGTGCTGATTTCCAGGATGCGCGCCAACGTCCAGCCGAGCGCGACCCAGCAGAGCAGGGCAATGCCGACGAACAATTGCTGCAGCGGGCCGGACAGCGCCCAGGGCTTGATGGCGAACATGCCCGCCAGCGTAATGACAATGAACAATGCCAGTCCCAGGATGTCCCAGCTCCAGCAGGTCCAGCGGAACCATTTCGGGTGCCGGTGCAGTTTCAGGTAATGCCAGGCGCGCAGGCTGAAAGGAAGGCCGATGCTCTTGCGGCAAAACGAGCACTGGTTGTCGTGGACGATGGTTTCCCGATGGCAGTACGGACACTCCATCATGATGCTTTCCGCGATCTTCAGGCGCGCCCCGACCATTTCCATTCGCAGGCGGACGACGGGCGCGAGGATGCGATGGAGCAGAAGGAGAATCGCAGCCCAGTAAACCACGGCGGAAACCGTGGCCAGTGACGGGCCGAGGGATTGTTCGATTGCCTGGAACAGACTGCGCAACATGACCGGACCCCCTTTTTTGCCACCCCTGCATTATAGGTGGCGATTCCATCGGCATGAATGACGCCAAACAGCGACACCGGGCGACCTTACGGCGGACCGAGGTAAACTGGCATCCACAATAACGGCCCCGCGTGGCCATCCTTGAACGGTGCGGCCCATGAACCTGCTCGAATCCCTGAAGAAGACCTCCGTAATCGTTGCCGACACCGGCGACATCGGCTCCATTGCGCGCCTCAAGCCGCAGGACGCCACCACCAATCCCTCGCTCCTGTTTCAGGCCGCCCAGAACCCGGCCTATCGGCCCCTCGTCGACGAGGCGCTCGCCCATGGACTGCAGGCGAGGGGCGACGGGGCCGCGAAGGCGGAAGCGGTCATGGAGAAGCTCGCCGTGAATTTCGGCCGCGAGATTCTCAGGCACGTGCCGGGACGCGTATCGACCGAAGTCGACGCCAGTCTGTCTTTCGACACCGAAGGCACGCTGGCCAAGGCACACCGGCTGATCGCGCACTACGAAGCGGCGGGCGTGAAGCGCGAGCGCGTCCTGATCAAGGTCGCTTCCACCTGGGAGGGCATACGCGCGGCGGAGAAACTCGAGCGCGAAGGCATCCACTGCAATCTCACTCTCCTGTTCAGCTTCGCCCAGGCGATCGCCTGTGCCGACGCCGGCGTGACCCTGATCTCGCCTTTCGTCGGGCGCATCTACGACTGGTACAAGGCCACGCGCAAAGTCGAGGACATTCCCGCCGATGAGGATCCGGGCGTGCAGTCCGTGACCCGCATCTACAACTACTACAAAAAGTTCGGCTATCCGACCCAGGTCATGGGCGCCAGCTTCCGCAAGGTCGAGCAGATCACCGGACTTGCCGGTTGCGACCTGCTTACCATCGCCCCGGACCTGCTCGACAGGATGGAGAAGACGCAGGGCGAAGCGACCCGCAAGCTGTCCGTCGAATCGGCCAGGGCCGGCACCGGGGAAAAGATCTCGCTCGACGAGAAGGCATTCCGCTGGATGCATAATGAGGATGCGATGGCCTCCGACAAGCTGGCCGAAGGCATCCGCAGGTTCCACCAGGACGGGCAGAAGCTGGAGCGGTATGTGATGGCGCTGGTGGAGAAGACCCAGGCAGCCTGAGGGGCTGTCTTCGAAGAGAAAAGAAAAAAGGTAAAAGAGGGAAGGGAAGGGCGGCTGCGCGGCGATTCATTTCATAAGGGATCCAACATGAAGATAGAACACTTCTCAAACATCGTGGGCCTTCTCGTTCTTCTTTCCCCCGGGATCTTGCCGGCCAATTCCGACATTCAGTTCCTGAATCCGGAGGGCATTTTCAAGCCCGCAACCTTTTCTCAGATTGCGATCACGAGCGGGGATACGGTCGTTTACATCAGCGGGCAGACGGCGCGGGACGAGAAATCCAACATCGTCGCCACCGGCGACGTGAGGAAACAGGCGGAAAAGGTTTTCCAGAACCTGCGGGTTGCCGTTGAAGCGGCGGGCGGCACGATGGGAGACATTGCCAAAATCACCACATTCGTCGTCGACCTGAAACCCGATGACCGGGTATGGATCGGCGAGATGGTGAAGCAGCATTTCCCGAAACCGCCGGCGCACACGCTCGTGGGTATATCCGCTCTGGCCGCCCCGGAACTGCTGATCGAGATCGAAGCGGTGGCAGTATTGGACTAAAAGGCCGTGACGGCGTGACCACGTAGGTTCGAGTAACACACATGCTTTATGCGTTTCGTCACGACCGTCACATCGTCACGTTCGTCACGGACCTCCGAATTGGACGATGCTACGTTCCCCCGAACAACCAACAACCTCACGGAGTGCACCCATGTCGAAAAAATTCGTGAATCCGCAAGGCATGAAGCCGCTCGGCATGTATACGCAGGTGACTGTCGCGACCGGCGGCAGCATCGCCTTCATCAGCGGCCAGGTGGCGGTCGATGCGCAGGGCAAGGTCGTGGGCGAGGGCAGCATCGAGGCCCAGGCGGTGCAAGTGTTCGAGAACCTCAAGCTCGCCCTCGGCGGCATCGGGGCCACGTTCGAGGACGTGATCAAGTTCACAATCTACATAGTCGGCCTGACCCAGGAGCGGCGCAAGGCGGTGATGGATGTGCGCGGCCGCTACATCTCGAACAAGAATCCGCCGGCCGCGACCATGGTCGGCATCGACCAGCTCGTACAGCCGGAGTTGCTGGTCGAGATTGAAGCTGTTGTCGCCGTCGGCTGAACGTCGATTGGCACCGCAAAGGCGCAAAGTACTGAAGATCGCGGGCGCGGCCGCCGCCGTCGCCGGTGCCGCGCTGGCATGGCGCGCTTATGACCGCGGGGTGTTCAGCACGGGGAAGGGCGAGGCTTATGCGCCCTGGCATGACTGGAATACGGCCCAGCCCGGAAATCCCCTGCGCCTGGTTCAGGCTGCAATCCTGGCCGCCAATCCCCACAATTCCCAGCCATGGCTGTTCAAGATTCGCGGGGACATCATCGATCTGTTTGCCGAGACCAGCCGCAACATCGGGACGATCGACCCATACCTGCGCGAGATGTACATGGGCATCGGCTGCGGGCTCGAGAATCTGCTGATTGCTGCGGCACACGACGGCCGGCAGACAACGTTGTCGCTCATGCCCGATACGGCGGATGTTTCACACGCGGCGCGGATTCACCTCTCATGGGGAACGAATGCAAGCTCGGATCTCTACGACGCCATTCCCAACAGGCATACCAACCGCGCTGCCTATGACACCGCCCGGGCCGTTTCGCCGGAGCAACTATCCCAGCTTGCGGCGCTGGGGACGGATCTGGATGCGACAGTGGTCTGGTTCTCGACTGCAGAGGACCGGAAGCGCATTGGCGACCCGACCGTCGCGGCGACTGAGGCGATCATCGCGGACGAGCAGCAATCGACGGATAGCGCCAGGTGGTTTCGCTGGGGATGGGACGAGGTGCAATCTCATCGCGATGGTCTGACGCTCGATGCCCAGGCTTTGCCGCCGCTGGTCAATTTTGCCGCGAAGATCCTGCCTCCGATGAGCCGCGAAGCAGCGGATGCCGGATGGCTCAGATCCACGAGGGAGCGGCATGTCGCGACGGCGGCGGCATTTGGAATCATCGCCGTTCCGGGAGTTGCGGATCATGCCGCTCACATCCGTGGCGGGCGGTTCTGGCAACGAATCCATCTCAAGGCGACCGCGCTGGGGCTGGCCGCCCACCCGCTCAACCAGATGCCGGAGCGCGCGGACCGGGAGAAGCAACTCGGCATCGAACCGCGTTTCGGCAAGGCATTGCAGGAACTGGCCGGCGGCGCCGGTCTGACTGCGCTCATGCCCTTCCGCATCGGCTACCCGACCGTCGCGGCGAAGCCCAGTCCGCGTCGCGATCTGCAATCCGTGCTCGTCATGGTCTCCTGATGATTTCACGGCAGGCGCCCGACCTGCGTATGCCTGTTCCTCCGCGCAGCGAACGGTTGGGCATGCAAGAGCGCGAGAATCTGGTCCTGGTGGTCGTTACCATCGCAGGCGGCCTGCTAGTCGATCACCACGCCGGGCTTGCCGGACAACTGGCAGTCGGGGTCTGGGCATGGGCAGCGTTCTTCCGGATTCTCCATACCGCTCCTGCGGAATGGCGATTGCCGTTGTATCTCTGCCTGGTCTGGTCGACAGCGGGAGAGATTTTCCTTTCCCTGGTTTGGGGCCTGTACACCTATCGATTGGAGAACGTTCCCTTCTTCATTCCCCCGGGACATGTCCTGCTGTTCTATTCCGGCCTGGTGATGGCGGCGAAAGTGCCGCGCGGTTTTGTCGTGCTCGTGCCGATTGCCGCCGCGGCATATGCAGTATTCGCGATCGTCCGCGGTTACGACACCCTCAGCGTTCCGATGATCGTGCTGTTCATCCTGTGCTGGCTGCAGACGGACGGAAGACGCCTGTATTCGGTGATGCTGATTGCCGCGCTGGTGATGGAGTTGTACGGTACCTGGATCGGAAACTGGGCGTGGCAGCCGGAAGTGCCGTATCTCGGACTGCATAGCGCCAATCCGCCACTGGCGGCCGGAGCCTTCTATTGCGCACTGGATGTTCTTGTCGGCTTGAGCGGACGCGGCCTCCGTCGGCTGAGGCGTATAACTTCTTCGCGCCAATTGACGACCCAGGCCGGTTAGCTACAGAGGCAGATAGGCAGAGAGGCGGAAGAGAAGGCAGAATGGGCTCGACACTGCGTATTCAGCACTCTTGAGTTTGCCCGGCTTTCGAACCGCGGCCCCCGGCCCTGGACCTTCGCATGCTTCGCTCCCACATCGATCACCTTGTCATCACCGCGCCGGATCTTGCAACCGGGGTGGACTATGCCAGCAATGCTCTCGGCGTTGCACCCGAACCGGGCGGCGAGCACATCCGCATGGGGACGCACAACTGCCTGCTGAAGCTCGGCGACGCGATCTACCTGGAGGTCATTGCCGTGAATCCCGACGCACCGGCTCCGAAGCAGCCGCGCTGGTTCGAGCTCGACGAGGAAGAATCGAATGTAGCCCCCCGGCTGGCAACCTGGGTGGTGCGGACCAACGACGTCAAGGCGGCCGTCATCGCATCCCCGGTGGTTTCCGGTTACGCTATCCCGATGAGCCGCGGCGACCTGAACTGGATCATCACGGTTCCCCGCAACGGCAGCCTGCCGCTGCAGGGCGTGGCGCCCACCATGATCCAGTGGCTGGACAGGCATCCCGCTGGCTCGATGAAGGATTCGCGCTGCTCGCTGATTCGCCTCGAGGGTTTTCATCCCCGCGCCGGGAAGGTGGACGCAATGCTGAAGGCCATCGGCTTCCAGGGAGATTTCTCCGTCTCGCTTCTGCCGTCCGGAGAACGGCCCTATCTGGTTGCGCATATCCAGACACCCGGAGGAGTGCGTCAGCTCTCCGGAAAGGAAAGTTTCAAGTAACTCGTGCGCGGCGATCAGCCGCTTTCGAAGCCCATGAAGACCGTCGAATTGAAGATTCCACCACCCGTGGTCGCGCTGGTAGCCGCCGCTGCGGCGTGGGTCGCCTCCCGGTCTGCGCCACCGCTGGAACAGCCGCGAAATATCGCAATCCTCGCGGCCGGATCGTTCGCGCTTGCGGGAGCGGCGATCGCGCTTGCCGGCGTCATTGCTTTCAAGCGGGCGAATACAACCGTGCATCCCGGAAAACCGCAGGAAACCTCCGCTCTGGTCACCTCCGGGGTCTACCGGTTCAGCCGCAATCCGATGTATGTCGGACTCCTTCTGATTCTTGTCGGCTGGGCGGCATTCCTGTCGTCGGCCTGGTCGCTGGTCGGACCGTTCGCATTCGTGCTCTACATCGCCAGATTCCAGATCCGTCCCGAGGAGCGCGCACTTGCGGCAAAATTCGGGGAGGCGTACGCCGCCTACAAAGCGAAAGTCAGACGCTGGTTATGAGTTGCAGAGAGGGAGAACAGGCATGATCCGGGGTAGTTATCTTTGCGGCAGCGTCCGCTACGAAATCCGCGGTCCGCTGGGGCCGGCAAGCCATTGCCATTGCTCCATGTGCCGCAAGGCGCATGGCGCCGCGTTCGGAACCTACGCCCGCGTGAAGCGTTCGGATTTCGCCCTCCTCTCCGGCGGAGAGGACATCGCTTCGTACCAGTCCTCGTCCGAAGTCACGCGCACATTCTGCCGGAAGTGCGGCGCGACCTTGCAATTCATCCGGGCAACCCGGCCGAATACTTTCGCGCTGGCGCTCGGCACGCTGGATGACGACCCCGGAATACGGCCGTCGATGCATATCCATATCGAGACCCAGGTGCCGTGGCTCGAAATCAATGATGGTCTGCCGCAGCACATCGGACATCCATGACCTGGTATGGCCTTTCGGGGACGGCTCCGGAATCGGGAATGTTCCACTGATGGGAAATTCGCCGTTCGATCGTGCGTGGATTTCCCCGGATCTGCGCCGCGTCCTCGATGCCCTGGTTGCAACCGCCACCGGCACCCTGGCCGGCATCCTGGTCGATAGCGGCTTCGGAGTGCGGGCATCCGTCATCAATTTCGTCTACGAATTGCTGCGGCCGCTGTTCGGGCTGCTGGCCGACTTTCCCATCGGCCAGCTGGTCGCAGCCGAGTTCATATACCGGATCCCAATTGTGCTGATCGTCGGAATGCTGGTGGGACTGGTGCTGCGCCATGTGCGCTATCGGCGCCTGCTGCTGTGGTCGGTTGCCGTGTGGCCGGCCTGTCTTCTCATGGGAACGGTCCTGTCGCTTTTTTGGGTGCAGAAGGTCGCCGGGAGCGGATCCGTGTCCGCCATCCCGCGCCTGGGCAGCTTCCCGGAGTTCGTAATCTATGTCCTGCAGTACTCGCTTCTCATGCTCGTAATCCTTGCCGCCGAAGCGGCGATATTCCGGTCGAAGCGGCTAGCGGCTGCGTCATGAGGAAGCCCGAAGACCGTTGCGTGTCTGTCATGGATTAGAATGCCTTTCCGATCGCAACGTCGTAACGTCCGGCCAAAGGAGAGGGCATTGAGGCTTGCCAATAAAACCGTGGTCATCACCGGCGCCGGCAGCGGCATCGGGCTTGAAACCGTCAAACTGTTCGCGAAAGAGGGCGCGCAGCTGATGCTGGCGGGCCGCAACGAAGCGGCGCTCAGGGACGCAGCGAAACAAGCTCGGGACAGCAGGGCGGAATATCTGGTCACAGACGTTTCCACGCCGGCGGACAACGAGCGCCTGATCAAGACGGCCGAAGACAAGCTGGGCGGCATCGATGTGTTCGTCGCCAACGCCGGCGCCGAGGGTGCCGCGGCATCCATCGTGGACTATCCCGTCGACGTATTCGACCAGGTCATGGCGGTCAATGTCCGCGGCGTATTCCTGGGCTTGAAGTACGCCATCCCCGCGCTGAAGAAACGCGTCGGCGGCAGCATCATCATCACGTCGTCCATCGGCGGCATCAAGGCGCGCGGCCAGGGCAACTCGGCTTATATCGCCAGCAAGCACGCGGAGATCGGTCTGATGCGCACCGCCTCGGTCGAATGCGCGCCTTTCAACATCCGCGTGAATGCCGTGCTGCCCGGACCGACCGAGACCCGCATGATCCGCAACATCGAGGAAGGCCGTTCGCCCGGCGCGCCGGAAAAGGCGAGAGCGGCGATCCTGGCCGGCTTGCCGCTGAAGCGCTATGGCACCGTTGCCGAGATCGCCAACGTCATGCTGTTCCTGGCATCCGATGAATCGAGCATCTGCACCGGCGGCGTCTACATGGCCGACGGCGGACTGTCCGCAATCTGACAGGTAGCCACATTGTCCAGGGAGGACGTCATGGAAGGAACATCCGGCAAGGGGTGGAAACTCGCCGCGCCACTGATCGCGGCGATGTGCATTCAGCCGGTCGCGCAAGGCGCCGGCATCGAGCGCATGTACGTGCTCGATTGCGGCGAGAGTGAAACCAGGGACGTGTCGGCGAACTGGTCGCCCGGCGTCAACGTGGGCAAGTCCCGGATGTTCAGCGACAATTGCTACCTGATCCGGCACGAGAAAGGACTGCTCCTGTGGGACAGCGGCATTCCGGACTCGGTGGCGGAGACGCCGGAGGGGGTCACCGTAGCCAACGGCATGCTGGTATTGAAGGTGAAGCGGACCCTGCAGGCGCAATTAAAGGAACTGGATGTCGCGCCCTCGCAAGTCACCCACCTGGCTTTCTCGCATTTCCACGGCGACCATGTCGGAAATGCCAACCTGTTTACCGCGGCGAGGCTCTATATCCAGAATCCCGAGTTCGAGGCGGCATTCGGGGCGGAGCCCGCGAAATTCGGCTTCAATCCTGCCATGTATGAAAAGCTCCGGAACAGCCCGATGGTAAAGCTGAGCGGGGACAAGGACGTGTTCGGCGACGGGTCGGTCTTGATCCTGTCCACGCCGGGCCACACACCCGGGCACCAGTCGCTGCTGGTGAAACTTCCCGCGACGGGGGCGGTGGTGCTGTCAGGAGACGCGACTCATTTCCAGGACAACTGGGAGAACCGGCGTGTGCCGGCGCGAAACTTCGATAAGGAACAGACCGCCGCCTCGATGCAGAAGATCGCCAATGTCCTGCGGCAGGAGAAAGCGGTGCTGTGGATCAATCACGACTACGAACAGTCCGCAGCCTTGCCTCGCGCGCCGAAATTCCTGGAGTGAGGCGCCGCTCGACGCTCGATGCTGCATGCATAAACGATTCGGAGGGGACATCTTCCTTCAGTCTTGGACGCTGGCACTCGCGGCATACACGGCGGCGCTCGCCATTTTTCTCTTTTCCGGCTTCTGCGGTTCGCAGTGCCGCGCCCGTCGGTGGCGTGTCGGCGCGGGCGGTCCGGGCAGTGACCTCCGGCAGGTTGCCTTTGAGAGAAATGATCTGGAACCCCGGAGAAAGCGCAACGATCGCGTTGTCGGGTACATTCTTGTAGATCACCGCGTTGGCGCCGATCTTCACGTTGTTGCCAACGGTAATCTTCCCGAATAGCCGCGCGCCCGGCGCGATGTAAGTGTTGTCCCCGATGACCGGAGCGCCATGGTTTTCTGCGCCTCCCCACGCGCCAAGGGTGATGCTTTGCGAGAGGGTGCAATTGCTGCCGATCGTCACTCCGGGCGCCACCGTAATGCCGCCGAAATGTCCGATGTACAGGCCCGGTCCGATCCGCACCGCCCGGGGGATTTCTATGCCCCAGAGAATTTTTACCAGCCCGTTGAGGATGAAATAGACCACGCCGAGCAACGAACGGACCGGGCGTGATTTGGTCTGAATCCATTGTCCGAAGCGCAGTACCAGGATCGCCTGAACCCCTGCTGCACGCGCACAATTCAGCAGCCTGCGCAGTTTGCCGCCGTTCATGTAGCTGTATGTTCGCTGGACGTCCGCCCGCCACGCGCCGGGGATATGGGGCGTGCACCCTTCCGCTCGCGGTTGGAGGAACTCACGCGGGGCAGTTCCGGTGGGTGATATTTGCATGCTTCAGCGTATTCGCAAGCGCTCACCTAATCAATCCGCCAATCGGAGCAGTGTCTGCCGCCGCGCAGAGGGTTCCTCGGAGGACGTTCAACAAACGGAGTGCATCCCCGTCGTACTGCTGCAGGCGCGGTGGGTAAGTTCCGCTGGGCGCGTGAGAGTCGAAAGCGACGAGACATCCGCACGACCGGTCCGGCGGAGTTGTTCTAAACTTTGCATTGCCCGTGCATTGCGGGCATCGACCAAGGGTTGGGGCGATAGCCCCGACGGCGGTACCAGTGAGGCTTGTCGCGGCAACGGGGGTAACAGAAGATGGCTCGCATGGAGTTGAAAGGCGTAGCAGTGGTTACGGGCGGCGCCAGCGGCATCGGCGCCGCCTGCTGCAGGGAACTTGCGGTCCGGGGTGCGCGGATCGTCGTGCTGGATCGGGACGAGCGCGCGCATGCCCTTGCGCGGGAGGTCAACGGCCGCGGGTGGATTGCGGATGTGGCCGACGAACCGGCAATGCAGCGTAGCGCCGCTGCGATCGAGGCGGAAATGGGCCCTGTGGAGATCCTGGTCAACAGCGCGGGCGTGATCCAGGTGCCGGTACAGCCGGACCGCCTGTCCATGGCCAACTGGGACGAGATCGTGCGCGTGGATCAGCGGGGCACCTATGTTGCTTCGGTGGTTTTCGGGGTGCGCATGGCTGCCCGCCGGCGGGGCAGCATCGTCAACATCGCTTCCGTCGCCGGTATGCGCTCCATGCCGTTGCACTCGTATGCTCCGGCGAAAGCAGCGGTCATTTCCATGACGGAGTGCCTTGCCGCGGAATGGGGTCGGGCCGGCGTGCGGGTGAACGCGGTTTCTCCCGGTTATACGCGCACCCCCGCCTTGCAGGATGCGATCGACAAGGGCGAGCGCGACGTGTCGAGGCTGGAGGACAACGCCGCGCTCGGGCGCATGGTGGAACCGGTCGACATTGCCCGCGCCGTCGCCTTTCTCTCGAGCGACGATGCTGCCGCGATCACGGGCGTCAACCTGCCGGTCGATTGCGGCTGGCTGGTGGCGGGCTCCTGGCACACTTATGGTGGCTTGCGCCCTGCGTGACGGTGCGGATGGTTCCGGGACTCTCCGCTTTCTCCTTTCACACTTGCCCTTTTCGCCGCTAAGCCCGCCCATGGGGCTGCCGCGAGGCATGCCATTGAGTATCATCGCGGTTCCCGGCAACCGACTGCGCATTCCATGGACATCGACGAACTTCTCAAGCGCGATTTCTGCACCCTTCCGGAACTGATCGGCATCCACGCAGGCGGGCAGCCGCCGCGAATCGCGCTGCGGCAGGACCAGCGTTCGCTCGACTACAAGGCACTCGACGCGCTGATGGACCGGGTGGCGGCATCCCTGCAACGCGATGGCGTTGCGCCGGGCGATTCGATCTGCATCTGCGCCGCCATGTCCATCGAATACGCAGCCGTGTTCCTTGGCGCATTGCGAGCCGGGGCCGCAGTCGCGCCGCTGGCGCCGGGCTCGACCGCCGCCAGCCTGGCGGGAATGATCGCCGACGCCGGCGCGAAGCATCTGTTTCTTGACCGGGATGTCGCCATCGCCCTCGCACCGGTGTCGGGGCGGATCAAGGCGAAGCGAATCACGCTCGATGACTCTCCCGCCGGATTGGCCTTTTCGGAATGGCATGCCGCTGCCATGAAGCCGGATCCTGTCATGCCCCACCCCGATGCGCCGTTCAATCTGATCTATTCGTCGGGCACGACGGGCACGCCGAAGGGCATCGTGCAGTCGAACCGGATGCGCTGGGCACAGTGGCAGCGGGCAGCGGCCTACGACTACAAGCCGGATTGCGTCACGGTGGTATCGACGCCGCTGTATTCGAATACCACGCTGGTGAGCTTCCTGCCGACGCTGGCCGTCGGCGGCATCAATGTCCTGATGCCGAAGTTCGATGCGAAGGGATTCCTGGAACTCGCGCAGAAACATCGCGCGACCACCGCGATGCTGGTGCCGGTGCAATATGCCCGAATCATGGCCCTGCAGGAGTTCGACCGCTACGACCTGTCCAGCTTCCGGGCGAAATTCTGCACCAGCGCGCCGTTTGCTGCCGCACTCAAGGCCGACATCCTCAAGCGCTGGCCCGGCCGGCTGATCGAGTACTACGGCATGACCGAGGGTGGCGGCACCTGCGTCCTGGAGGCGACCCTGCATCCCGACAAGCTCCACACCGTCGGACGCCCCGCGCCAGGCCACGACATCCGCCTGATCGATGACCAGGGCCGCGAACTGCCGCCGGGTTCGATCGGCGAGATCGTCGGACACTCCGAAGGCATCATGACCGGTTATCACAACCAGCCGGCGAAAACCGCGGAAGCCGAATGGCATGACCCGACGGGCAAGCGGTTCATCCGCACCGGCGACATCGGCCGCTTCGACGAGGACGGCTTCCTCACGCTCATGGACCGCAAGAAGGACATGATCATTTCCGGCGGCTTCAACGTCTATCCGAGCGACCTCGAAGCCGTGCTGCGAACCCACGCGGACGTGGCCGAAGCCGCTGTGGTCGGCGTGCCCTCCGAGCGCTGGGGGGAAACGCCGGTCGCCTTCGTGGTCCCGAAACGCGGGGATGCGAAGCTGCCGCAGGCGCTGCTCGAATGGGCCAACGGCCGGCTCGGCAAGACCCAGCGCATCGCCGCGATCGAGCTTGTCGATTCCCTGCCGCGCAGCGGCATCGGCAAGGTGCTGAAGCGGGAATTGCGCGACGCGTACAAATCGAAGGTTCCGGCGTTGCCTTGAGTTGTCTCCTGCGTACCACGAAGGCACGAAGGACACCAAGGGGCACGAAGGAAGGCAAAAAAGAAAAAAGACATGATGGATTGCCGATCGATGTGCGACGAATATCAACGCCCAATAAAATCTTCCACTGATACACTTTTACTTCAGTTTCTCCCT
>DASVNF010000171.1:0-3205 GCA_036384015.1 Burkholderiales bacterium
GCCTCCAATCCGACTTTCGTGCGCCTGGACGAAATCCTCCAGGGTCTCATGGATCGTTTCGAGGAAAACGTGGAGATCTTCGACGCCGTGCGCGAGCAACTGGAGGCGCTGGTGATCGAGGAAGACCAGCGCATCGAGGAACAGGCGTTGGCCGACGAAAAACAGGTCGAGCAGAAGGAAAGCCTCGCGCTTGCCAAGACGGTGGCCCAGACGGAAATCAAGATGCGCCTGCGCGCCGCCAGGCCGCCTCGCGCCGTGATCGAGTTCCTGCTCCGGCAGTGGATCAAGGTCCTGCTTCTGGTGCAGGTCAAGGAGGGCGAGGACAGCGATGCCTGGAAGCGCGCGCTGGAGACCATGGACCTGCTGATCTGGAGTGTGGAACCCAGGGACACGCGCGAGGCGCGTCGCGAACTGGTGGCGAAGGTGCCGGATCTGCTCAGGCGCCTTGCAGACGCGCTCGCTGCCGCCGGCATCGAAGACGCGGTGCGCATCCGCTTCGTCTCCGAATTGCGCAAGCTGCATTCGGAAATCATCGCCGGCAATGCGGGCGCCGGCCTCACGGAAACCGAGCCGGTAACTGCGCCGGCGACCGACGCAGTTAATGCTCCGGCAGCCGCTGTACCCGAAGTTGCGGATCCAGTAGCGAGCGATCCCATCGCCGAGGTCGCCGCAACATCGGAAACGGCGAAGCCCGCAACCGAGCCGCCCACGATCGAATTTCTGCCGGAGATCGCCACGACACCGGAACAACCTGTGTCCGTCCCGGAGCCGCCGCCGATCGAAGTCGGCCTCTCGCTCGCCGATCCACTGGTCAAGGCGGAGCCGGCCCCGGAAGAGATTGCAATCGCGCCGGTGCCCGTGGCCGAGGCGGTCCCAACGGATTCGTTGCCCGCGCGCGAGCTTCCGGCCGTCGAGCTTGCGCCCGCGATCGAGCCCACGCCCGAGATCGCCGCCAGGCCCACTGAGCCGGCCCCCGCGTTCGAGTTGTCCGAGATCGACTTTGCGCCCGTGGTCCCAGCGACACCCGTTGCTGAGATTCCCGCCAAGATCATTGAGCCGGCGCCCGCGATCGAACTGCCCGGGATCGAATTTGTGCCTGCGACTCCCGCCGCGCCCGTCGAGCCGGCAGCGGATTCGATGCACGACTTGGACTTCGCGGCCATCGAGCTCAAGCCCGTGATCGAACCCGAACCGGCGGTTCTCTCCAAGCCTGTGGAGCCCGCCCCTGCATTCGAATTGCCGGTGATCGAATCGGCTCCCGCGGCCGACGCTGCGCCCGCGGTGCTGGCGGCCCCCGCGCCGCGCCGCGGACCGCCGACGGCCCTCGAATTGCCAAAGGTCGAAAAGACGCCTGCCGCCCCCGCAAAACCGCACACGCCCGCGCCGAGGCCAGGACCCTCGCCAAAGCCGAAACCGCCATTGCCGGCAAAACCGGCAAAGCCTCCTGCCCCGGCTGCCGCCAAGCCGGCGGAACTGGAATCCCTGGACATGACCGCGCCGGTCACCGTGCCCAACCCTTTCGGCAAGGGCCAGGTCGAGGTCGCCGATCTGGACTTTACCGTCCAGTTGCGCGGCAGCACGGCGGGCGCGAAACCCGCGTCTGCGCTGCCGCCGGCGCTGAAGCTGGGAAGCTGGGTGGAAATCATCCGCAAGCACGAAAAGGAAAAGCACCAGACCGCGAAGCTGACGTTCATCAGCCCGCTCAAGACCCGCTACCTGTTCGCCGACCGCCATGGCAAGACCGCCCTTGAATGCTCCCAGAGCGAGCTGGTGCGGCGGTTCCAGCTCGGCGAAGTGACTCTCAGCAAGGAACCCACCGAGTTGGCGTTGTTCGACCGCATCGCCGAAGGCGTGCTCGGCAAGCTCGGCCAGCGGCGCTGAGCAGTAGCGCTGTCACCGGACCGACGTGGGGAATGGGTCCGGCGGTTTTCAGCTTTTTGTCAGGCGACCTCTAACGGGCAGTCCTGTGTCCGGCATTGTTCATTCCGGCCGTCATTCCTGTGCCTGCCCGCCACCTCGTTTTCCGCTAAGCGATATCCATTTCGGGGAACGCCGACACGGGCGCATGGCTGCCAGGAAATGGGTCCGCGCACTTCTCTGCGTCCTTGCGTCGGGTGTCGATGCACTATGCAGCCGAGGGAAAGCAGGCCGGCCCGATGGGCTCGAAGCTCTTGTAGGTCAGGATGAATTCCTGGTGCCCTAACGCTTCCGACTTGGTCTGTTCGCCGTTGGCGACCCGCAGGATCAGGTCGTAGATCTCGCGGCCGACTTCGTCCAGCGTGGCTCGTCCTTCGAGGATGCGACCGGCATCGACGTCCATGTCGTCCGACATGCGCTTGTAGGTGTCCGGGTTCGCGCAGACCTTGATGACCGGGGCGATGGCCGAACCGACGACCGAACCGCGTCCGGTGGAAAACAGGCTCAGGTGGCTGCCGCAGGCCATCAGCTCCGCGATCTCGGCGTTGTCGCTGATGTTGGGAAAGCCGAACAGCGGCTCGCCGTCGGGCACGACGTCCAGCAGGTACAGGCCGCCTTTGATGGGTACGTCGCCGGGCTTGATGATGCCCGAGATCACCGACTGGCCTGACTTGGCGTAGGCACCCAGCGATTTCTCCTCGATGGTGGTCAAGCCGCCGTCCGCATTGCCCGGACCGATGCTGGCATGCCCGTAGGTGGCGTAATACTTGGCAGCCTTGGCGACGGTCTTGA
This sequence comes from Burkholderiales bacterium, assembly GCA_036384015.1. Taxonomy (GTDB): domain Bacteria; phylum Pseudomonadota; class Gammaproteobacteria; order Burkholderiales; family JACQAP01; genus JACQAP01. Next base: position 2,710 of record DASVNF010000171.1, read on the forward strand.
CGATTTCCTCGCCCAGCACCGGGTTCTCGGCGCGCTTGGCCATCCAGTGCTCCATGCCGATGAGTTCGCCGGTTTCCTCGAAAATACAGGTGGCGTTCTTTTCCACCAGGAAGTCGAAGGCGCGCCCCATCGCCGGATTGGCCGTGAGCCCGCTGGTGGCGTCCGAGCCGCCGCAAATCGTGCCGACGATCAGCTCTTCGAGGTCCATGTCGGCGCGGGGCGTGTCTTCCAGCTGCTTCAGCGTCTGCTTGATCCAGGCCGAGCCTTCCGCGATGGTCTTGCGCGTGCCGCCGGTCCCCTGGATTTCGAGGAGCTTCACCGGCCGGCCGGACTTGCGGATGGTTTCCTGCAGCTTGCCCTTGTTGAACCCTTCGCAGCCCAGGGAGACGAGCAGGGCACCGCCGACATTCGGGTGCGTGCAGAGCCGCTCCATCATCTTGTGCGAATAGACGTTCGGGAAGCAGCCGGGAAAGCCGATCAGGTGCACGCCCTGGTC
>DASVNF010000172.1:0-11601 GCA_036384015.1 Burkholderiales bacterium
CGGTTTCAGCGCAGTACGCTCGGAGGCAAGCGCCCGGGCCAGGGTCAGCCTGCCGCCGCGCAGGGCCGCCTCGATCAGCGTAAGGTTGATGATGTCGCGCTGCGCATGGCTGCCGCCGAAGCGCGATGCGACAAGGCGCAGGGGTAGCAGCAGTTCGACGGCTGCGGCGCAATCGCCTTCTGCGAATGCGTTGAGCGCTCGGCACAGCGGCAGGCCCACTTCCCAGGTCATGCGGCCGTTGGTCCCGCCTTCGGCGGTGCGTTTTTCCAGCGCTTTCAGCAGGCTCGCTGCCGCCTCGCGGCGCCCCGCGCCGACAAAAGCCATCATCGCGTGCGCATCGTTGAATGCGTAGTAGGCCTCTTCGAGGCGCGGTTCCCACGCGTCCGCAAGCAGGCCCCAGCGTGCGCCCAGGTCGACGCCCCGCAGATGAAGGCGCCACAACAATGCGGAGGCATCGATCATTTCCAGGACCACGTTACTGTCGGGGCGCCGCACGGCCGTGTCGTACAACTCGATGACGCGCTCCTCGTCGCCGCGGTCCAGGTGGAACAGGGCCAGGTGCCACCAGTTGTGATAGGCCAGGCCATTGTCCGGTGCCCAGTCCTGGGAACGCGACAGCAGCCAGTTCATCCCCTCATCCACCCGTCCCTGCATTTCCATGACATGCGCCACCGCGTGCACGGCCCAGGGATCGCGCGCGTTCAGTTCCAGCGCCTTGCGGCCCGTCGCTTCCGCCTGGCCATACAGCGCCGTTTCCTCGAGGCCGAAAGCATGCATGCCCAGCACGTAGCCATAGCCCGGGACGGTGTCGTTCCAGAACGGCAGTGCCTGTGCGACGCGGTCGCGCAGCATCGATGACTGACCGAGAAAAAAATCGCCCACGTGCGCGATCTGCAGCGCCAGAGCATCACGCGGATACTCGAGCAGGATGTTGCCGTAGAGCCGGATCGAGCGCTCGAAATTGCCGTTGAGCCATGCCTCGGCCGCGGCGATATGCCCGCGCTCGCGGTCGTTGGCACGGTGCTCGAGCCCCTGTGCCGCGCGCACGCTCTTCTGCAGCATGGGCTCGGCGCCCTTGTCGGTGGACATCACCATCAGGCCGGCGCGCAGGCAATGCCCCATGATGAATTCCGGATCTTCTTCCAGCGCGCGGTCGATCGCTCCCAGCGGATCGCCGTAATAACCGTGCAGAAGCCGGGTGGCCGCCTCGTAGCGGTCCAGCGAAGCGCGGTTACTTGTTGAAACAGGTACGTCCCTGCAATCTCTGAGTGCCATAAAATAGTGCCTTTCCCCGTTCGGTCAACCCGGCACCGCGCCGGGAATGGACGGCATCATGCTTACGCGGCGTGATTGCACCGTGCCGACGGGCGTGAAAATGGCGTGAAAACCGGCCCGGGCCGGGAATCGGAAGACCAACGGAAGGCGTTCACGTGGCACAACTGCGTCTGCGACTGCTGGGCGGGTTCGAACTGCACGCGGCATCCGGCGAGCCGGTCAGCCTTCCGCCGAAGAAGGCGCGCGCCCTGCTCGCCTACCTGGCGCTGACCGCGGACCGGCCGCAATCGCGCGATCGCCTTGCCACCCTGCTGTGGGAAGACGCCGACGAGGCCCAGGCCCGCACCAGCCTGCGGCAGGCACTGACCGCGATCCGCAAATCCCTCGCCGATGTCGGTGCCGACGTGCTCAGCGCTGGGACCGAGACCGTGCGGCTCGATACATCCACCATGGAGATCGACGCCCTCGAATTCGTCGGTCACGCTCAGTCGGCGGACCCAGGCCACCGCGAGCTGGCTGCCGGCCTCTACCGTGGCCATCTGCTCGACGGGATGGACGTGCGCGCGCCAGCCTTCGAAGACTGGCTGCGGGCCGAGCGCGAACGCCTTCGCAACCTGGTGGCGGATGCGCTGGCGGCGCTGATCGACCAGAACCTGAAGACGGATAACCACGGCCAGGCACTGGCGGCGGCCACCCAGCTGCTTGCCCTGGACCCGTTGCGCGAAGACGTGCACCGGGAAGCCATGCACATTTTTGTGGCCCAGGGGCGACACGCGGCCGCGCTCGAGCAATACCGACGTTGCCGCGAGATCCTGCGCCTCGAACTGGGCGTGCCGCCGGAACCGGAAACCGAGCGCCTCTACAGGGAAATACTCCAGTACCGCCACACTGCCGCAGCCAGCACGGAAGAACCGGACACCGCGCCGGAGCGCCTGGCGGAAAGCCAGCCCGCTGCGCGCGCTGCCGACGCGCCGCAATTGCGGCACGCAACCGTATTCCTGACCGACATTTCGGGGATTACCGCCTTCGCCGACAGCGCGGATCCCGAGGACCTGCACGATTTCCTGCTGCGCTACCGGGAACTGGTGCGGGCCCGGGTACGCCAGTACGGCGGCACGGTCACCAATTACATCGGTTCCCGGCTGATGGCGGTCTTCGGCGTGCCCGTCGCCCATGGCAACGATGCCGAACGCGCCATTCTCGCCGCCATGGCGATACGCGACAGCGTGCCGAAGATGCAGAACGCGGCAGGACGACGGCTCGAAAGCCAGATCGGCGTCGCCGGGGGCCGCGTGCTCGCAAGCCAGGACGACGGCGGCACGACCTTGACCGGCGGCCCGGTAAGCGTGGCGGCACGCATCATGGAAGGCGCATCGCCCGGCGAAATCCGGATCACGGGAGAAATCCGGGAAACAGTCGGCGAGCGCCTGCGCGCGGAATTGCTGCCGGGCATGACCATCGCCGGCATCGAAAACCCGCCGCCCATCTGGCGCGTGGAATCGCTGCGTCGCGGTTTCGACGGCAACGCTTCGGCCCGGCCTTTCATCGGCCGCGAGATCGAATTGCGCCAGCTCGGGGACATGCTGGAAAACTGCCTGTCCACGCAATCCGGCCGCGTCGTGCTGATGCGCGGCGATGCAGGCATCGGCAAGAGCCGTCTCATGGAAGAACTCGCGTCGCGGGCCCGCTCCATGGGGTTCGAAACACACATGGGACAGATCGTGGAATTCGGCGGCGATCCGCTTTCCATGTTGATCCGCAACCTGATCGGCGCGGGACCGAACACCGACGCGGAACAGGCGGCGAAGGCACTCGAGCACGCTCCGGTCACGCCCGAACTGCGCCGCTTCCTGGCGGACATGTCGGGTCTGCAGTCCTCTGCTTCACGCGGCGCGGAGCAGGACATGGACGGCAGCCGGCGCCAGAGCGGCCGCCAGGCGGCGCTCAAGGAGCTGGTGCGATCGCTGGCGTCCCGACAGCCGCTGCTCATCGTCGTGGAGGACATCCATTCGGCAACGCCGCTGACCATGGAAAGCCTGGCCTGGATTGCCTCGGCCACGCGCGGCTCGCGGACAATCCTGGCGATGACTTCGCGCACCGAGGGCGATCCCGTCACTCCCGCGTGGCGCAACGCCAGCACGTGCTCGTTGACGACCCTCGACCTGGGTCCGCTGTCGGAAAGCGAAGCCTTGCAGATGGCCGCGCGCTATCAGCACGGCGACGGCGAATTTGCGCGAACCTGCGTGCAGCGCGCCGACGGCAACCCCTTGTTCCTCGATCAGTTGCTGCGCGCAGGACAAACGCCTGGCGCCGCGGTGCCCGGGTCCTTGCAGAATCTGATCCTGTCGCGCCTGGACCGGCTGGACGCGGGGGAACGGCAGGCGCTGCAGGTTGCCTCCGTGCTCGGCTTGCGTTTCCGGCTCGACGCCCTACGCCATTTGCTGGGCAACGCCGACTATTCACTGTCGCGCATGGAGGACCAGGGCTTGCTGCGCGGCGAAGCAGCCGAATTCCTGTTTGCGCACGCGCTCATCCAGGAAGCCGTCTACGGATCGCTGTTGCGCTCGCGGCGGCTGGAACTGCACACCGCCGCGGCGCGCTGGTATTCCGAGCGTGACGTCGTCCTGGAAGCGCACCATCTCGGGGCGGCCGGCAGCCCCGCGGCTTTCGCGGCGTACATGCGGGCGGCGCGAACCGAAGCCGCGAGCTACCGCATCGGGCATGCGCTTGAACTCATCGGCCGCGCGCTGGCTTTCGCGATCGGGGAACGCGACCGTTGCGACCTGTTCCTGCTGCGCGGCGAGCTGCAGCGCGACCACGGGCAGACCGCGGAATCGGTCCAATCCTTCGGCGAGTCCCTGCACCTGGCACAGGACGACGGCCAGCGCCTGCGGGCATGGATCGGCATTGCCGGCGGACTGCGCATCCTCGACATCTACGACCGTGCGCTTTCCGCGCTCGTCAACGCGGAGCGCCTGGCGCTGGCGCTGGGCGAGCGCAAGGCGCTGATCAATATCTACTCGCTGCGCGGCAACGTCTATTTCCCCCTCGGCGACATCGAATCCTGCCTCAGGGCGCACGAAGAGGCGCGCCGGCTTGCCACCGAAATCGGCGCCCCCGCGGACGAGGCGCGCGCGCTGGGCGGCCTCGGCGACGCCTACTACCAGAACGCGCGCATAATCACGGCCAGGGGTTATTTCGAGCGTTGCATCGCCCTGGCGCGCGAGCATGGACTGGCCCGGGTCGAGATCAACAACCTGCCGATGCTCGGCGTCATGCATCTGTACTGCAACGAATTCGAGCAGGGCGCGGAGCGTTGCATGCAGGCGTTGCAGATGGCGTCGCGCATCGGCGACCTTCGAAGTGAAGCGCTGTCCCGGGTCGTGCTGGCGAATCTCTATCACCATTCCGGGCGGAATGCGGAGAGCTACGCCGAATGTGAACAAGCCCTGCAGTTGAGCCGGCGCCTTGGCGCGGCGAGATTCGAAGCCGATGCCCTCACCGGCATGGGCATGGCCAGTTTGGGACTCGGCAAACCCGTCGAGGCAAGACGCCTGCTGGACCAGGCCCATGCGCTGGTGGAACAGATCGGCCCGAACTACACCGGCCCGTGGGTTCTCGGTGCGATCGCGATCGCCAGCGACGATACCGCCGTGCGGCGCAAGGCGCTGGCGGAAGGCGAAGCCCAGCTTGCCCTCGGCTGCGTCAGCCACAACTATTTCCATTTCTACAACATGGCGATCGATGTGGCGCTGGAACTCGGAGAGTGGGCCGAAGCGGAGCGTTATGCCGGCGCCCTCGAGCGCTACACCGCGCGGGAACCGCTGCCCTGGACCAACTTCGTGATTGCACGCGGGCGCGCGCTCGCCCGCTTCGGCCGCAATGAACGCGGCGATAACCTGAGGCAGGAGTTGCTGGTTCTGCGGGACGGCGCAGCACAATCGCGCCTGCAGACCGCGCTGCCCCGCATCGAGGCTTCGCTCGCGGCATTCTGATCAGTTCCCCGTCTCGGTGTGGGCGGTTCGTGCCGGCAGGCGCAGCAAGTCGAAGACCAGCGATGTGCCCAGAAGAATCAGTGCGCAGCCTCCCAACATCACCAGCGTGATGTGTTCGCCCAGCAGCAATGCTCCCCAGATCATGCCGAACGCCGGCATCAGGAATGTCACCGTCAGCGCGCGGGTGGGGCCGACATCCGCGATGAGCCGGAAATAAAGGACGAATGCCACCGTGCTGCACAACAACGCCAGTGCCAGTACGCTGAGGACCACCGGCAACGTCGGCGCTCCCGGCGGCGGATACAGCGGCAGCAGCGGCAGGATGATCAGCGCCGCGCCGAGCAGGCTGCCGGTGGCGAGGCCCTGGGACTTGAGCGGCTGGCGGTATTTGCGCATGTAGACGCCGGCGAGGGCATAGCTCATCGTGGCGAGCAGGCAGGCGGCGGACGCCCAGGCCAGCATCGGCACCGGTTCCGGCACGCCGAACCCCATCACCAGTGCGACACCCAGCACCCCGGCAAACAGTCCCGATACCTTTTTCATGGTCAAGTGCTCGCCGAGCCAGATTGCAGAGAATATTGCACCCCACATCGGCGCAGACGCATTGAGGATCACCGCGTACGAAGCCGACAGGTAAATGCTCGCGAAAGCAAACAGCGAGAACGGCAGCGCGGAGTTGAGCAGGCCGATGATCAGATAAGCCCGCCAGTGCTCCCGGAATTGCAGGTCGGCACCCGTCGCACGAAACCAGATGAATAAAGCCAGTCCACCCAGCAGCGCACGGGATTCGGCGGTAACGAGCGGGCCGAGCACCGGCGCAGCCATCCGAAAGAACATGAAAGAAGCTCCCCATATGGCGGCCAACAAAAACAGCCTTGCAAGATCTGCACGCTTCATCATGGGCAATGTAAAAGGGGAAAGGACCAAGACTGCTTCAAGAAACCGGCCGATGCCCGCCATTCGCGGCCATGCAATTCAAAATGAAAGCGCCCGCGTAGCGGGCGCTCGCAGTCATGCCGGACTACACCCGCGCAAAGACAGGATTCGCGGCAGTTGAAACTTCGACCAGACGGGTCCAGCCGTAAGGATCGGGCACCCGTCCATACTGGATGTCGGTCAGTGTCTTGTAAAGGTGACGCGCAACCGACCCGGGCTCCCCGGTGCCGACCTTGTAGTCCGTGCCCTGGTAGCCGAATCGGCCCACCGGCGCGATCACGGCGCCGGTGCCGATGCCAAAGGCTTCGGTGATTTTTCCGGTTTCCACGTCCCCCAGGGCTTGCCTCACGTCGATGCGAGTTTCTTCCACCGTGTACCCAAGGTCGGGCGCCAGGCGCAGCAGCGAATCCCGGGTAATGCCGTGCAGGATGGCACCAGAGAGCGACGGTGTGCGGATGTGCTTGTCCCCATACACGAAGGCGATGTTCATGGCTCCGACTTCATCGACAAAGCGCCGTTCCACCGCATCCAGCCACAGCACCTGCTGATAGCCGGCGGCGAGGGCGTTCTCCGTGCCACGCAGGCTGCCCGCATAATTGCCCGGCGTCTTCGCTTCACCGGTGCCGCCGCGCACCGTGCGCACGAAATCGTCGGACACCAGGACGGAAATCGGCTTGAACCCGCCGGCGAAGTACGGCGCCACGGGGCTCAGAATGATATAGAAGAGGTAGCTGCGGCTGGCGCGCACTTCGAGCGTGGTGTCGAGGCCGATCATGACCGGGCGAATATAAAGAGCCGCCCCTTCCTGCTTCGGCGTCCACGCGTGCTCCAGGCGTACTAGCTCGGCCATGGACTGGACTTGTTCATCGACATCCATCTGCGGCATTGCCATGCGCGACGCGGAACGGTTGAAACGCTCGGCGTTCTTTTCCGGGCGGAACAGGTTGAGATGGCCGTCCGGACGCTGGTAGGCCTTGGTCCCGTCGAAAATCATCTGGCCGCAGTGGACCGCGATGACTGCGGGATCGAGGCCGATCGGACGATAGGGACCAATTGTCTCGCCATGCCACCCCTTGTCCGAGGTGTAGTGCCGGGTGAACATGCGGCCGGTGAAATATTTGCCGAATCCCAGTGGGTCGGGCAACGACGGGGGCGCCGGCGGATGGCCGGGCTCAATGCGAATTTCCAGCTTGCTCATTGCGTTTCGTTCTCCGCGAGGAATAGTCAAGCGGCTGAGAGATGCGCTTGAATTTCTTGAGATTTTAGCCTAGTTCCGGCGGCGCAGTTACACGTCTAGCTACACAGGCGACGTGGAGGAATCGACCGCCTGCCGAAGCTACTTTTCGTATTTAGTGACAATAGCCGCGGCAATAGGAAGCATCGCTTGGACAACGACTTTCGCAATATCTTGAATCACGTAAAGCGGCATCGGTGATCCGTGAGCTCTAATCTTGCTCTCCAGCTGCACGAGTTTTTCTTCGAGGTCGTTTTTTGCCTGCCCGCTGTGGACCCCACCCAACACGTGCGCGACCGTTCGAATTACTTCCTTTACAGAGAATTCCATCTTCTCCATACGAAGGACCGCGCGACCTAGAAACTGATCAAGGGTGTTTCTCTCCGAAACCAAGCCATCTGGAGATAAGCTGAATAGTTGAAACTTCGCCTCAATCAACTCCGCTGGCTCCGGTCCCTGCCGAACCATCACATCAAACCGAATCTTAACGTTTAGATCTCGGTTCACTAAGTGGGCCAGCGGTACATCGTCAAGCAAAAGTTGGCGAATCAACGCAGATAGTCGCACTAGGTCGTAGTCGGAATGTCGGAGAATTCGGGCGTCCATATCGCGCAATGTTTCGAGGAACAGCCACTCATTGTTCGAAGCTTTGGCGAGCGTGTTATCCGAAACATGGACAACCGGATGGCTTTCATCCTTCTGTTCTGCGCGCAGAACTAGTTCAAAAATCCGCCCGGTGGCTTGCTCGATCGTATTTAGTTGAGCACCATTAATATAACAACTCGGTTTGCCATCATCTCCCCAGGAAAACGCGAGAACGGCATACCCAGTCCCCTTAATTCTCATCATTTGAAATATAGATGTGACTTGCGCATCGCTACTCGCAATGTCTGTTTGCAGGCAACCTTTTGGCAAGACGGAAACCGTACACCAAGTATCAGCGTCAACATTTCCCGAAAATACAGTTTCCACGGCCTTTGGAAACCCCTCTGAAGGCCAACGGATCTGGAAATACACTGTCCCTGGATGGATTGGCATTGTTCCCTTTCGAAAGAATGAAGCGCTAACTCGAAATCAGATCAATAACCTTCGAGGGGGCATTGATGTCGTTCCCCGATCTCTAGCGCAAGCAGCCAAGCGTCTTGCTCCAGGTCTTCCAGGGAAATCTCGCCCTGGGTACGCCGAACGAGGGCTTTGAGCTGCCTCGCCTTGTCGTTGGTGAAAGCGGCAAAGTTCAATGGCTCGAAAGTCATCCATCTCCCCCTGAATGCCAGCAGCATGTCTTGGCGGTCGAGGAGGATAATACCCCTTCCTTCAAGGGAGGACGCCAGATGACCAGCTATCGTCTGCTTGTGGCTGCAATGCTCCTTCTACCCGCCGTGGCCTTCGCTTATTGCCCCGAGCCTACAGAACCGTTTTGCATTCAATGGGACGGAAAGAAGCTCGCCGAAGATCAACGCGCATTCAAGTGGTGCAGGGTGGAAGTGGAAACCTTTGTCTCGGAACTCGCCAATTGGGCGAAGTGCAAGCAGACTGAAGCCGTTGAGAAAGGCAATGCGGCGGTGGAGAAATTCAACTGTTACGCCCGCGGCGAATCGCTTTGCATGTAATCAAAGGACGTTTGGCGTACCAAAACTTTGCTACTCCGCTTCTGGGTTGTCTGGCGACGTCGGGAAATTTAGACGGAGTTGGGTCGCATGAGGCACACAGATCCTGAGCCTATGACCGCCCACATTACCATCCAAAGAGAGGAGACCACCCCGGTTCGGGCCGGATCGCTTGCCGTCAAACGTATGGAACTCGGTAGCGTCGTACTGAATCGCAGTGGCTAGGTGAATTGCGTCAGGAGTTCTTATGTTCTTGATGGCGTCTTTTTTCTTGGATGACCGCTGAAGAGTTCGGATTTCTCCGGCCAAATCCAGAATTCGACCGTCAACGGACAACTCTATGAAGCTGCGGCCATCGAAGGATTGCTCTAGTTTTTGTCGCTGGGCCTTGCTCAGGTTTAGTTCCAAAACTTCGGCGCGCCACAACACAGAGGTCAAGAGTACCGCGGAGCCGCGCTCCACCATTTCAACGACCTCGGCCAGACCGTCCATCTCTGATGGGTCGGCGCGTTTTTCATTGGTAATCCATGCAATCAGCGGCGCGGCGTCCCAATAGAACTTTGGCTTACCAGTCGCCATTCCGCACCTTGTCAACGTACTCGGTCGATGATTTGCCGCCTAAAGCGCCCTCCGCCATACCTCGCAAACTGGACAAAGGTGCTTTGCCAGTACGCTCTGAGAGCTGCTCGATCCTGGTTACTTTGACTAGATGCGGAAATTTCTCTGACTTCTTAAAATGAAGTTCACCGTGGATCCTTACGAAATGCTGAATTCCTGCGATTGCTTCAGCCAACATCCCTTGGGGGAATTTACATTTGATGCTAGACGGACCGACGACCGGATAAACCTTAAAAAGGTTTCTCTGATTGTGAACATCAATCACATCCAAACTGCCGACAATAGAACCGATCTCGACTTGATCCGGTCCAAGAATCTCCTCAACCTTCATAGCGAGATTGCGCGGTAGATCGACCGCCTGTTTATCCTCAAACTGCAAAGACACCTGAGCCACGTGTTTTTGCATTGGTTGGACCAATGCGCCGTAAGACTCAAGCAACTCCAAGTCGGCTTCTTTGGGGCGTTTGCCCGAAATGACAGTTTTCAGGTCACGACTGAACTTCGACACTACGCGGCGGCTATGAACGCGGGTCGATCTAGCAGTCGGCACCGCCTCCAGCTCGAAGGTGGCCGGGCTGTTCATGGTGATATTGGTCACGCGATAATAGAGACTCGGACCGCGGTGCCCTGTAATCCCAGTATCAACCTGATTCAGCACCGCCTTTACTGCGTTCAACTGATCGATGAGATCACTCAAGCGAAGGCTGTCATCGGCCTCATCGCCCTTTAGAGTAATCCTGAATTTGTTAGAACTCATCGCGGCTACTTTTTCGATTTGCGCTTTTGTATGGGACACCGAGTACTAGGAGAACTCATGCTACCAGAATGCTGCATGTCCTTTGGTAGGGGAACCGTGATGTGTTGGGATGCATGCTGAGCAAAGTTCCCGGCTACTGGGCCGTTCCCCCGTGCCAGATGCGTAAAAGCTGTTCTTCGGGGCTCTTTGCGGGCCGGACAACCCTTACGCCCCGGGCTTCCAGGTCAGCGGCCAGGATGTCTCCCCAAGGGCCGAGCGGGACCACCGTAGGCTCGTCCGCCCTCGTTCAATTGGCCCATTGATGCTCCATCGTCAAGTTTTGATTGGGAGCGTAGCTACACGTCTGGCTACACACAACGGACTAACGCTACAGAACGCTAGAGAACATAACTCCAGGGAAACTCTACTGCGTCAGCAGGCCCCGTCTCAGAGATGGAACGCAGCCGAACGTTGCAGGACGATCATGGGGACTCCGCGAGGAAGTGCGCGACCAGCGACTTCCATTCTTCTTCCAGTCCTGTTTTAACGGCCTTCTTTCCGGCACGGCCGTACCAGTAACCGGCATTGGAAAGGTCTCCTTCCACCCGGTGCAGGTGGGCATGCACCCATGCCGATGACTGCTCGCCTTTATGTTCCTGGACGATCGCATGGGCCGTGTTCCAGTCGCCCTTGCGCAAATGCCACAACGCCTGCAGCATCGGCGGCTGTCCCGCCGGCGGGACAGCCTGGTTCGTGCTCAGCGTGAATTCCTGCAGGTCCATGAATTGTTCAGGGGCAGCCCGGCATCCATTATCGGTGGAATCGGGTTTTAGCGTCCACGCCGAAACAGAACGGGCGCCCCGAGGCGCCCATCCGTACTTCTTTCCGGCGGAAAACGGCTGTCAGGCGGCGGCCCGCTGGTCGAGCTGCGCGCCCTGGTCGGAGGCGTATTCCTTCTTCACATGCCTGGTGCTGTAGCCGTTGAAAAGATGGCCCAGGAGGCCCCGGTCGAGGTCGCTGGTGCCCATGTACCAGTCGGCCACCGGGTACGTGAGGTTCATGTTGCGCTCCATCATGATCGGCTGGCTGTGGTGCGCGGCATGGTGGCGGCGGATGGTGTTGACCAGCGGCATGTTGCGCACGAACCAGTTGTCCTGGACGTGGCAGCAAAGGTGGAAGGTCTCGTAGTTCAGGTAGTAG